>NZ_CP031697.1:4612500-4837500 GCF_004136375.1 Xanthomonas oryzae pv. oryzae
TCTTTCCGTGTAGCTAGCCGGCCATCATAGCCGGCTTTTACATTTCGTCAACACCTCAATTTCAGGGAGTTTTCGAACCCTTTCCGCTCCGGTTCCGCGTTTGCGGGGCCGTTGCGTCGGGGAGGCGAACTATATGCCCGCCGCATCGATTTGGGAAGCGTTTTGTGAAAAATTTTTCACGGAAGTGCCAAAAATTTGCGCTACGCCCCAATCGCTCTGACGAAAAACCTTCGAGGGCATTGAAACCGCTAGATGTATATAGCGGCAGGGCGTGTGGAGCCACCGAAATTGCCGCCCTGCAGCACCCTCAGTGCGCTTTAGCCAATGACAAGCGACACGCGGGCGAAATTGCGCTTGCCCACTTGGATGACGCCTTCAAAGCCCTGCGTGAAGACGCGGGTGGCATCTTCCAGCACTTCACCGTCGATCTTGACCGCGCGTTCCTTGAGCTTACGGGTCGCTTCGGAATTGCTGGGCGTCAGCCCGGCGGCAGTCAGCAGGCTGGCAATACGCAAACCTTCGGCCGGCACCACCACTTCCTGCAGCGGCAGCAGGCTGGTGTCGCCCTGCCCTGTTACCACGGCATGCCAACCGGCAATGGCCTGCTCTGCCGTTGCGGCATCATGGAACCGCGTGGCCAATTCGCGCGCCAGCCGCAATTTGACCTCGCGCGGGTGCAGTTCACCGGAGGTGACCTGCTCCTTCAGGCGCACCGCTTCGGCCACGCTGATGTCGAGGGACAGCAGATCGATCCAGCGCCAGGTCAGTTCGTCGCCGATCTTCATGGTCTTGGTGACGATGTCGATGGCCGGCTCGTTGATGCCGATGTAGTTGCCCAGGGACTTGGACATCTTGGCGACACCGTCCAGGCCTTCCAGCAGTGGCATGGTCAGCACGATCTGTGGTGCCTGACCGTAGTGTTCCTGCAGGCCGCGCCCCATCAACAGGTTGAACTTCTGATCGGTGCCGCCGAGCTCGACATCCGCCCTCAACGCGACCGAGTCGTAGCCCTGAACCAATGGATAGAGGAATTCATGGATGGCGATCGGCTGCTGGCTGCCGAAGCGCTTGGCGAAGTCATCACGTTCGAGCATGCGCGCCACCGTGTGCTGGGCGGACAGCTTGATCATGTCCACCGCGCTCATCTGGCCGAACCATTCGGAGTTGAAGCGCACTTCGGTGCGTTCGCGGTCCAGTATCTTGAAAACCTGCTCTTCATAAGTCCGTGCGTTGGCCAGCACATCCTCGCGGCTGAGCGGCTTGCGGGTGGCGTTCTTGCCGCTCGGGTCGCCGATCATTCCGGTGAAGTCGCCGATCAGGAAGATCACCTGATGACCGAGCTGCTGGAACTGCCGCATCTTGTTGAGCAGCACGGTATGGCCCAGGTGCAGATCCGGCGCGGTGGGATCGAAGCCGGCCTTCACCCGCAATGGCACGCCTGATGTCAGCCGTGCTTCGAGCTGATCGAGCTTGAGGATCTCTTCGGCGCCGCGGCCGATGAGTGCGAGAGATTCGTCGAGAGTGGTCAACCACAGACTCCAGCGGCGCTTGCCGTCAACAACGTGAATGATGTTATACGCGGGTTCATTTCGCGCCAAGTGAAAATCAATGAAAAGGTTCAATGGTTTGACGCGCTGTTACAGGCTGTCTATGGTACTGGCGATTGGGCTCGCACTTAGAGCCAGTGAGAAATTTGAACGATGCAGCATTCAGAGCAGGGCCGTGCACGCAAGCGGCGCTTTCAAGAACGCCTCCACGTCCTCCACCACACTGCACTGCATCGCAAGCTCAAGGCGCATCTTCCGGCGGCATTCAATGACCGTTGGACACGTCGCCATTGGATCCATGCCAGCCTGTTCGCCACGATCGGCGCGCTGGTTGCCACGATCGTTCCGGGCTTTTCCAACGCGATCGACAAACCGCTTTCCAGCCATTCCACGCTGGCATTGCCGTTGCCGCCGCTGGTGCCGAGCCGCAAGCAGCTGGCGCCGAGCACCGATTGGGAAATTCTGCAGGTCAAACCGGGCCAGACGCTGAGCACCCTGTTCGGCGAGCTGGGGATTCCGACCACGCTGATGTATCAGGTGCTGGCGCATCCGGGCACCAAGGAGGCGCTGACCAAGCTGCGTCCGGGCGCGGAGATCGCGTTCGACATGCCGACGCCGGGGCAGCTGCGCGCACTGCGCTTTGACCGCGACGAGAGTCATCGGGTGGAGCTGCGCCTGCTCGGCGACAGCGTGCGCGAGAACGTCACCGAGCGCGCGACCACGACGCGCACGGTGGTGGCCAGCGGGGAGATCAACAGCTCGCTCTATGCCTCGGCCGGCAAATCCGGTCTGTCGCCGGCAGCTGTTGCGATCATGACCGACGAGATCTTCAAGTACGACATCGACTTCGACAAGGATCTGCAGCCGGGCGACCGTTTCAGCGTGGTGATGGATGAGACCTGGCGCGAAGGCGAGCGGATCAGCACCGGCGACATCCTGGCTGCGACGTTCACCACCGGCGGCAAGACCTATACCGGCTTCCGCTTCGAGCGCGCCGGCAAGCCGGCCGAGTATTACGACATCAGCGGCCGGCCGCTGAAGAAAAGCTTCATCCGCATGCCGGTGGCCTATAGCCGGATCAGCTCCACCTTTGGTGCGCGCATGCATCCGGTGCTCGGCACCATGCGCATGCACAAGGGCGTGGACTACGCGGCCGCCTCGGGTACGCCGATCATGGCGGCCGGCGATGCGCGGGTGGTGTTTGTCGGCACGCAGCGCGGTTACGGCAACGTGGTGATCCTGGATCACGGCAAGAACTACAGCACGCTGTACGGCCACATGTCGCGCTTCGGCAAGATCAAGGTCGGGCAGCACATCAACCAGGGCACGGTGATCGGCTATGTCGGCATGACCGGCATGGCCACCGGTCCGCATCTGCATTACGAATTCCGCGTGGACGGGCAGCAGCGCAACCCGATGTCGGTGACGATGCCGCCACCGGAGCCGCTGCAGGGCGCCGAGCTGGCAGCTTTCCGTGCACAGACAGCACCGGCGCTGGCGCGCATCGAAGGGATGGAGAAGCTGATCTACGCCGATGCGGGCAAGCCTGCCAAGGGCAAGTCGGGCGGGTGACGTCGTGCGGCTGGGCAGCTGCTTAGCCGCTGAGGCGGTTGCACGGCGCAGGCCCGCAGAAGCTGAGATCGCGTGCAGTCATGCCGCACGGCGAGTTGCAGTGCAGGCACTTGTTGCGTCCCAATGCGTGCGGAGAGGTCCGCCACCTCTCACACCCGGCGTTTGCCGCAGCGGATAAGGCGGTTGCGATCCGTAGAGATGTCCATGGCTCGCAAGCAATTTCGACGCCGCCCCAATCGTCGGCAACGCGCGTGGCGAACGTGCAGCGCGCTGGTGATTTCCCCTCTGCGCATCTGCTGCGAGCGCAGGAGCAGTTGACGGAGCCTGCGCGGCTGCACAAGCTGGCCGACCGTGCATATCTGGTTTCGGCATGCCTGTCCTGGAACACGTTGATTCCCTCCTTTATCTAGGCCTGATGTCGGGCACCAGCGCCGACGGTATCGATGCCGCACTGGTGCGCTTTGCCGAGGACACGCACCGCCGCTGCGAATTGGTGGCCGGCACGACGGTGGCGTGGGAGCCGCAATTGCGCGAGACCTTGGTGGCGCTTGGCCAGGGCGCCGAGACCGTGGCCATCGATGCGCTGGGGCAATTGGACGCGCAGGTGGGGTTGGCATTCGCAGCGGCGGCCAATCAGCTGATCCGCGACAGTGGCGTGGAGCGCCGGCGGATTCGCGCAATCGGCTCGCATGGGCAAACCATCCGCCACCGGCCCGAGGCCGACCCGGCCTTCACCTGGCAGATCGGCGATGCCAGCCGGATTGCCGAGCACACCGGCATCACCACGGTGGCCGATTTCCGCCGCCGTGACGTCGCCGCCGGTGGCCAGGGCGCGCCGCTGATGCCAGCCTTCCATCTGGCCATGCTGGGCGCGGGCGACCAAGACAGCGCCGTGCTCAACCTGGGCGGGATCGGCAACCTGACCTTGATTCCACGCGACGGCGCGGTGCTGGGATTCGATACCGGCCCGGCCAACGCACTGCTGGACAGTTGGTGCCAACGCCATCACGGCACGCCGTTCGATGCCGAGGGCGCGTTTGCCGCCAGCGGGCGCGTCGATGCGGCTTTGCTGCAGGCACTGTTGGCCGATCCGTGGTTTGCATTGCCGCCGCCCAAGAGCACCGGCCGCGAGCAATTCCATCTGGACTGGGTCCTGCAGGCGATGGGCAGCGCGCGGTTGGATGCTGCCGATGTGCAGGCGACCTTGCTCGAACTCACCGCTGCCAGCGTGGCCGATGCCTTGCTGCGGCTGCAACCCAGCACACGCCGCGTGCTGGTCTGCGGCGGCGGGGTGCGTAACCCAGTGCTACTGGCGCGCCTGGCGGCGCGGCTGCCGGGCGTGGTGGTGGAATCCAGCGCGCGGTACGGGCTGGACCCGGATTACCTGGAAGCGATGGGCTTTGCCTGGCTGGCAGCCGAGCTGCTGGCCGGACGCGCAGCCAATCTGCCATCGGTGACCGGGGCGGCCGGGCCTCGGCTGTTGGGAGCGATCTATCCGGCGTAAGCCGGTCGATCTCTTCTCGCCTGGCGCTGCTGCAGCGCTAGGGATTATGTCCCGCCGGCAGCGCCTTGAGCGCAGCGATCGCTTCGGCCAATGCGTCGACCTCCGGGTGCTGCAGGCCGCCGGTGACTTCGTATTCGCTGGAAAACAGGCCTTGTTCGAGTAGATGCACCACCGTCTTGTGCTGAGTCCAGCCACGTGCGACGGAAATGCGGCGAATACGGTCCACCAGCACCGGGTCGATGTCACGCAATACCAAATCGGTCATGCCCTGCCTCGTGCAATGCGCTGCCCCGCGGACATCATCGGCAACCTTTGCGGATGTTTCAATCCGGCCGCCTGTCGTGCGCCAACAGCCGCGGCCATAGCCAGGCCAGCAGCATCAGGGTGGGAATGACGGTCAGGGCGCTGAGGATGAAGAAGGTGCTGTAGGAGGTGGCATTAATCACGGATCCTGAGACACCACCGGCTAACTTGCCCGGCAGGTTGGCCAGCGAGGCCAGCAGCGCATACTGGGTTGCGGTGAAGTTGCGGTCGGTCAGCGAGGACATGAAAGCCACCAGCACCGAGGCGGCGAACCCCTGAAACAGGTTATCGGCACTGAGCGCGGCATAGAACGCCCACAGCTTGCCGGGGTTGTGCGCCATCAGCAGGAACGCCAGGTTGGACAGGGCCACCCCCAACGCGGCCACCAGCAGCATGCGCCGGAACCCGAACGCGGCAATTGCCGCGCCGCCAGCGAAGGCGCCGACAATCCCAATCCAGACGCCGAACAGCTTGGAGACGGTGGCGATATCGGCCTTGGTGAAGCCCGAATCCAGATAGAACGGGCCTGCCATGACGCCGATCACCTGGTCGGGAAACCTGTACAGGCCCACGAACAGCAGCAGCGCGATGCCCAGCGCCAGCCCATTGCTGGAGAAAAAACTGGAAATCGGTTGCCAAAAGGCACCTGAGACATCGACTCGGCGCACCACGGTCGCCTCGGCACGGTCGGGCTCGCGGCACAGCAAGGTAGTGACGATCGGCACCAGCATCAGTGCAGCCATGCCGACATACGCCCACGTCCAACCAAGGTATTCGGCCATGTACAGCGCGCCAGCGCCGCCCAGGATCAGGCCGATGCGGTAGCCCAGCGTATAAGTCGCCGCCAACGCGGCCTGCGCGGAATCCGGAGCGACTTCGATGCGGTAAGCATCCACGACAGAATCCTGGGTGGCACCCCAGAACGAAGCGAAGAGCACCCAGCCGACCAAGCCGATGACGCTCAGATCCGGGCGCGAAAATGCCAGCGCCAACAGGCCGATGGTGACGCCGATCTGCGCCACCAGCAACCAGGAGCGACGGCGCCCCAGAAACGCGGTGAGCGGAAACGCATAGCGGTCGATCAGAGGTGCCCAAAGAAACTTGAGCAGATAGAAAAAGCTGGCCAGGCTGATGAAGCCGATGTCCTGCAGGTCCAGCCCTACATCGCGCAATCGGACGGACAAGGTCTGCGAGGCGATCAGTAGGAACGGCAAGCCGCTCCCGAAGCCCAGCAGTGCCATGGTCGCCGCCGATGGCGTGGCGAAGGCGCGCTGGATACCGCGCCAGCCTTTATAGGAAGGTGCAGATGTGGTCATGCGTCACACCGGCGAGAACGAACGCCAATAGTCGTGGCCGGTGAGGCCCACGGCACCGCTGCATGCAGCCCGCCGCGGACGACCGTCATCGCGTCACGCGTCCTGTCTTGAGCGGTCTGTGCAGGCCCCCGACGACGCACACCCGTGCCGAAGAAGAACGTTGCGAAAGACATCGGCAGGCTGCGTAAGGGCGAATGAGAGCCACCGCGCGTGCTGCAGTGGCCAAGGTGCCGCCAGATCGCAATGTTGCCGGCGAAGTCTTGGCCCCGTGCGGCAACATGCTGGCGCGCTATGACGGAAACACCTGCCTTGGCCTGCCTCACTGCGCGTAATCCACTATGTACGGTGCGTGGTCGGAGAAGCGCTCTTCGCGGTAGATCGAGCAAGCCCTCAAGGTGTCGCGCAGGCCGGGGGTGACCAGTTGGTAGTCGATACGCCAACCGACATTGTTGGTGCGCGCGGCGCCGCGGTTGCTCCACCAGGTGTAGTCCTGGCCTTGTGGATGCAGCACGCGGTAGCTGTCGACCCAGCCGCGGCCTTCGGCGGCGTTGGCGTCATCTGGCACGTCGGCGCACAGACCGTTGAGCCAGTCGCGCTCGGGTGGCAGGCAGCCGGAGTTCTTCTGGTTGGATTTCCAGTTCTTGATGTCCAGCGCCGTGCGCACGATGTTCCAGTCGCCACACAGCACGTACTGGCGGCCGCTGGCCAGCCATTCGTCCAGGATCGGCCGCAGCCATTGCATCACCTGGAACTTGTAGCCCTGGCGCAACTCGCCCGAGGAACCGGAGGGGATGTAGAAGGACACCACGCTGCGGTTGCCGAAGCGCGCTTCGATATAGCGTCCTTCTTCGTCGAATTCCGGCCAGCCCAGCGCGGTACGCACCTCGTCGGGCTCGTGCCGGCTGTAGATTGCCACGCCGCTGTAGCCCTTTTTAGTGCTGGCATCGCGGAACCAAGCCTTGTAGCCGGTGGGCAGGAAGTCCGGCCCGGCCAGTTGGTGCTCCTGGGCCTTGGTCTCCTGCACGCACAGCACATCGGCGTCCTGCGCGGCGAACCACGCGAAGAAACCCTTGCTGGCGGCCGAGCGCAGGCCGTTGGCGTTAAAACTGATGATGCGCATAGATGAAGAGCCGGGATTCGGGAATGGGGATTGGAGATTCGTGAAAGCGTACCGCATCAGCGGATGCCGCAAGGCGCGACCGGCTATGCTTCCCAATCGCGAATCCCCACTCCCCAATCTCGTCACCATGACCGACCACCGCACCCGTTTCCTGCAGCTGGCCCTGGGCGCCGATGCCCTGCGCTTTGGCCAGTTCACGCTCAAGTCTGGGCGGCTCAGCCCGTACTTCTTCAACGCCGGGCGCTTCGATTCCGGCACCAAGACCGCGCAGTTGGCGCAGTGCTATGCCGATGCGATCGATGCGGCCGGGGTGGACTTCGACCTGTTGTTCGGGCCCGCCTACAAGGGCATCCCATTGGCGACCGCGCTGGCGTGCGCCTATGCCGGGCGGGGGCGCGATCTGCCGCTGGCGTTCAATCGCAAGGAAGCCAAGGACCATGGCGAAGGCGGCACCCTGATCGGCGCGCCGCTGGCCGGGCACAAGGTGCTGATCGTGGATGACGTGATCACCGCCGGCACCGCGATCCGCGAGGCGCTGGGCATCATCCGCGCCGCTGGCGGGGTTCCTTCGGGGATCGTCGTGGCGCTGGACCGCCAGGAGATTGCGTCCGAGCAGGATCGCCGTTCCGCCGCGCAGGCGGTGGCGACCGAGGCCGGCATCCCGGTGATTGCGGTGGCTAACCTGAGCGACCTGCTTGCTTTTGCGGCAGAAAACGCCGACCTTGTGGACTTCCGGGAACCGCTGTTGGCCTATCGTGGCCGCTACGGGACCGACACCACGGGCTGACGGCAGGCGACAGGGGGCTGCGATGATGCCGATACACACACGTTTGGCGTTATTGGCCGCCGTTTCGGCGGCTGTCGCTGCACCATTCGCCGTGGCCCCACCGGCCAGTGCGCGGGACAAGGCGGCGGACAGGAAGCTGTATTGCTGGAACCAGAACGGCGCCCGCGTGTGCAGCGATACGCTGCCGCCGGAGGCGGTGAACCAGGCGCGCGACGAATTCAACGTCAAGAGCGGCATGCGTAGCGCCGAGGTGCAGCGCACGATGAGCAGCGACGAGCGCGCCGCCGCCGCGGCCAGCGAGCAGCAACGCCAGGCTGACCTGGCCGCCGAGCAGATGCGCCAGCGCACCGACCAGGCGATGTTGATGTCGTATCAGAGCGAGGACGACCTGCGCCGGGTGTTCAACGAGCGCATCGCCATCGTCGACAACAACATCCACACCGCGCGCTTCAACGTGACCAGCCTGCGCGAGGGCCTGGCCAGCCTGCTGCGCAGCGCCGGCGACCGCGAGCTGGCCGGCCAGGCGGTGGCCGACAAACTGGCAGCCAACATCCAGCAACGCCATCGCGATTTGATGGAGCAGTTGCGTCTGCAGATCAGCTTCGAGCAGCAACGGGTGGCGCTGGACGGCGAGATCGCCGACATCCTGCAGCGCTACCGGGCCATGAAGGAGCCACCCGGCGGCGCCTCGCCCACCGGCTGACCGACGCCTGCGTCATTCCCGCCCGCGGCGTTACGCCGCGGGCGGCATTTCCCGATCCGACGCCCTGCCCGCATAATGGCCGGTCTTATTCTTCGCCCACGAGGCTTTCCCGCATGGCCCGGATCATCGCCATTGCCAACCAGAAAGGCGGCGTCGGCAAGACCACGACCGCAGTCAATCTGGCGGCCGGCCTGGCGCGCGTGCCCAAGCGTGTGTTGCTGGTGGATCTGGACTCGCAGGGCAACGCCACCATGGGCAGCGGCATCGACAAGCGCGATGTGGCCGCCTCCACCTGCGACCTGCTGTTGGGCGAAAACACCGCCGCGCAGATCCGGGTGACAGCGCCGGAAGGTTTCGACCTGCTGCCGGGCAACATCGACCTGACCGCCGCCGAGATCCAGCTGATGCACCAGGGCGAGCGCGAACAGCGGCTCAAGCGTGCACTGACGCCGATCCGCGACGAATACGACTTCATCCTGATCGATTGCCCGCCGGCGTTGTCGCTGCTCACGCTCAATGCGTTGACCGCGGCCGATTCGATCATCGTGCCGATGCAGTGCGAGTACTACGCGCTGGAAGGGCTGACCGCACTGCTGGAAACCATCGAAGCGCTGCGCGGCAACCTCAACCCGGCACTGGAAATCGAAGGCGTGCTGCGCACCATGTTCGACATCCGCAACAACCTGGCCAATGCGGTGTCGGCGGAGCTCACCGCGCATTTTGGCGACAAGGTGTTCCGCACCATCGTGCCGCGCAACGTGCGCCTGGCCGAGGCGCCCAGCCATGGCCAGAGCATCGTCGGTTACGACCGCACCTCGCGCGGCGGGGTGGCCTACCTTGGGCTGGCCGGCGAAATCGTGCGCCGCCAGAACGACCACAACAAGGCCGTCCGGCCGGTGGAGACCGTCTGATGAACAAGCCGATGCCCGCAAAGAAGCGTGGCCTGGGCCGTGGCCTGGAAGCGTTGTTGGGACCGAAGGGCGCGGCCGCCGCCGCAGCGCCAAGCGCCGCCAGCGAAGACGCGTTGCAGCCAGGCGACAGCTTGCGCCAGTTGCCGGTGACCCAGTTGCAGCCGGGCAAGTACCAGCCGCGCCGGGAGATGGACGAGGTCAAGCTGTCCGAACTGGCAGAGTCGATCAAGGCGCAGGGCGTGATCCAGCCGATCGTGGCGCGCGCGCTGGCGCCGGGGCAGTTCGAGATCGTGGCCGGCGAACGCCGCTGGCGCGCCTCGCAGCTGGCCGGGCTGACCGAGGTGCCGGTGGTGGTGCGCGAGCTGGACGACCGCACCGTCATCGCGATGGCGCTGATCGAAAACATCCAGCGCGAAGACCTCAACCCATTGGAAGAAGCGCAGGCACTGCAGCGGCTGATCGACGAATTTTCGCTGACGCATGCCGAAGCCGCCGGTGCGGTGGGGCGTTCGCGCGCGTCGGTGTCCAACCTGCTGCGGCTGCTGGAATTGCCGGTGGCGATCCGCGTACTGCTGGAAACCCGTCGCCTGGAAATGGGCCATGCGCGCGCGCTGCTCACCCTGGCGCCGGAACTGGCCAGCAAGCTGGCGCAGGAGGCGGCCGACCAGGGTTGGTCGGTGCGCGAAGTCGAACACCGCGCGCAGCAGTTCGCCGCTGGCAAGGTGCCCAGCGCGCTGCGCAAGGGCAAGCCGGCGCCGGTGGCCCCGCAGGCCGATATCGCCTCGCTAGAAACCGAACTGTCCGAGTCGCTGGGCACCAAGGTGGTGTTCAATCACGGCCGCGGCGGCAAGGGCAAGCTGGTGATCCATTACACCGATCTGGACACGCTGGACGGCGTGCTCGAACGCCTCCGTATGCAGCGCAGCTGATCGCTGTTGCGCATCCGACTGGATTCTCGCCGGCCATGAATCCCGCCAAGGTGGACCGCCAGCATCTGCTGCAACTGACCGATTTGCCCAACGTCGGGCCGGCCTGCGAAAAGGATCTGCACCTGATCGGCATCCGCGTGCCTGCGCAACTGCGCGGTCGCGATGCCTACGACATGCACGCACAGCTGTGCCTGCGCACAGGCGTGTCGCACGCCCCCTGTATGATCGATGTGTTCCTGTCGATCCTGCGCTTCATGGACGGCGAGGCGGCGCAGCCGTGGTGGAAGTTCAGCGCCGAACGCAAGGCCAAGCTCGCCAGCGAAGCACCGCTCGCCCTGCGGTGAGCGACCACGCATGGCGCGCTGCAGTCTTTAGTTTTGAGCACCGCATGAGCCGCGACCACCGCGAATCGCGCCTGGCACTCTATGCACCGCAGGCGCAGCAAGAGCATCAACACGCCACTGCCGCACGCGGCCGTATTTGCGGCGCTTCGTGTGTTCAGATCGGTGGCGCCGGCCTTTTGTTTGCGCATTTCCCAGGATCACAGCCATGACCATTCTCGTCACCGGCGCTGCCGGCTTCATTGGTGCCTACACCTGCCGCGCGCTGGCGGCCCGCAGCGAGGCGGTGGTGGGGCTGGACAACTACAACCGCTACTACGATCCGCAGCTCAAACACGACCGCGTGGCGGCGCTGTGCCCCGGCGTCGATATCCGCACGCTGGATCTGACCGATCGCGACGGCCTGGCTGCATTGTTCGATGAGATCCAGCCTACGCGCGTGGTGCATCTGGCTGCGCAGGCGGGCGTGCGATATTCGCTGGAAAACCCGTCTGCTTACGTCGACAGCAACCTGGTTGGCTTCGTCAACATGCTCGAGTTGTGCCGCCACCGCGGCGTGCAACACCTGGTGTACGCCTCCAGCAGCTCCGTCTATGGCGATTCGGCCACGCCACCGTTTTCCGAAGACCAGCGTGTGGACCAGCCGCGCTCGTTGTACGCGGCGACCAAGGCGGCCAATGAACTGATGGGGTACACCTACGCGCAGCTGTACGGGCTGCGCGCGACCGGGCTGCGCTTCTTCACCGTGTACGGGCCGTGGGGCCGGCCGGACATGGCGCCGCTGATCTTCAGCCGTGCGGTGCTGGCGGGGCGGCCGATCGAGGTGTTCAACCACGGCAAAATGCAGCGCGATTTCACCTTCATCGAGGACATTGTGGCCGGCGTGCTGGGCGCGCTGGACACGCCCAGCAGCGAGCCGGTGCCGCACCGGGTGTTCAACCTGGGCAACCACACGCCGGTGGAGCTGGAATACTTCATCGACGTGATCGCGCAGGCCGCCGGTCGCCCGGCCGAGAAGGTCTACCGGCCGATGCAGCCGGGCGACATGATCCGCACCATGGCCGATACCCAGCGCGCGCAGGCCGCGTTCGGATTCGATCCGGCTACCCCCGTCGAGCGTGGGTTGCCGCAGGTGGTGAATTGGTGCCGGCAGTATTTCGGCAAGCGCGCCTAGGGCTTCTCGGGTTGGGTGGATGGGCACTTTTGCGGTTGATGGCACGCATCGGGCGTTGTAGCGGCTGCCGCGGTGCTGCCGGCTCCAGACGTGACGACGCCTGCGCCATCACCGCCCTCGCAGCCCTGTCGCAGGGCAGACATGCGCAGTCTCTGCGCCACTGCGCTGAAGAGATGTGTGATGCCTCCTAGCTCCTGCGCCTTTGCAGCCTTCCCGCCGCTGCAGTGCGTGCCAAAGGCCGCTTACCAGCCGTTCCATTGCACATAACGCGTGCCTGCTTCATGCCTGACTCAGAGAGTCAGGGCACAATGCGCGATCTTTTTCGCTCAGCCTTCATCTGGCCACCCTGCCTCCATGAGCCAACCTCAGCTGTCTGTCGTCGTCCCGGTGTTCAACGAGCGCGATAACGTCGCCACGCTGGTAGGCGAAATCGTCAGCGCCTTGCGCAGCGTGGTGGCCTTCGAAATCGTCTATGTCGACGATCATTCGCGCGACGACACGTTGGCAGTGCTGCAGGGCCTGAAGCGCACCACGCCTGAACTGCGCGTACTGCATCATGTGACCCAGAGCGGCCAGAGCACGGCGGTGCGCAGCGGGGTGAAGGCCGCACGCGCCAGCTGGATCGCCACGCTCGATGGCGATGGCCAGAACGACCCGGCCGACATCCCCAAGCTGCTCATCGCGCGCAGCCAGGCCGAGCCGCAGGTGAAACTGTTCGCCGGCTGGCGGGTCAATCGCCAGGATTCCGGCTCCAAGCGCTGGGCCAGCAAGTGGGCCAACGCGATCCGCTCACGCATGCTGCGCGACAACACGCCCGATACCGGTTGCGGCATCAAGCTGTTCGAGCGCGAGGCATTCCTGGACCTGCCCTATTTCGACCATATGCACCGTTACCTGCCCGCGCTGATGCAGCGTGCCGGCTGGCGCACGGTGAGCGTGCCGGTCAATCACCGCCATCGCACCGCTGGCGTCTCCAAATACAACAATCTCAATCGCGCGCTGGTCGGCATCCGCGACCTGCGCGGTGTGGCGTGGCTGATCACGCGCAGCAAGCGCACCGTGGTGCAGGAACGCTGATGGACCCGTCCTTTCTCGACCAACCACTGACCTGGCTCTACTGGACCGGCATCCATGTCACCGGTTGGAAGCTGATCGGTTATGTCGGCGCGCTGATGTTCGGCGGCCGCTGGCTGGTGCAGTTCGTGGCCTCCAAACGCGCCGGCAAGCCGGTGATTCCGCGCCTGTTCTGGTACATGAGCGTGGTCGGCAGCCTGATGACGCTGAGCTATTTCGTGTTTTCGGCCAAGCAGGATTCAGTGGGTGTGCTGCAGAACCTGTTCCCGGCGTTTACCGCGTTTTACAGCCTGTATCTGGATGTGAAGCATCGCGGATGGAAGCGGGACCGCGCGGGTCACTGAGGCGGGGAGTTCGGAGTTGGATCGGTCTGATCCGGATGTTTGTCGAGTGATCGAACAGTGTTGATGAGTGCCGTGACGCGTTGAAGCGATCCTGCTGCGTGTGTCGATGCAAAGCGCACCGCTGCATCAGATTTTTTTGTGTTCAATCGTCGTTGCAGACACCTCAGCGCACTGATGCGCTCCGGATGCATTGCATTTCCGGGACTGGGTTCTGTGCGTGGTGATTCCTCGGGGTCGATGAGCGCCTGAGCGCATTGACGTGATCCGCGTGCATTCACCGATGCACCGCCTACCGCCGGATGCGTGGCGATATCGCTGAAGGCTGGATGCCTACTTTTCGGACGCACCACTGCGTGCGCGGACGACGCGATGATAGGGTGCCAGCCGATAGTGCCCCTGTCGTGCCGGAGGCAGGCTATGGTCATGTCCAGCGCGCCCGTCCATCGCCCGATGTCCATGCCAATGCCAACGCTTGAGGCAGCGTATTGGCATCTGCGACTGCTCACGCATGAGAACGTGCCCTTGTTCGCAGACTGGCGCTGCGCCCGCGCAGCAGCTGCCAGCTTGGCCTCGCCGCGGCATTGGCAAGGCGCGCAGTTGCTGTGCTGGGTGCTGCTGCCGGATGCGTGGTGTGGGTTGCTGCAGGCACCGAGCAAGGCGGTGTTACTGCAAGTGGCCGCGACGGCGCGGCGGATTGCTGCCGGTGCGGTCAATCGCGCACGCGGACGTGGCGGAACAGTGTGGCAGCCGCAGATGGAGGTTTCGGCGCTTCCGCTGCAGGGCGATCATCGACAGTTTGCCCGCACACTGGTCGCGCTCCCACTGCGTGCGGGGCTAGCCGAGCAGATCGGCGGATACCCGTACTGGGACGCAGTGTGGTTATTGCCTGAAGATCACCACGCCGTACCAATCCACGCGCCACACGGCCCTGCTGAGCGCACCGGAACACGCCGAACCCGCTGGTGACCATTTACGGCGGGGCGGTCTCGGCTGGCCGCCAGGTGCGCCCCGCGCCGGCCCAGCTGCGCTGCCTGTTAACAGGAAACGTAGCTGGCGCCCGGCGCATCTGGCAATCAGAACGCCAAGGGATGCGCAGGCACCAACGCCTGCAGTTCCTCGCGGAACAGCGTGCGAATCCGCTGCAATGCAGCCTCGCTGTCGGCTTCGAACCGCAGCACCAGGATCGGCGTGGTGTTGGAAGCGCGTATCAGGCCCCAGCCATCGACGAAATCCGCCCTCAAGCCATCGATGGTCGACAGCCGTGCCGACTCGAACGGCGATTCTCCGCCGGTCTGCGCACGCTCGACAAAACGCGCGACCAGCGCATGCGCATCGCCCTCCACCGGCACCTTGATCTCCGGCGTGGAGACGCTTTCGGGCAAGGCGTCCAATACCTCGGACGGGGTCTGCTCGCTCTGGGCGAGAATTTCCAGCAAGCGTGCAGCGGCGTAGATGCCGTCGTCGAAGCCGTACCAGCGCTCCTTGAAGAAGAAGTGCCCGCTCATCTCGCCAGCCAGTTCGGCGTCGGTCTCGCGCATCTTGGATTTGATCAGCGAATGCCCGGTCTTCCACATCAACGGGCTGCCGCCATTACGCAACACGTAGTCGGACAGCTTGCCGGTGCATTTCACGTCGTAGATGACCAACGCGCCGGGATTGCGCTGCAGCACATCGGCGGCGAACAGCATCAGCAGGCGGTCGGGGAACACCACCGTGCCTTCCTTGGTGACCACGCCCAGGCGATCGGCGTCGCCATCGAACGCCACGCCGATATCCGCATCGAAACGCTGCACCATCCTCACCAGATCGTCGAGGTTGTGCGGCTCGCTCGGGTCGGGGTGATGATTGGGAAAAGTGCCGTCGATATCGCAATACAACGGAACCACTTTGGCGCCGATCGCTTCCAGAAGGCGCGGCGCGATCTCACCGGCGACGCCGTTGCCGGCGTCCACCACCACCTTGATCGGGCGATCAAGCTGCACGTCGTCGGCAATGCGCTGGATGTAGGCATCGCTGATGTCGCGCTGCTCCAGTTCGCCGGGCGTGGCAGCGGTATGCAGGCGGCCTTCGTTGATGCGCTGGTGCAATTCGGCAATGGCGGTGCCGGACAAGGTCTCGCCGCCGATCACGATCTTGAAGCCGTTGTAGTCCGGCGGATTGTGGCTGCCGGTCACCGCCACGCAGCTGCCGGCACGCAGCTCGTACGCGCCGAAGTACACCACCGGCGTCGGCGCCAAGCCGATGTCGGTGACATTGCAGCCGGCGCGGCGCAGGCCTTCGATCAGGCCATTGGTCAACTCCGGTCCGGACAGCCGGCCGTCGCGGCCGACCACCACATGGCGCAGGCCCTGCGCCTGCATCACGCTGCCGATGGCCTGGCCGATCAAGGCGGCAACGCCGGGGTTGAGGTCTTTGCCGACCACACCACGGATGTCGTAGGCGCGGAACATCTCGGTGGCGATCTGCACCGCCGGCACCAGCACCGGCGGCACTGTGGGCGAGGCGTCGACGTCCAGCGCGCGCGCTTCGCTGGCAATGCTGGCGTCCTGCTGCAGGCTCTGACTGAGGGTGGGTTCATCGGCGCTGGATTGGCCGGCAACCCGACGGCGTGGCAAGGCCACCTGCCCCCGACTGGCCAGCACCAGCAGCACTGCAATGATCAGCAGCAACGCCGCCACAATGGCGCAACCAACGGCGCCCGGACCCAACGTGCCGCTATTGCCTTGCGGCACCGCTGCAGCCACGCGTAGGCCGCTGGTGCCGAGCGGTTTGGCCAGCGTTTCGGCCGCATCGGACAAGCCGGCATCGCCCTGTTGAGCCACGTTGTAGCTGCCCTGGCGCAAGGCCAGATACGCGCTGCCGGGCACTGCGATCGCATCCAGTGGGGCGGTCAGGCGCAGCAGCGGCAACCGCACGTACGCCACCGCCGGCTGCGCACCCAGGCGCACTGCCGCCGCAATACCCAAGCGCACCTGTTTGGCGTCGCGTATCACGTGGACCTGTGCATGATCGGCCACCTGCGCCGATTCGAGCAGGCTCAGACGCGCATAACCGAAATCCTTGGGATTGGCATAGGCCGCGGCGAGGTCGCCAGGCAACACCTGCACATCCTCGGCGCCCTTGAAGCGCTCGCGGATGGCCGATGCGGCCGCCAGCGCGTCGCCACCGGCCAGGGCAGCGACCACCGGCGGCTGCTTGAGCACGGCGTCGAGCTGGCTGGCCTGCGTGGCCATCGCCTGGCCCACGTCCTGCACTGCGCGATCGCGCGCCTGCTCAAGGTTCTGCGCCACCGCGTCTTTGCGCCATTGCGCATAACTGTTCCAGCCGAACCAAGCGGCCAGCAACAGCAATATGCCCGCCAATACCAGACCACTCATACGCACGCTGGACATCGACTGCCTGCGCTCGTTCGCCTTGCTCATGTGATTTCCCCAGTCAGCGCACGCCGGTGTGGCCGAATCCACCCGCTCCCCGCGCGCTGTCAACGAAAGTATCCACCACTTGCAAGCCCGCGCGCACGATCGGCAGGATCACCAGCTGCGCAATGCGGTCGCCCGGCTCGATGGTGAAGGCCTCGCGGCCGCGATTCCAGGTGCTGATCAGCAACGGCCCCTGGTAATCCGCATCGATGAGGCCGGTACCGTTGCCGAGCACGATGCCGTGGCGATGGCCCAACCCCGAGCGCGGCAGGATCACCGCGCACAGCTGCGGGTCGGCCAGATGGATCGCGATGCCGCTGGGGATCAGCGCCGCATCGCCCGGCTGCAGCGTCATCGGCGCCTCCAGCGCGGCGCGCAGGTCCATGCCTGCACTGGATTCGGTGGCATGGGCCGGCAACGGCCACAGATCGCCGAAGCGCGGGTCGAGCAACTTCACCTGCAAGGACTGGGTCGGGGTGCTCATGCCTGCAATCTCTCCGCAATCAAGGCCAGTAGTTGGTCGGCCAATTCAGTCTTGCTGCTACTGGGAAACGCGCGCTCGCCGCCCGGCCAATAGGCAGTGGCCGCGTTGTTGTCGCTTTCGAAGCCGCCGCCTTCGATCCCCACCTGATTGGCGATGATCAGATCCAGCCGCTTGGCCGCCAGCTTGCCACGCGCGTAATGCTCCACGTCGTGCGTTTCGGCAGCAAAACCGACCACCAGTTTCAATGCGCCAGTCTGCGCGGCAACCTCGGCCAGGATGTCCGGGGTGCGCACCAGTTCCAGGGTCAGCGTTTCGCCGGTCTTCTTGATCTTCTGCGACACCACCCGCTTGGGCGTGTAATCGGCCACGGCAGCGGCCCCGATGTAAATGTCGGCCGGGAAGGCGCCGAGCACCGCATCGCGCATCTGCGCGGCCGAGCGCACGTCGATGCGCTGGACGCCGGCCGGGGTGGTCTGATGCACCGGCCCGCTCACCAGCACCACGTCGGCGCCCTGGCGGGCAGCGGCGGCGGCCAGGGCGTAGCCCATCTTGCCGCTGCTGCGGTTGCCGACGTAGCGCACCGGATCCAGGTCTTCGAAGGTGGGGCCGGCGCTGATCACGATGCGCAGGCCGTCCAGCTGTGCACTGCTGGACACGAACATCGGCGCAGCGGTGCTCTTGGCACCGGCCAGTGCAGCGCTTGCGACAGCAATGCCGTCGACCAGCGCGGCGATGATCGCCGCCGGCTCGGCCAGCCGCCCGGGGCCGGATTCGCCCTCGGCCAGCGGGCCATCGTCGGGGCCCACCACCTTCACCCCGCGCGTGCGCAAGGTGGCGATATTGGCCTGGGTGGCTGGATGCAGCCACATGCGGTGGTTCATCGCCGGCGCCACGGTCAGCGGCGCGGTGGTCGCCAGGCACAGGGTTGTGACCAGATCGTCGGCCAGACCATGCGCCAGACGCGCCAACAGGTCGGCGGTCGCCGGGGCAACGATTACCCGCTCGGCCCAGCGCGCCAGTTCGATGTGGCCCATCGCCTGCTCGGCAGCGCTGTCCCATAACGTGGTGCGGGTCGGTTGCCCGGACAGTGCCTGGAAGCTGAGCGGGGTGACGAATTGTTGCGCGCCGCTGGTCATGGCGACCTGCACCTGCGCACCGGCGTCGCGCAGGCGACGGACCAGTTCGAGCGATTTGTAAGCGGCAATGCCTCCGCCGACGCACAGCAGCAAACGCTGTCCGTCCAGGGGGCGGGCCTGAGTTGAGCCGATCACGTCGGAGTCGTCCTACGGTTACAAGGACAACTAGATTAGCCGATGCCCTCGCTTGGCCTGATGGGCGTCGGCGATGAGCACCGGCAATCTCGCCATATGCACATACACGACTGGCCCACCAATGAACGCCCGCGCGAGAAACTTCTGGCGCGCGGGGCCACTGCCTTGTCCGATGCCGAGCTGCTGGCGATCTTCGTCGGCTCCGGCCTGCGCGGCCAGGACGCAGTACAGACTGCGCGCGATCTGCTGCACCGGCACGGGCCGCTGCGCCCGCTGCTGGACCGCCCAGCCAAAGCGCTGGAGCGCCTGCCGGGGCTGGGCCCGGCCTCGGCCTGCAAGCTCGCGGCGGCGCTGGAATTGGCACATCGCCACCTGATGAGTGCGCTGGAGCGCGGAGAGGCGCTCAGCGACCCGCCCAGCGTAGGCCGCTACTTCTCGCAGCGGCTGCGCGCGCGGGCCTACGAAGTGTTCGCGGTGCTGTTCCTGGACAACCGCCATCGCGCCATCGCGTTCGAAGAATTGTTCACCGGCACCATCGATGGCGCCGACATCCATCCACGCGAAGTGGTGCGGCGGGCGCTACTGCACAATGCGGCAGCGGTGATCGTCGGCCACAACCACCCATCCGGCAATCCGGAGCCCTCCAAGGCCGACCGCGCAGTCACCAAACGCCTGCTGGACAGCCTGGAACTGGTCGACATCCGCCTGCTGGACCATTTCGTCATCGGCGATGGCCGGCCGGTGTCGCTAGCCGAGCGTGGCTGGCTGGAATGAGCAGTGGTTCTCCGACCTGAACCATCGGTCGGCCCCTGCGGCACGCGGTCGGGTAAAATCGGCGGTTTGGTTCCAAGCAGATCCCACGTGAAAGCCCTACTCCGCGCACTGATCGGCCAAGGCATCGAAGCCTTGCGCGCCAACGGCACCCTGCCTGGCGACACCCTGCCGCCGGATTTTGTGGTCGAGCGACCCAAGACCCGCGAGCACGGCGACTTCGCCACCAACGCCGCGATGCTGCTGGCCAAGGCCGCGCGCAGCAATCCGCGCGCATTGGCCCAGGCCCTGTTGACCGCCTTGCCGGACAGCAACGACGTGACCAAGGTGGAAATCGCCGGCCCTGGCTTCATCAATTTCCATCTGGCACCGACCGCGTATCAGCGCGAAGTGGCGCATGTGATCAAGCAGGGCCACGACTACGGGCGCGGGCTGGCCGGCAACGGCCGCTCGGTGGGCGTGGAATACGTTTCGGCCAACCCGACCGGCCCGCTGCATGTCGGCCACGGCCGCGCTGCGGCAATCGGCGACAGCCTGGCCCGCGTGCTTGATGCCAACGGTTGGAACGTCAAGCGCGAGTTCTACTACAACGATGCCGGCGTGCAGATCGAGAACCTGGCGCTGTCGGTGCAGGCACGCGCGCAGGGGCTCACCCCCGATAGCGCAGGCTGGCCGGAAAACGGCTACCGCGGCGACTACATCGCCGATGTGGCCAACGCCTACCTGACCGGCGACACCGTCGACATGGAAGGCCATCTGGTCACCGGCACTAAGGACCCAGCCGATCTCGAATCGATCCGCCGCTTTGCGGTGGCCTATCTGCGTAACGAGCAGAACCACGACCTGGCGGCGTTCCGGGTGGATTTCGATATCTACTTCCTGGAAAGCTCGCTGTACAAGGACGGCAAGGTCGAAGAAGCGGTGCAGAAGCTGATCGCCTCGGGCCATACCTACGAGGAAGGTGGCGCGTTGTGGTTGAAGTCCACCGACTTCGGCGACGACAAGGACCGCGTCATGCGCAAGTCCGATGGCACCTACACCTACTTCGTGCCGGACGTGGCCTACCACCTGACCAAGTGGCAGCGCGGCTACGAGCGCGCGATCACCGAGTTGGGCGCGGACCACCACGGCTCGCTGACGCGCGTGCGCGCCGGCCTGCAGGCGATGGAGTTGGGCATCCCGCAGGGCTGGCCGGAATACGTGCTGCACCAGATGGTCACGGTGATGCGCGATGGCGAAGAAGTGAAGCTTGGCAAACGTGCAGGCGGCTACGTCACCCTGCGCGACCTGATCGAAGAGACCAGCGCCGATGCGGTGCGCTGGTTCCTGATCGCGCGCAAGCCCGATTCGCAGCTCACCTTCGATATCGACCTGGCACGGGCGCAGAGCAACGACAACCCGGTGTTCTACGTGCAGTACGCGCATGCACGGGTCTGCAGCGTGCTGCGCCAGGCGCAGGAAAAGGGCTACAAATATGATCAGGTTCACGGCCTGGCCGAGCTCGCACGCCTGGACGACGAGCACTCGCTGGCGGTGATGCTGGAATTGTCGCGTTACCCGGAAGTGGTGGAAATCGCCGGCCAGACGCTGGAGCCGTACCAGATCGCCCAATACCTGCGTGAATTGGCGCATGCCTTCCACACGTGGTATCACAACAGCAAGGTGCTGGTGGACGATGCCGCCGAGCGCGATGCCAAGCTCACCCTGGCGGTCGCCACCCAGCAGGTGCTGGCCAATGGCCTGGAATTGCTCGGCGTCAGCGCTCCGGAAAAGATGTAATCGGGCCGCAGGTACCGGGTGCCATCGCAGGCAGCCGACGCAGCGCATGGCACCGCGGTAATGCCGGCCTGCAACCTCGGGCGCTGATGGCGCTCACCGGGCAATGCGTGCAGCAGCGCGCATTGCCGCAGCAAGTCGGGCCAGCTGGCCCGCAACGACACGATTCGGAGAAGTGGTAGATGGCAGCACGACGCGGTAAGAGTCAGGCCCGACGCAACACCAGCAATGGCACCCCCGGTTGGGTGTGGCTGGTGGCTGGCGTCGCGATTGCGGCAGTGGTCTTCCTGGCCGCACCCAACCTGTTCAAAAAGGACGGCGACGGTTTCCTGCGCGTGGGCCCGCGTGCCAACCCGGATGCGCAGCCCGAGCCGGTGGCCGATGCCGACGTGGACACGCCGGCCGAACTGCCTAAGCCCAGCGCGCAGCAGCCCAAGCCGCAGGCCAAACCCGGCGCTGCGCAGACCCAGTACGACTTCTACACCTTGTTGCCAGGCAAGGAAGTGCAGATGTCCGATGCCGAACTGGCCGCGAGCGCGCGTGCTGAAGAGGCCGCGCGAGCGCGTGCTGCGCTGGAAGGCAAGCCGGTTGCGCCTGCACCCGGCGCCAGCGTTGCCGCCGCCACGCCGGCCGCCAGCGGACCGATGCCGTTGAAGGAAACCGGCGCCAGCGCGCCCAAGCCGCTGCCGGAAACCGTCACTGCACGTCCAGCCGCAACCCCGGCCACGGCCAGTACCGCCGCACTCACCACGCCGACCGCCGCTGCGCCCAAGCCCACCGCAACCGCCGCCGCTGCAACAGCGACGACGGCCGCTCCGGCGGTTGCCGACAACACCCGCTACATCCTGCAAGCTGGCTCGTTCGGTGCCTCGGGCGATGCCGAATCGACCAAGGCCAAGCTGGCGATGATGGGCCTGGCCGCACGCGTGGAATCGGCCGACATCAGCGGCAAGACGGTCTATCGCGTGCGCATGGGACCCTACGGCAGCGCCAGCGAATTGGCCGAGGCCAAGCAAAAGCTCACCGGCAGTGGCCTGTCCGCCATCGCGATCAAGGCGCAGTAACCGCGCGTGATACGGCGCATCGCTGGCGTGTTGCTGAGTGTGCTGGCGTGGGCCGGCCCGGCGCATGCCACCAATCAGCTTCCCGATCTTATCCAGATCGACGGCCAGCAGGCGACACTGCTGGCCGAACCGTTGTCCGGCCCACTGGACGACCCCGCCACCTGGAAGCGCTTCGTGGCGCACGCCGGCAGCGCGCTGGGCAGCTGCAGCGCTAACTGGCGCGGTTATCGCGCCGACTGGCGGCTGGACGGGCAACGCTTGTTGCTCGATCGCGGAGTTCTGGGCGCCTGCAACGCCGCGCCGCCCACCCTGCCCATGGACGTGTTGTTCCCCGGCCAAGCATCGCCAGTGCCCGCCGTCTGGGTGGATGGCGAATTGATCGTCGAGCTGCCCGCCACCGCGACGACTGCGGCACCCGCACCGGCGACATACGTGTTACTGCGACTGCGCCGTGGCCGCGCGAGACCTTGACCGAAAAGGCTGCGTGCGCGGCACAACGCAACGGCCAGCCCTCCACCTATGCCCTGAATCTGGTTTTACCACTCCCCGTCCCCTGGAGTTCCCCATGTCCAAGACCGTCCTGATCACTGGTGCCACCTCCGGTTTCGGCAGCGCCGCCGTGCGCCGCTTCGCCGCTGGCGGCTGGAAGGTCATCGCCACCGGTCGGCGCGCCGAGCGCCTGCAGGCGCTGGCCGCTGAACTGCCGGCCGGGCAGGTGCACACCGCCGCATTCGACATGCGTGATGCACACGCCTTGTCTGCCGCGATCGACGCACTGCCGGCCGCATTCGCCGACATCGACGTGCTGGTCAATAACGCCGGCCTGGCGCTGGGCACCGCGCCAGCGCAGCAAGCCGACCTGGCGCAGTGGCAGCAGATGATCGACACTAATGTCACCGCGCTGGTCACGCTCACCCACCGCCTGCTGCCGGCGTTGATCGCGCGCCGCGGCGCCATCATCAACATCGCGTCGGTCGCAGCGACCTATCCGTACACCGGCGGCAACGTGTATGGCGGCACCAAGGCCTTCGTGCAGCAGTTCTCACTGGGACTGCGCGCGGACCTGCACGGCACCGGCGTGCGCGTGACGTCGATCGAACCGGGCATGGCCGAGACCGAATTCACGTTGGTGCGCACCGGCGGCAATCAGGCCGCATCGGACACGCTGTACCGCGGCGCCACCCCGATGACGGCAGACGATATCGCCGAACAGATTTTCTACGTCGCCAGCCTGCCGGCACATTTGAACATCAACCGTTTGGAAATCATGCCAGTGACGCAGTCCTTCGCAGGGTTCCAGGTCGCGCGCGACGCGCAGTGAAGCATTGCGGAGTAGGGACGGCGGGAGCGGTCAACGCGCGGCGTGCCAACAACGTGGTGCGGTGCACCGCGTAAGCCATACCGAGGATCGAACGGATGAATCGAAAAGCCGCGCACTGCGCGGCTTTTTTTCACTCCCGCTCCTGCGATGGACGAACTGCAGACCGCCTCACGCCAACTCGGCATCGCTACACGTTGCAGCACGTCGCCGTAGCAGCACGCCACGCAGTTGCAGGAACGGGCGTTCCACAGCGTAATGTTATCGGCGGTGAGGGTATGAACTGCATGTCGGATGCGTCAGCTGCCCGCGGCCATCGCGCACGCCACGCCGACGGCGATTGCGACGGCGTTTACGTAGATGCATGAACAACCGACCACCGCGCTTCTGGTCGGCGTCGATGTGCCGATAGATCCATGCGTGACTGGCCAAGCCGGTGCGACCGGCAATCTGTTCGGGACTGACGTCCTCCCTCAGCAGAACCTCGCTCTGGCCGATACGTTCGGCGTCGATGCGTGGACGCCGGCTGGCCTGCGTGCGCCGATGGGCGCTGATGCGCTGCGCGTGATCGGGCCGATACTTCGCCGCGTGCCGGTTGCGGCGCAGCTCACGACTGATCGTGCTGGGCGCACGCGCCACTGCATCGGCGATGACGCGCATCGACATCCCGGTTTCATACAACGCATGCAGACGGTATCGTTCTGACAGGTTCAGGCGGCTGGATGACATGGGCAACTCCACTTGGCGGTGAAGTGCTCAGGTCAGGTCGCCTGGACCACGTCACAACCGTTGGTGTTGCGATCCAGAGTTGAAGCCGCCCCGGGCAATGTGGCCACAATGCCACGCGCAGGTCGGTTAGCGATGGTGCATGCACGCCCCCGCGCGGGCCGGATGTTTGCTGCACTGCATCGCGGCGAATGCGCTGCCGCCTGCGCACCCGACGGTTGGCGCAGGCGGCTTGCGGGCGCTTTTAGTCCTCGTCTTCCGCAGCCGCTTTGCGGCCTTGCTGGCGGATGAGGTTTTCCTGGCGCGCATCTTCGATCGAGGCACGAATGGCGCGCACGTCGGCGCGGCGGGTGTCGAACTTGAAGCGCCCGGTGAGCACGCTATCCGGACGCAACGCGCCCTTTTCGAACAGCGCCCACATTTCTTCGCCGTAATGGGTTTCCAGCAAGTCCGGTGCGAAACGGCCGAGGCAGTCGCGCAGGTTGTGTACGTCGCGCAGCAGCATGTCGCGCGCTGCGTTGTTGCCGGCGGCGCTGACCACCTGCGGGAAGTCGATCACCACCGGGCCTTCAGGAGAGACCAGCACGTTGTATTCGGACAGATCGCCGTGCACCAGGCCCAGCGACAGCATCTTGACCACGTCGCCGATCAGGCTGGCGTGGAAGACGCGCGCCTGTTCCGGTTCCAGTTCCACCTCGCCCAGGCGCGGTGCGCTGTGGCCGGCTTCGTCGGTGACCAGATCCATCAGCAGCACGCCGTGGAAGTAACCGCGTGGCGTGGGCACGTGCACGCCGGCATCCACCAGTTGATAGAGCGCGTCGGCTTCGGTGTTCTTCCAGGCGGTTTCGGCTTCCTTGCGGCCGAACTTGGTGGCCTTGCCCATCGCACGCGCCTGGCGGCTGCCACGCACCTTGCGGCCTTCCTGATATTGCACGCGCGCCTGGAAACTGCGTTGCGCCATGTCCTTGTAGACCTTGGCGCACAGGATCTCGGCGCCTGCGCTGACCACGTAGACGGATGCTTCCTTGCCGCTCTTCAGTGGTCGCAACACGTCGTCGATGACGCCGTCGTCGATCAGCGGCTGCAGGCCATTGGGGGTTTTCATTGACTAAGAGCACCGATCCGTAACAAACCAGCGGCGATTATGCGGCAAGCAGGATGAAGCGCTTATATGCCAGCGCACAGACTGTGAGCGGGGGCATGGCGTGGCACGAGCGCTTACCATGCAGGGACCTGTCCGCACCGCACTCCCATGCCCGAGTCCGCCTCCAGCCGTGGTAAACGTCCCGCCGCCGTGGCCGTGGCCGGTAGCGATCGCGGCCTGCCGCATGAGCTGATGCAGCAGATCGCCGCCGCACAGGGCGACCCGGACTTCATGACCTCGCTGGGGCGCGGGCTGGTGGTGCTAAGCGTGTTCGCCCAGCACGCGCGCGAAGTGACAGATGTCGCGGATCAGCCTGGAAACCGGCATCTCGCGCGCGGCCGTGCGGCGAGTACTGCATACGCTGGCCAAGCTGGGCTATGTCGGCGAGCAAGGGCGTGGCTACGTGTTGCCGCCGCGCGTCCTGGGGATTGGCGGTGCGTATGCGGCGTCTTCGTCGATGACCGCAGCAGCACAGCCGGTGCTGGACGGGCTGCGCGACCAGTTGCACGAATCCTGCTCACTCGGCGTGCTGGATGGCGACGATCTGCTGTACGTGGCGCGTTCGGAGACGGTGCGCATCATGTCGATCGGGCTGCGCCCGGGCACGCGGCTGCCGGCCTATTGCACCTCGATGGGCCGGGTGTTGCTGGCCGCCCTGCCCGCGGACACCTTGCAGGCCTATCTGGAACGCACCACCTTGCGTCCGCCTACCGACCGCACGGTAACCCAGGCCGCGGCGTTGCTGGAGGTGCTGGCGCGCACGCGCCGCGGAGGCATGTGCCTGACCGATCAGGAGTTGGAGATCGGCCTGCGCTCGATTGCGGTGCCGGTGCGCAACCTGCGCGGCGAGGTGATCGCCGCGCTCAACGTCGGCGCTCAGGCCGGGCGGGTGAGCTTGCAGACCATGCAAACGCAGTTGCTGGAACCGCTGAAGCAGGCGGCACAGCGGCTGGGAACCTTGCTGAGTTAGTGCGGTGCCTTGCGTTGGCGCGGACGTCGCTCGCGGGGCAGCTGACCTGCCCCCGCGCCGCATAAGCACCAGCAGCGCAGTGGTGGGTGGCAGAGGTCAAAAGCAATCGCGTCCACGCATTGCGCGAGGGCCCGACGTGCATGCGGGGCGGCACATCGCAAAGCGCTCGGCCAGACCCGTTCGGATTGATCGCCACGTGCTGTTGCACGCGTTCCGACGCAGGGCGGCAAACAAGACGTCGCGAGCATGCGGATGGCGCACAGGAACCGCAATGGACGAGTGTGTGTGCCGCACCGAGCACCGGCCGCGCCCGCCTGACGGCTGCGCCGTCCTGTTGTTGACGGCTCCTAGCGCGGCCGGCGCAGAAAGCTCACCACCGCATCCACCCACGCCGCGTGGCTGTCTTCGACCTGCGCCACGTGGTCGGCGTGCGGCAGGGTCACCCAACTGCGATCTTCGCTGCGCAGGCGTGCGTACAGGTGGGCGCTGTCTGCCTGGGTGGCGATGGGGTCGTCGACACCTCTCAGCAACAACACCGGTAGCGTCGCCACCTGCTCGGGGCGAAAGGCGAACTGTTCCATCGCGCGCCAGTCGGTGCGCACCGGATCCGATGCCAGCGCCTGCGCGACGTAGGCCGCACGCACGGCCGGCGGTGCCGCGTTGGCAGTGATGAAATCCTCGCCGGCCGCCGCGGCCGTGGTGGGTGCACGCAACGGGCGATCTGCCGCCACCGCCGGCGCGGGCGGTGCGTCCACATCATCGGGGAAGCCGAACAACACGAATGCAGACATCGCCTGCGGTTGCTGCTGTGCAAGCAGCAGCGCAACCCGCGCGCCATTGGAATAGCCCAGCAATGCCGGCGGCGGCAGGCCGGGATGGGTCTGCGCGACCCAGGCCAGCACGTTGCGGACATCGGCCACCGCACGCGTGGGCGTGTTCCAGCCAGTGCGCTCGCGCGCGCTTCCGCCATAACCGCGCAGATCCACTGCGTAGGCGGCGTAGCCGGCCTGCGCAAGCGCTGCCAGCACAGAACGTGTATCGCCCGGCTCGCCAGGCACCTGCAAGTCGAAATTGGGCAACGCGCTCCAGGTGCGGCCATGTACCAGCACAATCGTGCCGCGCGGCTTCGCGGGCACCCGCGACCACACCGCCAGCATCTGGCCATCGTCTGCGCGCACTTGCGACAACGCAGTGCCGGGGCCGGGCTGAGGCTGGGCCTACAGCGTCGCAGTGGTCAGTAGCAACAACAGCAAACAGGCAAATCGGCGCGTCATGCGATGTCTCGGTATGGGCTGGAGTGAGAAGCGGCGAACAAAACGTCATCGCGAGCGCTCTTCAGGCAGGTGCTGGCATCGCGCTTACCACCGCAGTGGACAAGTGGCACATACTGCATCGCGCACCGACCGCGCCGGCCTCGCGGCGAGCGCGCTCATTTTGTTAGCCGCTCCAAGACGACCTTATCCGGGTGACGCCGCTGGCGCTGCGCCGGCCTCGGCAGCTTGTTCTTCCAGAATCGGCCTGGCCAGCGCAAAGGCGTGATTGGCAGCCGGCACGCCGCAATGGATTGCCGCTTGCAGCAGCACTTCCTTGATCTGCGCAGGCGTCACGCCGTTGTTGCGCGCTGCACGCACGTGTAGTTTGAATTCTTCGTCGTGGCCCAGCGCGACCATCATCGCCAAGGTGAGCAGCGAGCGCGTGTGCGCCGGCAGGCCGTCGCGGGTACAGATGCTGCCCCAGGCGTAGCGGGTGATCAGGTCCTGGAATTCTTCGGTGAAGTCGCTACGCGCAGCCAGCGCGCGGTCGACATGCGCATCGCCCAGGAGGCGCCGGCGCTCACGCATGCCGGCTTGATAACGTTCGTCTTCGTGCATGGGGTGTCCTTGCAAGGTGGGCAGCTCAGTCGGCCTGAAGAAAGCCGAGCACCGCGTCGTTGAACGCGGCCGGCGATTCCAGGTTGCAGATGTGGCGGCCGGGTACCTGGCCGTAATGACCGTCCGGCGCGGCATAGGCGATCTCGCGCAAATCAGATGGCGGGCACACCGGGTCATCGTCGCCGGCCAGCGCGAGCAGCGGAACGCTCAGCCCGTCCAGTGCGCCGCGGAAATCCGCGTCCGCCAGCGCCTGGCAACAGGCGATGTAGCCGGCCGGCGAGGTGGACACGAAGGCGGCGGCGATCATGTCCAGGCGCTGCGCGTGGCTGATGGCGAATTCCGGCGTAAACCAGCGCTGCAACGTGGCATCGATCAGCACCGGCAGGCCTTCGCTGCGCACCTGTTCGATGCGGCTTTCCCAGGTGGCGGCGCTGCCAATCTTCTTCGCGGTGGCGCATACCACCAGTCGGCGCAAGCGGTGCGGTACATGCAGGCCCAGCCATTGGCCAGTCAGGCCGCCGATCGAGAGGCCGCAGAAATCGCTTTGCGCGATCTCCAACGCGTCCCATAGCGCCAGCACGTCTTGGCCCAGATCGGCGACGCTGTACGGACCCGGCGGCGTCTCCGAATCGCCATGGCCACGGCGGTCATAGCGCAGGATGCGGTAATGCGGGGCGAAGGCTTCGATCTGCACGTCCCACAGATGCAGGTCGGTGCCAAGCGAATTGCAGAAGGTCAGCCAGGGGCGCCCTTCGGTGCCGTCCAGGCGGTAATGCAGGCGATGCGTGGGCAACCGGAGATAAGCCATCGAAGCACCGTCAACAGGAAGGAGATCCGGCCAGCACGCGGTCGATCCAGACCGAGGACATGCCGCGCCAACTATCGCTATCGAACACGGCTTGCAGTTGCGCGTGCGTGAGCACGGCGCTCACCTGCGCGTCCTCGCCGAGCACCTCGCGCAAATGCCGTTGCTGCGCCTGCGCGCGCAGCGCTGCCTGTTGCACCAGGGCATGCGCTTGCGGCTTGCCCAGTTGCGGCGCAAGGGCGAATACCGCCGCCTCGGCGTAGAGCAGCCTGCCGTGGCTATCCAGATGTATACGCATGCGGGCGCGGTCAAGTTCCAGGCCAGACAGGCACTGCTGCATCTGCGCCAAGCTGCCGGCGGTGAGGCAGACGATCTGCGGCAAGGTGTCCCATTCGGCATGCCATTGCCCAGCCGCGCGCTCGTGCGGCTGCGCCATGGCACTGAACAAGGTGGCGACCAGGCCGGGCACGCGGGTGGCCGCGGCAACCGCTGCAACGCTGGAGACCGGATTGCGCTTGTGCGGCATTGCCGACGAACCGCCCTTGCCGGCAGCGGCGGGCTCGAACGCTTCGCCCACCTCCGACTGCATCAGCAACACCACATCGCCGCCGATCTTGCCCAGCGTGCCGGCCAGCAGACCGAACGCGCAGCCGACCTCAACGATGCGGTCGCGCGCCGTATGCCAGGGCAGCGCGGGCAGCGGCAGCTCCAGAGTGCTCGCCAGCGCCTGCGCCACTTCCAGGCCACGCTCCTGGAGCGAAGCCAGCGTGCCGGCGGCGCCGCCGAAGTGCAGCACCAGCGCATCGTGCTGCATGGCCTGCAGGCGCTGATGCGCCCGTTGCAATGCGTCCAGCCAGGCGGCGACCTTGAGCCCGAAGGTGACCGGCACGGCCTGCTGCAACAAGGTACGTCCAGGCAAGCCGGTATCGCGTTCGCGTTCGGCCAATGTGGCCAGCCCGGCGCACAAGGCGTGCAGCCGTGGCAGCAGCAGATCGAGCGCAGCACGCAACTGCAGCACCGTGCCGGTATCGAGGACGTCCTGGCTGGTAGCGCCCCAGTGCACCCAGCGCGCGGCAGCGCTGTCGTGCGCGGCCACCTGGGCGGTCAGCGCCTTGACCAACGGAATGGCGGGGTTGCCGGCCAACGCCGTGGCCTGTGCCAACGCAGCCAGATCGTGATGCCGCACATCGCAGGCAGCGGCAATGGCCTGCGCGGCCTCGGTCGGAATCACCCCGCACTGCGCCTGCGCACGCGCCAGCGCGGATTCGAACTGCAGCATCGCCTGCACGCGCGCGGCATCGTCAAACAAGGCGTCGCATGCAGGCTCGCCGAACAAGGATCCCAATAGCGAAGATGTCGCACTCATGCATTGCATCTCTAGGGGTGCGGGCAGCATCGCACCGATGTGCCAAGGTGCCAACTAGACAAAAGGACAAGGTGCCGTGCGCGCCTGCCACTGCCGGGGTGATATCGGTGACGCCACGTTTGGATGGGATGCGTACGCACGACCAAGAGCGGCTAACACAACGTCGCGAGCAGCGGTCAGGTGGGCGCGGACGGCGCGCTCAAGAACCGCAGTGGACGCGTGGTCCATGCCGATTCCAAGCACCGGCCGCGCCCGCCTGGCGGTGAGCGCAGTCGGTTTGTTAGCCGCTCTAAGCACATGCGCGTATTGGCCAGGATGCGCGCCGTCATCGATGCGTGTGCATGCCGCGCCACGGCCCATCGCCCGCAGCCCACGCCGTGGTGTCTTTGCAGGTGCGGGGACCTCCGCAGCTGGCGTCGCCTGCTCTTTACGCAGGAGCGTGCAGACAGCACGGCGCAGCGCTCCGGCACGTGCGCGGCGTTTCTTCATCGGCATCCGGATCAATAGCGGAAGAACACCGTTTCCGCGTCGCCCTGCATAGGGATGTCCCAGATGTAGACGCCACCTGCGCCTGGTTGGGCCAGCAAGGTGGCGCGTCGCTCGGCCGGCACCAGCGCCAGGATCGGGTCGCTGCCCAATTGCGGGGCGTCGGCGAAATACAGCCGCGTCGAGGCGCCACGCAACAGGCCACGCATGAAGACCAGCACGGTCAGGTGCGCCGCCTGCAGTTTGCCCTGCGGGCCGGCCACCCTGCCCGGCTTGATGGTGCTGAAGGAAAAACGCCCGTGCCCATCGGTCGGCACCCGGCCACAACCATCGAAGCTGGGGTCGTGCGCCTCGTAGCGGGCATCGGCCGCATGCGCATAGATGCCGGCCGCATCGGCTTGCCACACTTCCAGCACGGCATCGGCCACTGGCGCGCCGGCGCCATCGAAGATGCAACCGCTGATCTGCACATGCGTGCCCGCGGCCTGCGCGGGCGCGATCTGTTGGCGATACAGCGGCTCCAATCCAAGCCGGTAATACGGGCCGACGGTTTGCGACGGCGTTGCATGCAGGCTCATCGTGTCACTGCCAGACCGTTTGCTTGCGACCGCGCAAGACGATGTCGAAGCGGTAGGCCAATGCGTATTCGCTGACCGCATTTTCCCAATCGAAACGGGACACCATGCGTTCGCGCGCCAGCGCATCGTCGACACAGTTGAAGATGGGGTCGTGCGCCAGCAGCGGGGCGCCGGGAAAATACATCTGGGTGACCAGCCGTTGCCCGATGCCATCGCCATGCAACGAAAAATGGATGTGCGCCGGCCGCCAGGCGTTGCGCCACGGATACGCACCCGGCTTGATGGTCTTGAACCTGTAGCGGCCGTGCTCGTCGGTGAGCACCTGGCCGGTGCCGCGGAAGTTCGGGTCCAGCGGCGCGTCGTGCTGATCGCCTGCGTGCTGGTAGCGTCCAGCCGCGTTGCATTGCCACACTTCCACCACGCTATTGCGGACCGGCCTGCCGTTTTCGTCGAGCACGCGGCCAGAGACGATGATGCGTTCGCCCAGCGGCGCGCCGCTGGAACCTGCAGTGAGATCGGCCGCGTGCTCGCCCAAGGTGAGCCGATCCAGGCGCGGGCCGGTGACTTCCAACAGCGTGACCGGCAGGTCGATCGGATCACGCGTGGGCCCACGCAGCCTGGTGGAGGCGTATGCCGGATGCAGGTACGGCGGCTGCGCACCGGGCCGGCTGCGGCGGTAACCGAGCAGCGGATCGGCAGCGATGGCAGCTTCGTCAGAGGTGGGATCACGCATCTTGAATCTCCGTCGGCAGCAAAGCGACTAGAACGGCATGGGTGCAAGGGAAGGACGAGGTAGGTTGCAACAGTCGGCTCACAGGCGTTCGATCGCCAGCGCTACGCCCTGCCCCACCCCGATGCACATGCTGGCCAGCCCGAGTCGCCCGTTGCTGGCTTCCAGCTGCCGCAGCAGGGTCAGCGCCAGCCGCGCGCCGCTCATGCCGAGCGGATGCCCCAGCGCGATGGCGCCACCGTTGGCATTGACGTGTGCGGCATCGTCGGCCAGCCCGAATGCGCGTGTGCAGGCCAGTGCCTGTGCAGCAAAGGCTTCATTGAGTTCGATCGCATCGAACTGCGCGATGCGCAAGTGCAACCGCGCCAGCAGGCGCTGGGTGGCCGGCACCGGGCCGATGCCCATATACGCCGGCTCCACGCCAGCCGAGGCGAACCCCAGCACCCGCGCACGCGGCGTCAGGCGATGCGCCTGCACAGCCTGCGCAGAGGCCAGCAGCAAGGCAGCGGCGCCATCGTTGAGACCGGAGGCATTGCCGGCCGTCACGGTCCCGGGCTGGCGAAACACCGGCTTGAGCTTGGCCAGCATCTCAGCCGTGGTGTTGGGCCGCGGCGCCTCATCGTATTCGACGGTGCTGGCATCGCCGCCTTTGCGCCCGGCCACTGCCACCGAAGTGATTTCTCCATCGAAGAAGCCGGCCGCCTGCGCCGCCGCCACGCGTTGTTGACTGCGCAGTGCAAACGCATCCTGGTCTTCGCGCGCGATGGCATGAAGCTGCGCGAGGTTCTCGGCGGTTTCGCCCATCAATTCGGTGCCATAGGCGGCTTGCAGGCGCGGATTGATGAAGCGCCAGCCCATGGTGGTGTCTTCCAGCTGCTGGTTGCGGGCGAAGGCGCTGTCGGCCTTGCCCATGACCCACGGCGCACGCGACATCGATTCGACACCGCCGGCAATCGCAAGATCCAGTTCGCCGGCACGAATGCCACGCGCCACCGTGCCGACTGCGTCCAGCCCCGAACCGCAGAGGCGATTGAGCGTGCTACCCGGCACCGAAGAGGGCACGCCGGCCAGCAACAGACTCATACGCGCGACATTGCGATTGTCTTCACCGGCCTGGTTCGCGCAGCCCAGGTACACATCGTCGATTGCGGCGGGCTCCATCTGCGGATGGCGCACGAGCAGCGCGGCGATCGGCACCGCACCCAGGTCGTCAGCGCGCACGCTGGACAAGGCGCCACCGTAACGGCCGATCGGCGTGCGGATGCCATCGATCAGATACACATCGCTCATGCCTCCGCTCCCGCCGCCTGGGCATCATGCGCGGCATCGGTGCGTGCCTGCAGCGCGCGCAAGACGTCCAGCTCGGTGGCGCCAGGTGGGGTGGTCTGCGCGAGATCTGCGGCAAACCGGATCGGCCAACCGGTCGCCGCGCTGACCTGCTCGCGCGTTGTCCCAGGATGCAGCGACGTCACGGTGAGTTCGCGGGTCACGGGGTCGGGCTCCATCACGCACAGGTCGGTGACGACGACGGTCGGGCCGGCGCCGGGGAAGCCGGCACGCACGCGCGCATCGCCACCGTACAGATGCCCGACCGTGGTGATGAAGTCCAGCGTCGGAACGAAACTGCGTGTGGATTAGCGAATGATGATAAACACCTGTTTGGCACTGGCCGCAATTTCCGGCGCGCCACCGGCGCCGGGCAGGCGCGTTTTCGGTGCGTCATACGGGCCAATCACGGTGGTATTGAGATTGGCGTAGCGATCGATCTGCGACGTCCCCCCATCCTGAGTAGCAGTCGGGTTTAGAGTCCGGGGGTGATGATCTCGCTATTGGCCAACTGCTGGGCATAGGCCGCCGGCGTCATTCCGCCGATTGTTTTTTGGGGCGGTGTTCGTTGTATTCGCGGCGCCAGCGTTCGATCTCGGTGCGCGCATGCAGCAGCGTTGGGAACCAGTGTTCGTTGAGGCATTCGTCGCGCAGCCGGCCGTTGAAGGATTCGACATAGGCATTCTGGTTCGGCTTGCCAGGCTGGATCTGGCGTAGCTGCACACCATTGGCATGCGCCCAGGCGACCATGGCCTTGCCACAGAACTCCTTGCCGTTGTCGGTGCGGATCATCTTCGGCAGGCCACGACTGTGTGCCAACCGATCCAGCACGCGCACAACGCCGTGTCCCGAGATCGCACGCTCCACGTCGATGGCGACCGCTTCGTGTGTTGCGTCGTCCACGATCACCAGGCATTTGATTGCCCTGCCTTCGGCGGTGCGGTCGAACACGACGTCCATCGACCACACCGGGTTGGCCTTGGTGGGCCGCAGCAACGGCGCACGCTCGCCTACCGGCACCTTTTTACGCGTGCGGCGGCGGACCTGCAGCTGCTGCTCGCAATACAGCCGCTCCACCCGCTTATAGTTCACGAGACGCCCTTCCTGCCGCAGCTTGAGAGAGATCATCCCCACGCCATAGCGGCGATGGCGATGCGCCAACGCAAGGATGCGCTCGCACAACTCAACGTTGCGGTCCTCGCGCGGGCGATAGCGCAGCGCACTGGCGCTCATGCCGATCGCTGCCAGGGCGCAGCGCTCGCTGGCGCCACCTGCGATCCACTCGCGCACCAGCGCACGACGCGCCGGTGCGCTCACCATTGTTTTTGCAGCGCATCCTTGATCAGGTCGTTCTGGAACACCTGCTCGGCCAGCAACTTCTTCAGTCGCGTGTTCTCGGCCTCCAGGTCCTTGAGCCGCTTGGCATCGGGCACGCTCATGCCGCCGAACTTGCTGCGCCACAGGTAGTAGGACGCCTCACTGAAGCCATGCCGTCGGCACAGGTCTTTGATCGGCATGCCGGCCTCGGCTTCGCGCAGGAAGCCGATGATCTGCTCTTCGGAAAAACGCTTCTTCACGTCCCATCTCCTCGGGGTAGGGAATTGGACTCCAAACTGAGGTGCTACTCAAACTTGGGGGGACGTCGGCAGCCACAGGATCCAGCGCGCCTGATCCGGCAGCACGCCGCACCGGTCAACACGCCCAGCCCCGCCAGCAGGAAGCTCCAGGCGACGACGGTGACGCTGGTGTTCAGCGCGGGGCGCCTCGCATCGACCGGGCGCCCGTCGCCATCACAGGCCGCTGCGGACCGCCGCTTCCACCTGCGCCGGCGACTGGAAGCCGGGCAGACGTACCACTTCGGCGCCGTCCTTGAACAAGGCCAGGGTCGGCGTCTGCCGCAAGCCGAGGTCACGGAAGAACTCCTCGCCCACCACTTCCAGTTTCACCTTGAGCAGGGCGACGCCCGCGGCATCCTCGCTCGCGGCGAACTTGGTCAGCGACATGTCGAGCATCTTGCAGCCAGGGCAATTGTCCTTGTAATAGTCGACCAGTAAACGCGGATGCGCGGCCAGGGCAGCGGCGTAGTCGTCAGGGGTGGTGGCGTGGAGCGTCTGCATGGGGGATGTTCTCGAACGGTGTATCGGTGAGGGCAAGAATGTGGTCGGTCCAGCGCTGGATCTTGGTGGCGTCGCGTTCGCCGTGGGGCATCTGTTCGATCTCCAGCCGCGGGTAGCGCGTGCCGAAGAATGCAGCCATGCGCCGGGCCGCACCGCAGTAGTTCTCTTCTCCCCACTGCGTCTCACCAGTGCCGAACACCGCCAGGCGTTCCGGCTTGCCGACCGCTTTGACGAGCTGTTCGATGAAGCGTTTCATTTCCGGCGGCGTACGCCCGGCGTTGATACTCCAGCTGCCGAGGATGTAGAGATCGTGCTCGGCGCCGTTTGGGCAGGCCTGCGCCAGCGTCTGGATGTCGGCATCGATCCAGGTCACCGCGTGACCTAGTTCCTCGCAGCGCGCGTGGATCGCACGCGCAACATCGCGCGTGTTGCCGCTGAGCGAGGTGTGGGTGAGGAGGATGCGCATGCGCTGAATGCTTAATAGGTTCAGGAAAAATTTTCATTAAAAACAATTGGTTGCAGCACCCCTTGGCCTCTAGGGCTTGTTGGGGGCTTCGGCGCTGTACCAGTGCTCTTGACTCTAGCGATGGCTGAGCTAAGCTCCGCATCGAGTTCACTGCCCATCGGCTTTGAACCTATCGAGGTCTCGGCCGCTGAACCCGCGTAGCGAATCAGCGGCCTTTTTTTGTCTGCTGCTTGGCTTCGGTAAGCGAGCGGACGCATTCTTCGCGAGACCAAGTCGGCGAACTTCGAATCTTTCCTATGCTGCTATCTGCTTGGTAGCACGTGATGAAGTTAGCCTTTAATACCGAATCTCGACTGAGCGACAGTGCAATTACGACCACAAAATCTTCATAGATCACAGCCACTCTGCGGGTTGCGTCAACCTGCCCGGCAGTTTTATCCCAGCCTTGAAATAAAGTGGCGCCCGGATGCGTGAGGGTCGCCTTAATCCAATCGATTCGCTGCGCCCTTACTTCTGAAAAAGTATCCTTTTGCCCATCTCGCCCTACGCTCTCGTAGAACGCGTGGTCAAATTTTTTTGCATCGAAGTAGACGCGGATCTCGTCTGGTGTCCGGATATTGCCCCGACAGTAGACGCGTTCATAGTGTTGTCGGTACTCGGCGGAAGTCCCGTACCTGACTAACGGAGGCAACGACATCACCACCCTCCATTAAGTCGAATCTTGAAGATGTTGAATTTCTCCTCGCCCTTGCTAGTTGGACCAAGTTCGCGGCCCAACGCGCTTTCAATACGGCTAACGACGGTGAACTTCGCAGTGTTAGGCGTCAGAGTAGAGTTGATCTTGCTACTAGCCGATCCCAGCAACAAATCACACATCTGAATCAGTACTACTTCGTTAGACGGTAAGGACTGAACACTCTCAATATTTGAGCTCAAGTTCGCTCGAGACAAACACTGGGCGAGGACAGGTAATCGCTTCGAATCGCGATTACTCTTCGCGTCACAGAAGATTCGATAGTCATTAAAATCGAGAATCCAGTGATGAAGAAGCTGGTAGTAGAACTTGTAGAACCCCAGCTCCGCATCATTGTCATGGAGCGAAAGATCAATTTGGGTCCGATCAACCGCAATACATCGAAAACGAAGATTCTCGCCGTATGCGAAAAAGAGGTCAACCAGTTCTATGTAGAAATCGCGGCGATTAGGCGCAACATTGCTCCACTTGATCTCGCCCCAAGCTCCATGTCGTTTTCGAAGGTCGCCCATTCGCGACTTAAGCTCATTCCGGACTTCCTGTGGAAGCCAAAGGCTTCCGATCATGAGGTAACGCGCGCGCGGATTAGCAGACGTTAGGACGTCTGGATTCGCCTCGTCGCAGTAAACCTCAAATCTCATATGAGTTCGCAGATAGTTGGATGTACGAGCGGCTAGAAATTCTTACAAATCATCAAACCCGTTATCCGAATTCGTCTTCTTGTACGAGGCATTCCGCATCTCGAAGAAGTCGGTCTTGGTCTCGGTGAAGTTGTCGGCGTAGGCCTTGATCCACGGCATCACGTTGTCGTTGGCACCTTCGTACAGCTTCTCGATACCGAGCATGCCGGCCATCTTGTTGGCGCGGTACTTCACATAGCGGATCATCTCGTCCACGTCGATGCCGTCGATGCCGTCCAGCACTTCGGCGGTCCACTGGGTTTCCAGGTCGATCGCGTGCTCGAAGGCCTTGTGCACGTAGTCGGTGAGCTCATCGCCCTGCAATGCCTGGTTCTCGCCGATGATGGCGCGAATCAGTTCGCTGATGAACTTCGAATGTGCCAATTCGTCGCGGTTGATGAAGCTGATGATCTTGCCGGTGCCGGTCATGCGGTTCTGGCGCACCAGATTGTAGAAATACGCAAAGCCGGAGTAGAAGTTGATGCCTTCCAGGATCGAGGACTGGATCAGCGAACGGATCAGCGTTTCGGCCGTCTTCTCGCGCATGAAGTCTTCGTAGGCGCCCATGATCGGCGCGTTGCGCTTGATGATGGTCGGGTGCGTGCGCGCGATCTCGAACACGCGGTTCTGGTCGGCCAGGCCGGTGATCGAAGCCAGCACGTAGCTGTAGCTCTCGTTATGGATCACTTCCTGCTGGCCGATGATGGCGGCATTGGCATGCGCGGCCGGGTCGGTGATGTATTCGGCCACGTTGTAGATGAAACGCGTCTGCGGCGAATCCAGCGTTGCCAGCAGGCCGATGATCGAATCGTAGGCATTCTTTTCGCGCGCCGACAGCTCGTTGTACTGGCGCGCATCGCCCTTCATGTCCACCTCGTCGGGGATCCAGAAGTTGGTCGACAGTTCCTTGTAGGCCCGATAGAAGGACGGGTACGGGATGTCGTTCCAGTTGAGGATGCCGGAGGTCTGACCGTTGAGGATGCTGGTCGAACGGTTCGGGTGACGCGGCTCAAGAATTTTGATGCGTTCAAGCGGTGTTGCGGACATGGGTCTCTACTCGTGTTTCAGGCGTCGCCCACGCGTACAGCAGGGACAACAGCAGCAATCGTTTGGAGGAAAGCCCCCTGAGTCAGGGGGCGCGCCGAAGGCGCGGGGTGTGGGAGCTGGTGAAGCAGGGTCCACAGTTCGCCTTGCGAACTGTGGAAGCGAAGCGCGAATGCGCTTAGCTACTGCACCACTCGCACTCACTGATGTCGATATCGTTGGAACGCACGTAGTACGTGGTCTTCAGACCTTCGCGCCAGGCGGTCATGTGCAGGTCCAGCAGCGTGCTCGCACGGATGGTGCTGGGCACGTAGAAGTTGAAACTGATCGATTGGTCCACGTGACGCTGGCGACGCGCGTTCTGGCGCACGCTGGCGAACTGGTCGACCTTGTAGGCGCCCTTTTCGTAGTACGGCCAGGTGTCCAGCGACAAACCAGGAGCGGCGACCGGGCGACGGAAGTCCTTCTTTTCTTCGTAGTAGAACGCGCTGTAGATCGGGTCGATGGAGGCGGTGGAACCGGCGATCTGCGCGGTGCTCATGTTCGGTGCCACCGCCAGCATCCAGGCATTGCGCACGCCGTTGACCGCCACCTGCGCCGACAGTTCCAGCCATTGCGGGCTGTTGTAGTCGCGCGCACGGAAGTACTCGCCGTTGTGCCAGTCGCTGCCGCGGAACACGCTGTAGGTGCCCTTTTCCTTGGCAAGCTCCATGCTCGCCTGGATGGTCAGGTAGTTGATGCGCTCGTACAGCTCATCGCTGTAGTCCTCGGCTTCCTTGGCATTCCAGTGGATGGCCTTCTGCGCGAGCAGATGGTGCCACCCGAAGGTGCCAAGACCAATCGCGCGGTATTTCTGATTGGTGATGGTGGCCTGCGGCACCGGCAACTGGTTCAGATCGATCACGTTGTCGAGCATGCGCACCTGGATCGGGATCAGGCGCTCCAGCACGTCGGCACCCAGCAGATCGGCCTGGTCGGCCTGCACGGTGATCGCGCGGCCCAGGTTGATCGAGGACAGGTTGCACACGACGAAGTCGCCCGCCTTCTTGGTGGTGACGATCTGATTGCCGCTGATGATCTCCTGCATCATCCGCGTCGGGCTCATGTTCTGCAGGATCTCGGTACACAGGTTGGACGAATAGACCATGCCCTCGTGCTTGTTCGGGTTCTTGCGATTGACTTCATCGCGATAGAACATGAACGGGTTGCCGGTTTCCAGCTGGCTGACCATGATGCGCTTGAAGATCTCGATCGCCTTGACGGTCTTGCGCGTGATGCGCTCGTCGGCGACGACTTCTTCGTACTTGCGGCGGAAGCTGCTGTTGGCGTCGCCCTTCTTCTCGTCATAGAAGTCCTGCAGGTACCAGCCCTTGACCCGCTTCACTTCGTGCGGGTCGAACAGGTACCAGTCGCCGCGGCGCTCGACCGCTTCCATGAACAGGTCGGGGATGCACACCGAGATGAACACGTCGTGCGCGCGCAGGCGCTGGTCGCCGTTGTTCAGGCGCAGATCCAGGAACGCTTCGATATCGCGGTGGAAGATGTCCAGATAGACCGCGATGGCGCCCTTGCGCTGGCCCAGCTGATCCACCGACACGGCGGTGTTGTTGAGCTGCTTGATCCACGGCACCACGCCACCGGACGAGTTGGACACGCCACGGATCGCCGAACCCGACGAGCGCACATAGCCCAGGTACGCGCCCACGCCGCCGCCGTGCTTGGACACGCGCGCCACGTCGGTATTGGAGTCGTAGATGCCCTGCAGGCTGTCGTCGACAGTGTCGATGAAGCAGCTCGACAGCTGGCCGCCGACCTTGCCGGCATTGGCCAGCGTCGGGGTTGCCACCGTCATGTACAGGTTGGACAGCGCCCAGTAGGCCTCGCCGACCAGCTGCATGCGGCGCTCGCGGCTGCCCTTGCCGGTGCCGATCTCGTCCTGCATCAGGTACAGCGCAATGGTCAGCCAGCGCTCTTGGGGCAGTTCGAACACGCCGCGCGAGCTGTCGGTGGCCAGGTAACGCGTGGCCAGCAGGTACAGGCCGTTGTAGGCGAACAGCTTGTCGCGCTCGGGCTCGATCATCTTGCCGGCTTCGATCAGCTCGTCCTTGGAGTAGCGGCGCAGGATGTCGTTGGAATAGACATTGCGGTCGGCCAGGCTCTCCTGCAGGCCGACGAACGAGCCGTACTTCTGGCTGGCGTCGTAGAAGCGGTTGCGGCTGGCACGCTTGTACAGGCGGCGCAGGTACAGGCGCGCCGCGAAGTGTTCCCACTCCGGGGTGGTCAGATCGACGCGGGCTTCGGCCTCGCGGATCAGGTGGTCGACCAGGTCGTCGGCGTTGACGCTGTCCTTGCGCTCGACAAACCCGAACACCGAGCGCTTGTAGTCGGCCACGTCCAGCTGCGGGAACTCGGCGTGGATCTGGTCGATGGCGCGCTCCAGGCGCTCCGGCTCGAACGGAATCTTGCGATTGCCCGCTTCCTTGGTGATCCAGGTGGAGACGTTTTGTTCTTCGATGGTCTGTGCGTGCATTGCAATCGCTTGGCGGGGAGGCGGCACGATGTCCGACGGGTCGGTCAATTCCGGCGCGCCACAGGCGGGCGCGGCAACGCTAGCAGGAACGCTGGTGGGTGTTGCGGTACCGGCGGCGATCGCGGCAAGGGTGTCGTTGGTGGTCATGCGTCCTCCATGCGTAGGCACACGAACCTGCCGGAGCAGGCAACGACCGAGCGGCGTCCAGGGCGCATTGGCGACACAGGACGCACAACGCGCAGGCCATGGCCTGCGGCGGCATCACCTACCAATTTCCCTGAACTCCCACGGCCGCCATCACGCGGTGTGCTGTCGCATGATGGTGTTCGGTGGGAACGCGCTGCCGTCATCGGGCCGGAAGCGACCGCGGCAATGCCGGGGCGCGTACAGGTCGCTGAGATGGGAGCCGCAGGCAATGTCGCACTTGCGCATCGCCTTCGTCTCATCGGTGCCACTTGGGGCGGTCACCACCGAACCCCAAGATAGTGGGGTACCCCCAGGGGGTCAACCCCACATGTACCCAAATTGCGCCGAGCCTTGCGGCACAACGGGCTGCGCTAACGAGCAGTCGCCTTACGCGGCGGGAGGACGAATCCGACTGCGCAGGTCAAGTCGGGAGGATCCTGATTTGCGAACCGTCTTCACCCGCCGTCGACGCCAAGCGTGCTGTCGCTTCGGCGTTTTCACCTGCCGGCGAACCGGCGCCTCGGGCCCCTGGCGGAGGCGACCTGGATGGTGCCCGCTCAGATCTCGGTCGGGCCCAGATGGTGGCGCTTGCGGTAGCGGATCGAGGACCACACCGAGGCGGCGATGAAGGCCACGCCGATCAGGCCGGTCAGCACCTCCGGCACGTGGTAGACCGTGCCCACCAGCATGATGATGGCCAGCACGCCGATGGCGTAATGCGCGCCGTGCTCCAGGAACACGAACTCGTCCAGGGTGCCCTTGTGCACCAGGTAGACCGTCATCGAGCGCACGAACATTGCGCCGATCGCCAGGCCCAGCATGATGATCACCACGTCGCGGGTGATGGCGAATGCGCCGATCACGCCGTCGAACGAGAACGAGGCGTCCAGCACTTCCAGATATAAAAAGGCCGCAATCCCCGAACGCTTGGCCGGACCCATGCCACCGTCTTCGCTCTCTTCGGCTTCGAACAGCGCATCCACGCTGCCGACCAGCAGATACAGCAGGATGCCGCCCAAACCGGCGAACAGCACGCTCTGGAAGATGCCTTCCGGCAGGAACAGCTTGGTGCACAGCAGTACCGACACCGCCACGATCACCGACATCGCATCGGCCTTGCCCAGCTTGCCGACCAGCCGCTCCACCGGACCGAGCCAATGCAACTTGCGCTCCTGGTCGAACAGGAAGTTCAGGAACACCAGCAGCAGGAACATGCCACCGAAGGCGGCAATGGACGGATAGTTGTCGGTCAGCACCTGGCTGTAGCGTTCCGGCTCCTTCAGCGCCATCTGCATCACCGGCACCAGTCCCATGCCGGTGGCCACCGAGACGATCACGATCGGAAACACCAGGCGCATGCCGAACACCGCGATCAGGATGCCCACGGTCAGGAACAATTTTTGCCAGAACGCGTTCATGTGCTTGAGCACGCCGGCGTTGACCACCGCGTTGTCGAACGACAGCGACACTTCCAGCACGCTCAGCACCAGGCACAGCCACAGCGCCTGCCACAGACCCAGTGCGGTGGTATGGCCCCACCAGGCGGCGACGCCCAGGCAGACGGCGGCGACCAATAACGACATTCTGAACTCGCGAAACATTGACACTCCCAGTCGGGCCGAGACGACAGCCGGAACAACGGGCCAGGGCGAGGCCCGGCAGATCCGGCGTGCGATGGAGGATGGGGGACCGCGGCGTGACACGACGTCAGGCCGGGCGCGGCTCGCCCATTATAGGGAGTGTCACCGCCATCAGGGTCGCATCGTCCGGATCCGGGCGTACACCGAAGCCCAGGCTCTGGCACATCGCCAGCATGGTGCGGTTTTCGCGCAGCACCTGGCCTTCGATCTGTTTGAGGCCCAGCCAGCGCGCGTACTCGATCATGATGCGCATCAGCTGCCAGCCGATGCCGTGGCCCTTGAGGTCGGAGCGGATCAGGATGCCGTACTCGCCGCGCTCGTAATCGGCGTCGGCGTGCAGGCGCACCGCCCCCAGCATGTCGCCGGTCTTGGGGGCGATGGCCACCAGCGCGATCGAACGGGCGTAGTCGAGCTGGGTCAGCCGGGCGATGAATTCGTGGCTGAAATGCTTCACCGACTGGAAGAAGCGCAGCCGCAGGTCTTCGTCGGTGACGCGGGCGAAGAAGGCGCGGAACAGCGCATCGTCTTCTGGGCGCACCGGGCGCACCAGCGCGTGTGTGCCATCGCCCAGGCCGATCTGGCGCTCCCATTCCTTGGGGTATGGGAAAATGGCAAAGCGCGGATGGCCGCGCCCCTTGTGCAGCTTGCGCGCCGGCGCCACCGCCACACGGGCGTCCAGCGCGATCACACCGTCGCGGTCGGCCAGCAGCGGGTTGATGTCCAGCTCGGTGATTTCGGGGATGTCGGCGGCCAGCTGCGCCAGCTTGACCAGCACCAGCGCCACCGCGCGCTCGTCGGCGGCCGGCACGTCGCGGTAGGCCTTGAGAATGCGCGAGACGCGGGTGCGGCCGATCAGCTCGTGGGCCAGGCGCAGGTCCAACGGTGGCAGCGCGAGCTCGCGGTCGTTGATGACTTCAACCGCGGTGCCGCCGCGCCCGAACACGATCGCCGGGCCGAACACCGGGTCGTCGGCGATGCCGGCGATCAGTTCGCGCGCCTTCGGCCGCAGCACGGTGGGCTGCACGATCAGCCCTTCGATCACCGCGCTGGGATGCGCGCCGCGCGCACGCGCCAGGATGCCGGTGGCCGCTTCGCGCACCGCAGCGACGCTGGAGAGATTCAGGCGCACACCGCCCACATCGGACTTGTGCGCGATCTCGCTGGACAACACCTTCAAGGTGACCGTGCGGCCAACCGCCAGTAGCGGGTCGGCCAGCAATGCGGCCTCGTTGGCGGTGGCTGCCACCTGCAGTGGCACGATCGGGATGCCGTAGGCGGCGAGCATGCGATTGGTCGCGACCGGGTCCAGCCAACGCCGGCCGGCAGTGAGGGCTTCGTCGACCAGCGCGCGCGCGATGCCGGCATCCACCACGAAGTCTTCCGGCAGGCTGGGCGGGGTTTCCATCAACGCCGCCTGCGCCTCGCGGTAGCGCACAAGATGGGTGAAGCCGCGTACCGCGTCCGATTCGGTGGCGTAAGTGGGAACGCGCGCGGCGTTGAGCGCGGCGATCGCCGCGTCGTCCTGGCCCAGCCACACCGCAAACACCGGTTTATCGCGCTGGTAGCGGTTGCGTTGGTCCAGCGCGCGGGTCAGCGCCTTGGCCGCATCGGCCGACGAAGTGAAGGCGGTGGGCACGTTGACCACCAGCAGCGCGTCGTTTTCCGGGTCGTCGAGCAAGGCTTCGATCGCCGCGGCATAGCGCGCGCCATCAGCGTCGACAATGATGTCGACCGGGTTGCTGCGCGACCAGCCTTCCGGCAGCGACTGATCGAGTTTTTCCAGCGTCTTGAGCGACAACTCGGCCAGGGTGCCGCCGCGCAGCACCAGTTGATCCACCGCCAGCTGCCCCACCCCGCCACCATTGCTCAGGATGGCCAGGCGCCGGCCGGGGAAACTGCCCAGCCGGCCCAAGGTTTCGGCAGCGGCGAACAGTTCGTCCAGCGCACCGACGCGCAACAGGCCGGCGCGTGCGAACGCGGCGCCGTACACCGCATCCGAACCGGCCAGCGCCTGCGCGTGGGTGTCGGCATTGGGATTGATGCGGTACTGGCGGCCGGATTTGACCACCACCACCGGTTTGGCGCGCGCGGCCGCACGTGCGGCCGACATGAACTTGCGCGCATCGCCGATGCGTTCGACGTACAGAAGAATTGCGCGGGTGCGGTAGTCGGTGGCGAAGTAATCGAGCAGATCGCCGAAATCCACATCCAGCGTGTCGCCCAGCGACACCACTGCCGAAAACCCCACCGAGCGCGCCACGCCCCACTCCACCAGCGCGGCGGCAATGGCGCTGGATTCGGAAATCAACGCCAGATCGCCGGCCTGCGGGCAATGCGCGGCGATGCTGGCATTGAGCCGCGCATGCGGGGCGATCACGCCCAGGCAGTGCGGGCCGAGGATGCGCATGCCTTTGGCACGTGCGGCCGCTTCCATGCGCGCAGCCGGCGAACCGGGGCCACGCCCTAAACCTGCGGTGAGGATGATCGCCGCGGCCACGCCACGCCGCGCGGCGATGGAGACGATGCGCGGCACGATCCGCGCCGGCGCAGTGATCACCACCAGGTCCGGCACCCACGGCAGATCAGTCAACCGCGCCACCGTGCGTACGCCGTCGATCTCGCTGTAGCGCGGGCTCACCCAGCCGATCTGCCCGGGAAAACCCGCCGCGCGCAGATTGCGCACCACCGCCCGCCCGGCCGAGCGATCGCGCGGGCTGCCGCCCACCACCGCCACGGTGCCGGGACGAAAAACCTGCTGCAGGTGGTACGTACTCATCGGACCGGGGACGCGAATGCCATCGCGCTACGGTACACGCACTGGCATTTCAGGGCATGGGTGACATGGGCGAAGGCGCGATGACTGTGACGGCTGCCAGGTGCGCACGGTTCTTGCGGCCGAGTGTTCGGCACAGCCGCGTTGCACGATGGCGGTCGTCGTCGATCGGCGCTTTTTTGCTGAAGACCTTTCGAACGGGTGATGTGCTCGGCTGCTGACGCACCGCGGGTTGCACGTGGCGATGCCGGCCGCGCCATGCTGCAGCGGCCGGCATGGCGCGGCCTTCCTACTTTGACAATGTCGAGGTCGATGTCCTGCACCGCTGGGCGCCGTAGGCCACCGAATAGGACGCGTCGTAGCACTTGATCAGGCCATCGACGACATCCAGATTGGGCGGCCAGCGCGCGCGTATCTCGGGATGGCCGGCCGTGGCCGGCAGAACCATATAGCCATCCTGCAACGGCGGCATGCCCTCGCCCTTCGGATACGGGACCACCGCAAGCCGTGCGCGTGCGGCATCCAGACCGGCGCGGTCGCGTTTGAGGAAGGCGATCATCGCATCCACATACCGATTCCAGCCGGCGATATCCTCTGCGGCTGGCTTGTAAGATTTTTCGAACAGGGCGATCGCCTGCGCCGTTTGACCGGCCTCTGCACGCATCTGACCTTCGTGCCAAACCACGATGCCGCCGGTGATCGCGTGCGCCTGGCGGTAGTCGCGTAACAGATCCGCGGCTGCCAGGGTGCAGCCGGGGCGGTCGGCAATCGTGCGCCAGCCGCCCTGCAGGTCCTGATCGAAGGCGTCTTGATCCAGCGCCAGCATTGCCGTGCGATCGTAGCTGCACGCTGCAGGCTGGGCCGGCTCGGCCCTGCCTGCCTGGGCAATCGCGATCAACAACATCCCTGTCCACACGACACCCCACAACACCCTGCCTCGCATCGCCATCGCCTTGCCGGGGAGAAACCCAGACGCTACAACAGCGTGCCGCTCAAGATCAGCGCAGCGATGCTGAAATAAATCACCAAGCCGGTGACGTCCACCAACGTCGCAACAAATGGCGCCGAAGCACTGGCCGGGTCGAAGCCGAAGCGTTGCAACACGAACGGCAGCATCGAGCCAGACAACGAGCCGAAGGTGACGATGCCGATCAGCGCCGCGCCGATGGTCAATGCCACCATCTGCCAGTGCGGGCCGTAGTCGTACAGGCCGGCGGTCTGCCAGATGGTGATGCGCACGATCGCCAGCACGCCCAGGATCGCCCCCAGGGTCAGGCCGGTGGGCAGCTCGCGCAACGCCACTTTCCACCAGTCGCCCAGGCGCAGTTCGCGCAGCGCCAGCGAGCGGATCAGCAGCGAGGTGGCCTGCGAGCCGGAATTGCCGCCCGAGCTCATGATCAGCGGAATGAACAAGGTCAGCACCACCGCCTTGGACAGCTCGTCCTCAAAGTGCTGCATTGCGCTGGCGGTGAGCATTTCGCCCAGAAACAGCACGCTCAACCAGCCGGCGCGCTTCTTGATCATCTGGCCGAAGCCAATCTGCATGTACGGCTTGTCCAACGCTTCCATGCCGCCGAACTTGTGCACGTCTTCGGTGGATTCGGCGATGAGCGCATCGAGCACATCGTCCACGGTGACGATGCCGAGCACGTGGCCGCGCCTATCCACCACCGGGATGGCGAGCAGGTCGTGGCGACGGATCAGCCGCGCCACTTCTTCCTGATCCAGTGCCGGGTCCACGGTGACCGGCGGGTTGACCTGCGCCACGTCCAGGATCGGTGCCTCCGGCGCGCCGGTGATCAGCCGGCGCATGGTCACCACCTGCTGCAGCACGCGGGTGTGCGGGTCGAGCAGATAGATCGCGTAAACGGTCTCGCGGCTGCGCTCCACTTCGCGGATGTGCTGCAGGGTGCGGCCCACCGTCCAATCGGACGGCACGGCGACAAACTCGGTGGTCATCAGCGCGCCAGCCGTATTGGGCGGGTAGCGCATCAATGCCTGGATCGACAGCCGCGCCTCGGCGCTGAGCAGCCACAGCAGCGGCTGGCGCTGCTCGGCATCCAGGCCGTGAAAGATGTCGGTGGCGCGGTCGTCGGCCATCTGCCCGAGCAGCGAGGCAGCCTGTTCGGCCGGCAGTTGCGCGATCAGCGCGCTGGCATCGTGCAGCTCGGGCTGTTCGAGCAATTTCACTGCACGCGGCTGCGCCAGCGCGGCCAGCACCTGCGCCGCTTCATCGCGGTCGAGGGTGTTGAGATATTCCACCGCATCGGCCGTGTTGAGCTCGGCCAGGGGTGCAGTCAGTGCATCGACGCCTTCGGCAAGGCGCAGGGTTTCGTCGTACATGGTGGTTCGCCTGGTGACGACCGTCGTCGATGACAGCCAGCGAACCTGAGCCTCAGGCGCGCGCCAGCTGGGTCATCGACCCGGGTCTAGGGTGACTGTCGCTGGACATGGGTCATGGCTCCAAAGGTGCGTACCGGCCGGTGATCCGTTCGGTGGCGCGGCGCAGTCTGCGCGCCTGCGTCGGCTTGGTCAATGCCCTGTGTGCAGGTCGCTTAAGTGGGCTTTCAGAAGCCAGGCGTCGCAGGCGCGCACCAAGCGCGCGCACGGGCGGGGTTTCGGTGAACGGAGGGGATCGTGGCTGCGCGCGGGTTGTCGCGCATCATCGTGGGCAGGCCGACGAAGCACCCGTCGCGCCCAGGCATCGCCATGCCAGGCCGGCGTGTCGGGAGATGGGACTGCAGCGTTACCGCAAGACATGTGCCACGGGCGACGCGTCGAGATGGAGCCGAGCAACCGGCCGTCGCTGCGCTACGTTGAAAGTCGCGGGCGAGTCCTACAGCCCGCTTCACGCAACGCCCGGTGCATTGCCTCCTGCCATGGCATCGCCATCGCACGCAGGCAGGCGCGTTGCCGCATCCATGCCAGCGCAACCGGATCACTGCCGCATAAATGGCACACGCGTGCGCGCAGGCCAGTGAGCCTGCGCGGCATAATGCGCACCTCAACGGGGACGACGCATGCATAGCGGTGGCCTGGAACTGGCGTTGGTGCTGATGCTGGCCGCCATCGTGGCGGTGCCGGTCTTCAAGCGCTTCGGCCTGGGTGCGGTGCTGGCCTATCTGGTCGCCGGCGTGGTGCTCGGCCCGGACGGCGTGGGTGTGGTGCAGGATGCCGAACGCATCAGCGGCGCGGCCGAGATCGGTGTGGTGATGCTGCTGTTCGTGATCGGCCTGGAGCTGTCGCCGGCGCTCCTGAAGGTGATGCGCCATTCGGTATTCGGTGCCGGTGCCACCCAGGTGCTGGTGACTGCAGTGATATTGGGCGGCTTGCTGATGGCAGCCCGACTGGGCTGGAAGAGCGCGTTGATCGTCGGCGTGGCGCTGGCGCTCTCCTCCACGGCGGTGTGCCTGCAATTATTGGCCGAACGCAAGGCGCTCAACAGCGACTACGGGCGGCTGGCATTCGCTATTTTGCTGTTTCAGGACCTGATCGCAATCCCGTTGCTGGCATCCATCCCGCTGCTCGGCGGCAGCAAGAATGACGCGCTGGAATGGCAGGACGTGGCCAAGGCCATCGCAGCGCTTGCATTGGTGATCGTGTGCGGCCGTTTTGTGCTGCGGCACCTGTTCAATGTGGTGGCGCGCACGCGCATGCCGGAAGTGTTCACCGCCAGCGCCTTGCTGGTGGTGCTGGGCACCGCATGGATCATGCAGGAAGCCGGATTGGGCGCCAGCTTGGGCGCCTTCATCGCCGGCGTGTTGCTGGCCGATTCGGAATTTCGCCACGAACTGGAATCGCAGATCGAGCCGTTTGAAGGCCTGTTGCTGGGCCTGTTCTTCATCTCGGTGGGCATGGGGATCGATCTCCACCGCGTGGTGGCCGAGCCGTGGGTGATCGCAGCGGGCGTGGCGATCTTGCTGGTCGTGAAGTTCTCGCTGCTGGTCGGCATCGGCAGCGTGGCCAAACTGCCGCTGCGCAGCAGCCTGATGCTGGGCAGCGTGCTCTGGCTGGGCGGCGAATTCGCGTTCGTGGTGTTCAACGAGGCCGACCGCGTCGGCTTGCTGGAGCCGGCCAATCACGATCGGCTGGTGGCCATCGTCGGCGTTTCGATGGCGCTGACGCCGCTGTTGCTGCTCGGCATGCAACGCATCCTCAACCGGCCGCTGCGCGTACGCGTACCCAAGACCGATCGCCCGTTCGACACCATCGATGCACAGACGCCCAAAGTGCTGGTGGCCGGCATGGGACGCTTCGGCCAGGTGGTCGCGCGCCTGCTCACCTCACGGCATGTGCCGTTCGTCGCGCTGGAACACAACCCCCACACGGTCGAAGACCTGCGCCGCTTCGGCAGCCAGCTGTATTACGGCGACCCCACCCGCCCCGAGCTGCTGCGCGCCGCCGGTGCCGACCGCATAAAGGTGTTCGTGATCGCAGTGGACGACCCGGAAAGCAACATCAAGACGGTACGGCTGATCCGCCGCCTGTACCCGCAAGCCACCGTGCTGGCGCGCGCGCGCAACCGCCAGCACGCCTGGAAATTGATGGACCTTGGCGCCGAACCGTTCCGCGAGGTCTTCGCCTCCAGCCTGGAGCTGAGCGAACGCGTGCTGACCTCGCTCGGCCTTGGCGAGGCGCTCGCCCACGATCACGTCAAACGCTTCCGCCAGCACGACGAAGACCTGCTGCGCCGCCAGCACCTGGTCTATGACGACGAAGCCAAGGTCATCCAGACCTCGCGCGACGCACGCGCCGACCTGATGAATCTGTTCGAGGCCGACGTCAAGGCGGATGTGGATGGGGATGATCAAACGGTGGCAGCGACGCGGGAAAAGTAAGCTGAGACATCGCTATTTCTACTGTGTTACTAAATACGAATCCGCTAGTACGGTGAGACCCCGCAACACGGGCAGTGTGGGAGGCTTCTGGCGATAAGCCTAGCCAGTCCGAAGGCCAGCGTGGCAATCGAGTTGGGATGGTGACGTTGCATTGGGGCCAGACCGGCGCGGGCGGACGCTTTTGGATACTGCAGGCATCTTGAATGCGACGGAGTTTTTTTTACTGCGCAGGCGCTCGCGCATCAAGAACCCGTATGCGGCGATGCACAGACTGGCGTGATGGTGAAAACCACGCCAGTTGCGCCCTTCATAGTGATGCAGGCCCAACTCCGACTTCAGCTCCTGATAATCGCGTTCAATCCGCCATCGGCCTTGTGCCGTGGCAACCAGTGTCTTGACCGGCGTTTGCTTTGGTCGCGTCGAGAACCAGTAGTGGCGGGGCTCGGACTCTCCCGGCGGCCACTCGATCAGCAGCCACTGCTCGTCATGTGCCTGGCGATTGTGTGCGGCACGAACCCGCACCGCCGCGAACCGCGAACTGAGCGTTGCGTCGCTGCCCTGGCGCCAGCTGACCTGCCGATACGTCCTTGCGGGCAAGCGCTGCGCGACTTCATGTACCGAGATCGGCGCATGTGCGCTATCGCGCATCGGTCGTGTGCGGGGCCGACCGCCCTTAGGGCTGGCTGGCGGCATGGGCGCAGGTTGGTGCGATCCCCACCAGACCTTCGTGTTGCTGCGGACGCCGACCATGTACAGCAGGCCGCGTTCGCTGAGCTGGTCTCGCCAGTGGGTCTCGGTGCCGTAGGCCGCATCGGCTAGCACGACGCCTGCCGCCATCCCTGTCGCCAGCGCGCTGTCGATCTGATCCATGGCCAGCGCTGTCTTGGTCTGAAACACGACCTGATCCGGAACGCCTGCCTTCTTGCGCCGCACAGTATCCTGAGCCCACTGCTCGGGAAGATACAGCCGATAGCCCACTGGCAGGCTGCCGTGTTCGTTGGCGATCGACAAACTCACGGCAACCTGGCAATTGTCCGTCTTGCCAAGGCGGCCGCAGTACTGGCGTGCAACACCGACCGAATGCACCCCCTTCTTTGAAAATCCCGTGTCGTCCACGATCCAGTGACACGCTGCGCTCTTCCTGCTCAGGGGCGGCAGCACCTGTGCCGCCACCGCCGCCAGCAGCGCTTGATCGCTCCAGTCGGCATCGGCCACCAGATGGTGCATCGATTGATGGGCTGAGCGCACGTTCTGCGGGTGCACCCGCGCGGCCATGGGCTCCACGCTCTTGCGCCCTCCAGGCAGTAGCAACCCCTTCAGGTACCAGTGTGCGGGCTGTTTGCGATCCGCATGGGACAGGGCGGCAGCAACTACTTCCCCGTACTGTTCAAAACGCACTTCCAGTGTCCTATTCAACACAGCTCTCCCGCGCGGCCTGAAGGTCTTCCAATAGTGGCACAAAGGTACGATTATTTGTAACACAGTGGAACTAAAGAAAATCCTGATTAGCCCTGACCTTCAGCTGCAGCACCTGCGCACTTATCGCGAAACGAGCTCGATAGAAGGTCGCGATGACGTCTTGGCTGAAATAACTTCGGACCGGCTCCTCGCGTCAGGAACGCGAAAGCGCACATCATGGAAAACGTCAGGAAAACCATGCTGTTTGCAGGACTGAAGCAAAAGTCTAGCTGAGGGTTATGGCTAATCAGGAAGAAAATTTAGATGATCTTTCCCTACACTGTCCTGACACGTGTTTCCACGTATCAGTTGACCGTCATGCGCTCACCGTCGTGAGATGGACTGCTGCTAACCATGGCGATCGTACGATGTTAGATCACTCTGCTTTGTCACCGCGCACATAAATGCGTCAACCGCCTAGCGGCGGCTGACGCGTGCCACTCAACTTCTCGATTTGGGTGCCGTGGATTTTCTGACCGACTTCTTCGCCCCGCTGCGTCCAGCTGCGGGCTTGCCAACAGCTTTCGCCGGCGTTGCCCCCGTCTTCGCTACGCGTTTGGGTGCGGTTTGCGCCACGTTGCTTGCCGCAGCAGCCGCAGACGTGGTGCGCTTTGCGGGCACCTTGCTTGGCTTATTCGCAGCTTTCTTGACAGCTTTCTTCACCGGCGTTGCAGCACCAGCACGCGTTTCCGGCGGGCGCCGCGGTGGCGGTTTGCGCCCTGGGGTAAGTGCGCGCCAGGCATGTCCGCCATTCATTGCCAGCAAGGCGTCGGCGGCCGAGGGGCCGGCGCTGCCGGCGGCGTAATTGGGAAAATCGCTCGGCGGTTGTTTCCACGCATCCAGGATCGGTTGCACGATGCGCCATGCGCCTTCCACCATGGCCGCATCCTGGAACAGGCCGGCTTCGCCGTTCATGCAGTCCTGCAGCAGGCGTTCGTAGCCCACGGTGTATTCCTTGGGAAACCAGTCGCGGTAGCGAAAATCCATGCGCACCGGCGCCAGTGCCACTTGTGCGCCTGGGCGTTTGACATCGAACTGCAGCGAGATGCCTTCATCCGGCTGGATATGCAGCACCAGCCAGTCAGGGCCATAGCCGCCCACTTCGGTGCTGCGGAATGGCGCCAGCGGTGCCGGCTTGAAGCGGATCGCGATCTCGGTGGTGCGCTCGCGCAGGCGCTTGCCGGTGCGCAAGTAAAACGGCACGCCGGCCCAGCGCCAGGTATCCACCTGCAGCTTCATCGCCACATAGGTTTCGGTTTCCGAATCCTCCGGCACGGTGTCTTCTTCGCGATAGCCCGGTACCGCGCTACGGCTGACCGCACCGGAGGCGTATTGCCCGCGCACCACATCTTCGGGTTTGATCGGGCGCACCGCTTCGATGACTTCGGCGCGACGGCGATGCATTGCCTCCGTCGTAAATGCCGCCGGCGGTTCCATCGCAATCATTGCCAGCAACTGGAACAGATGGTTCGGCACCATGTCGCGCAGGCAGCCGGTGGGGTCGTAGAAACGCCCGCGCCCTTCCACGCCGATGGTTTCGGCCGCAGTGATCTGCACATGGTCGATGCGGTCGCGATTCCACACCGGCTCGAACAAGCCGTTGGCGAAGCGGAACGCAAGAATGTTCTGCACGGTTTCCTTGCCCAGGAAATGATCGATGCGGAACACCTGATCTTCGTGCAGCACTTTGGCGACAGTGGCATTGAGGTGCTTGGCGCTGGGCAGATCGTGGCCGAAGGGTTTTTCCACGATCACCCGCCGCCAGCCGTCGTTCTCGCGTTGCTTGACCAGGCCAGCTTCGCCCAGGTTAAGCAGCACCGGCTCGAAGAAACGCGCAGCAGTGGCCAGATAGAACAGCACATTGCCCTGGGTGCCGTAGCGCTTGTGCAGTTTGTCCAGCAAGCCACCCAGCGCCTGATACGCACCCAGGTCGGTGAAGTCGCCGCACAGGTAATGCATGCGCTCGCGCAGCCAGTCCCAGGGGGCGGTGTCGAATTCGCCGGCCTGGAATTCGGCATCGCGGCTGCTGAGCAGCTGCGTCATCGATTGCCCCATGTTGCTGCGCCACGCACGCTCGCTGATGTCGCCATGGTCCATGCCGACGATGGCGAATTGCTCGCCCAATGCGCCAGCGCGGCGCAGGTTGTACAGCGCCGGCATCACCAGGCGCTTGGTCAAATCGCCGCGTGCGCCGAACACCACAATGATGCACGGCGGGGTCGTTGCTTGCTCACTCATGGATGCGTTTCCTTTTCGCCCATGCGTCCGTGCAGGCGCAATGCCGCATTGACCAGGGCCACGTGGGAATACCCTTGCGGGAAGTTGCCGAGCATGCGTTTGCTGCGCGGGTCGTATTCTTCGGCGAGCAGACCAACGTCGTTGCAGAGCCCGAGCAGACGTTCGAGCAGCGCACGCGCCTGGTCGGTGCGGCCGATCAAGGCATAGTTTTCCACCAGCCAGAAACTGCAGGCCAGGAAGGTGCCCTCGCCGGCCGGCAGGCCGTCGGCGCTGTCGTCGGCACGATAGCGCTCGATCAATCCATCGATGGTGAGATCGCGTGCGATCGCGTCGGCGGTCGCAGCGATGCGCGGATCGTCCGGCGGCAGAAAACCCACGATGGGGATCAGCAGCAGCGAGGCATCCAGCCGATCCGAGCCATAGCTCTGCACGAAATGGCCGTCCGGATGTACGCCTTTTTCCAGGACTTCGGCTCGAATTTGGTCGGCAATGCGGCCCCAGTGCGCGCGTTTTTCAGCGTCTGCATTGGTGATGCCGTCACGCGCGCCGCAGTCGAACGCCAGCCAGGCCATCACCTTGGAATGGACGAAGTGGCGGCGCTCGTCGCGGATTTCCCAGATGCCTTCATCGGGTTCGCGCCACAGCGTTTCCAGTGTATCGAGGATGTTTTCCAGCAGCGATGCGGACGAACCATCGTCGTCCGACGGCGGGCCGACGCCTTTTTCGCTTGCGTAATGAAAGGCGCCGATCAACTCCCCATAGACATCGAGCTGAAACTGATCCACCGCGCCATTACCGATGCGTACCGGGCCGGAATCTTCATAACCGGGCAACCAGGACGCTTCCCATTCCTGCAAGCGGCGTTCGCCGGCGATGCCGTACAACGCCTGCAATTGATCCGGCGAACCGGCAATGGTGCGGTGGACCCAATCGCGAAACGCAGCGGCTTCATCGCGATACCCGGCCTGCAGCAACGCAATCAGGGTGAACACCGAATCGCGCAGCCAGCAGTAGCGGTAATCCCAATTACGCGTGCCGCCCAGATGCTCCGGCAACGCGGCAGTGGGCGCGGCGACAATGCCGCCGGTGGGCAGATAACTCAGTCCCTTCAAAACGACCAAAGAGCGGCGTACCTGCTCGGTCCACGGCCCGACATCGGTGCAGCGGCGCGCCCAGCCATGCCAGAACGCGGTGGTGCGTTGCAATGCCTGTTCGGCATCGATCAGGGGCGGCGTCTCCAGATGCGAGGCGCCGTGGCTGAGCAGAAACCAGGTGCTTCCGCCTTCGCGCAGGGTGAAGTCGGCTTCGGTGCCCATGTCTTGGCCGCGCAGCGTTTGCGGCGAACGCAGTGCCAGTTGATCGGGGCCGGCGATGGCGCGGATGCCATCGACGATACGTGTGACCCATGGCACCGTGCGGCCGTAGTTGAAGCGGAAGGTGAGGCGCATGTGCATCGGCACGCTGCCCTGTACGCAGCGCACGAGACGCACCAGGTGCTGGTGGACTTCGGTGTTTTCGCTGGCCACCATGAAGTCGACCAGTTCCACCGTGCCGCTGTCGGTGATCATGCGCGTGCACAGCACCAGACTGTCGTCTTCGTAGGCGCGCTCGGTGCGGAAGTCGGCAGCCGGCGACAATGCCCATTGCCCATGTTGGTCAGCGCCCAACAACGAGGCGAAGACGGCGTCGGAATCGAAGCGTGGCAGACACAGCCAATCGATGGTGCCGCGGTGATCGACCAGGGCCGCGCTGTGGCAGTTGCCCAGCATGGCATGGTCCTCGATACGCACGCTCATGGGTTGGGCGCTTCCTTCCGGCGAAAGAACGCGCAGTTTTGCATGCACCGTGTCGGGATCAGGTCACGACTGCGCCGGCAAACCAAGCAGCGGTGGCACCGTGTGTTGCAGGCGCCGTATCAGTGCCGGATCCATGTACGCGTAGTCGTCGGGAATCTGCAGACAGATCACCCGGCAATGGCGCAGGTGCGCAGCGAAGCGTTGACGCAGCAGTTGCAGATGACGGCGTTCCATCACCAGCACCACCTGCGCCTCTTGCAGCAATTCCGGGGTGACCTGCACGTCGGCGTCTGCGGCCACTCCCGCCGATTGCGCCTGCACGCCGGGCCAGTCGGCGAACACGCGCTCGGCAGTGGGGCTGCGCAGCCGGTTGCGGCTGCACACGAACAACACCCGCAGCGGTTGCCCGCCGCGCTGGCTCAGCGGCCTTCGCGCAGGAAGCGCGCCATCGAGGACACACCCGGCAAGGCGGGTTCGAACTGGCCGGCCACATCGATGAAGCCGCGCATGATGGCGATCTCGCGCGGGGTGCGGTTGAGCGCATCGCGGCGGTCGGCATCGGCGCCGGCCCGCAGCAAGCGCTGCACCAGCAGCGGGAGGCCGTGCAGTGCGGCCAGATGCAGCGGGCCGAAGCCGCGTTGGTCGGCCACGTCCAACGAGACATCTTCGTCGAGCAGACGTTCGACCCCGGCCAACACCACCTGCTCGTCGCAGGCGGTGCCCGGTTCGGCACGTGCGCCCAGCAACAGCAGCAAGGGGCTGACCCGGCCACCGGCCAGGTGTTCCGGGTCGGCGCCGGCCAGCAGCAAGGTGTCCAGCAAGGCCAGCAGGCGATTCTTGTCGCGCGCGCTGAAGCCGTACAACGCGGCGCAATGCAGCGGCGCCAACCCTTGCTCGTCGGTGGCGTGCACGTCGGCTGCGGCGGTGAGCAGGCGCGCCACGATGTCCGGCAGGCCCAGCGCGCAGGCCAGCATCAATACGGTCACGCCGCCGGGCAGGCGGTGTTCAATCTGCGCGCCGGCCTGCAGCAACGCAGCCACGATCTCGGTCTGGCGCATGCTCACCGCCGCCGACAATGGCGTGGCGCCGCTGTTGGCGGCACGCTGCGGATCGGCGCCGCGGCCGAGCAGATGCGTCACCACGCCAAGGTGGCCGCCACCGGCCGCACGCAGCAGTGCGGTGCAGCCTTGCGCGTCGAGGGCGTCGACCGGCAGACCGAGGTCGATCAGGCGACGCACCGCATCGGTATCGCCGGTCATTGCGGCAGCCGGCACATCCGCTTCGCGCAGCGTGCGGCGCGGCAGCGACCAGATGCGCCAATCCAGCCAGCCGGCCAGATCGCGGCGGCCGATCGACAGCGCCACGCCCAACGGGGTCTGCCCATCGGCAGCGCGCGCTTCCGGCGAGGCGCCGTGTTTGACCAGCAATTTCAGCGAGGCGTCGCGGCCCAGCGCGGTGGCCAGATGCAGCGCCGTCATGCCGTGGCTGTCGCGCGCTTCGCGGTCCACGCCATGTTCCAGCAACCACTGCTGCAAGCGCAGCCAACCCAGCCGCACCGCCAGCGACAACGGCGGATCGTCGGCAGCCGACGCAGCGAACGGGTCGGCACCACGTTCGAGCAACTCGAGCGCGAACTGTTCCAACCCGCGCGATGCCGCGTCGTGCTGCACGCAGGCGCTCAGCAACCGGGTCAGACCACCGGCACCCGCTGGCGAGACGCCATGCCGCAGCAACGCCTGCAGGGCCGGCACCGCCTCCACGCCGCGCGCGAGCAGCGCGAACATCGGCACATCGCCGCAGGCGTCGCGCACTTCGGCATCGGCGCCGTGGCGGAGCAGCCAGTCGACCGCCTCGGCGTTCAAGGCCAGATGCGCGTCGTGTAGCAGGCCGCCAAGTTCCTCCGGGGCGCACAGCCGCGCCAGCGCGACCAGACCGTCGCGCTGCCCGAACTGCAGCCCTTCGCGCAGCAGCACCAGCGGCGGGCGATCGGGCAGCACGGCAACGCCAGGCGCATCGCCCTGCGCGTCGCTGACCACGGCGGGCAACGGGTAACTGGGATCGAGCAGTTGCACGATCGCCCAACGTCCGGCTTCGGCGGCCACATCCACCGCGCGACGACCATGCGCATCGACGCTATCGGCAGGCACCTGCAGATCCAGCAGACGGCGGATCAACGCCGGCGAGACGTTGTCGGCGGCGCAGGCCAGCATCAACGCGTTGCGGCCGTCGCCATCGATGGCCAGCACATCGGCCTTGCGCGCGACCAGGCGTTCGAGCACCGCGCTGCGCGCCTGCCGCGCGGCATCCAGCCACGGCGTGCGACCGAGCAGATCGCGCGCTTCCAGATTGGCTCCCGCCGACAACAGCGTCTCGACGATGTCGCCGTGGCCGGCCAGTGCGGCTTCGTGCAGGGCGCTGCGACGCTGGCGGTCGCGGGCATCCACGCGCGCCTTGTGCTTGAGCAGCAATTGCACGCCGGCCGGATCGTCTTCTTCGGTAGCGGCTGCGGCCAGCAGCACCGGGGCGCCGCCCTCGGGTTCGGAATGCGCGCCGCGTTCCAGCAGGAATTTGGCCAGCCGCCAGTTGCCGACCTGGCAGGCCATCGCCAGCGGCGAGTGACCTTCATTATTGAGCGCGTCCAGTTCGGCAGCGGCATCGCGCAACAGCGCGGCCACGCCCGGGTCGGAACTGCGCACGGCGTGATGCAGCGGGGTATTGCCGTCGTTGTCGCTAGAGCGCGGGTCAGCACCGTTGGCCAGCAAGGTCATCACCGCGTCCGGGCGACCGTGCCAGCTGTCGCGGGTGGCAGCCAGCAACGGGGTCATGCCGCGGTGCGGTTGGTTGACGTCGACGCGGCGCACGATCAACTCGCGTAGCAGGCGCAGATCCGGCAACACCGCCGCCAGCGCCGGCAGGCTGCGTTGGTCACGCCATTCCGGCAGCGGCAACGCCTGCGGGTCGGCACCGGCCTCAAGCAATTGCAGCGCGCGGTCCACCCGGCCACTGCGCGCGGCTTCAAACAGTTCGGGCACCAGCTGATGCTGCGCCACCGGCTCCAGCGGGCACGGTTCGGCTGCGGCTTCGGAGAAGAAATCGGCGGCACGGCGTGCCGGCGGCGCAGCGCTGCGCATGGGAGCGGCGCTGCGTTGCAGCAGCAGGTGGGCCGCCGGCAGCAGCACAGCGGCGGCAACCGCCAGTCCCCAGCGCAGGCCCCCGGACAACCAGCCCGGCCAGGCCAGCACCACGGCCAGGGTGCACATCGCCAGCACCAGTACGGCTGCCAGCAGGCCGCGCCAGGCATGCAATTCCTGTGTGGCCAGCGCCTGCCAGCGCGGCGCCAGCGCACCACCGTCGCGTTCCACCTCGCCCCACAACGGCCAGGTCCGCCACAACCCGAGCAGGGCGGCGCTGACTGCCACACTCAAGGCCAGCGCGGCGGCCAGGCTGCCGCTGTCGCGCAAGGCGGTCAGTGGCCAGCTGATCAGTGCAGCCAGCGCCAACAGGCCCACGCCCCAGATCGCCAACAACGGCGGCAGCGTTTGCGCGATGGCGCGCGGCTGGCTCGGCACTGTGCGCGTGCCACGTGCCCACGACACCGCCAGCGCCAAGGCCGGCTGCGCCAGCCACAGGCTCAGCGCAGCAACCACACCGCCAACGCCACTGAGCAGGCACAACACCACGCCAGCCGCACCGGCCAGCGCTGCGGCGCGCATCCGTGCGCCGCGCGCAGGCTCAGTCATAGTCGCACTCGCCTGCGAGCACGCGTGTTTTCGGCAATTGCAGATAGAAACCGTGCTTGCCCAGCGCCTCGCGCACCGTTGCCACGTCGGCCTGCGCCAGCCGTCGCTCGGGCGTCAACGCCACCTCCAGCACGAACGAAAACGGCGCCAGCTGCGCCTGCACTTCGGCAGGAAGACCGGAGAAATCGTCACGCGTGGCGAGATAGACGAAGGTGTCCTGCTTGCGTTGGCTTTTATAGACGTAGGCGTGCATGCGCGCGTGGTCGCGCTCGAAAGAGAGATGTGTCGCGTCGATTGTGTCGCAATTGCGGCGATGGCGAAAGCGCGGCCTGCGCAAGAATCCCAGCCGCGTCAGCGACATGACTGTCACGTTCAGTTGCGCTGTCCACGGGGCGGGCGCACGCCATCGATATACTGACCACACTTTTTGCCAGCCAGACCATCGTGAGCCAAGTGCAGCATTCGTCCCAGATGGCCCCGGTTGCCGTCACCGCGTTCACTTCCACCACTGCGCTCGGCGCCGGGCTTGCCACCCAGGCCGCCGCGTTAACGGCCCGCCGTAGCGGCCTGCGGCGCAATGATTTCGGTCCGCAACCGCTGCTGCCCTGCTGGGTTGGCCGCGTCGATGGCGTTGAAGACGTCGTGCTGCCCGATGCCCTGCAAGACTGGGACTGCCGCAACAACCGCCTGGCCTGGCTTGCTCTGCAGCAGGACGGCATGGCGCAGGCCGTGCAGGCCGCCGCACAGCGCTACGGCGCCGAGCGGGTGGCGGTGATCATCGGCACCTCCACCTCCAGCATCGGTGCCAGCGAAGAAGCGTATACGCGGCTGGTCGACGACGCCGACGGCGCGCGTTTCCCCGAGGATCTGAATCGCCCGATCGTGCACACCCCGCATTCGCTGGGCGACTTCGTACAGCACGCCACCGGCTTGCGAGGCCCGTGTGTCACCGTGGCCACGGCGTGTTCGTCCAGCGCCAAGGTGTTCGCCCAGGCGGCGCGGCTGATGGATGCCAGGGTCATCGACGCCGCGCTGGTCGGCGGCGTGGATACGTTGTGCGGCAGCGTGCTGTTCGGCTTCAACGCGCTGCAGGTGGTGGCACCGGAGATGTGCCAGCCATTCGATGCGCGCCGGGTCGGCCTGAGCCTGGGCGAGGCGGGCGGCTTTGCGCTGCTAGAACGCCCGGCCGCCGCACCGGATGCGGCGCTGTGGCTGTGCGGCTACGGCGAATCCAGCGATGCGCACCATATGTCGGCGCCGCATCCGCAAGGTTTGGGCGCGCAGTTGGCGATGCGCGGTGCGCTCGAGCGCGGCGGTCTGGAGCCGGGTGCGGTGGGCTATCTGAATCTGCACGGTACCGCCACGCCGGCCAACGACAGCGTGGAAGCTGCTGCCGTCGCCGCAATCTTCCCCGGCAGCTTGCATGCCAGTTCGACCAAGGCCTGGACCGGCCACACCCTCGGCGCGGCAGGCATCGTCGAATCGGTGATCGCCCTGCTCGCGCTGCGCGACGACGTGCTGCCCGGCACGCTCAACAGCGAGGTGCCCGACCCGGCCTGCGGCCCGCAGATCCGCTTCGACAACGCCCATGCCCGGATCGACTACGCCATGAACAACTCTTTCGGCTTTGGCGGCAACAACTGTTCGCTGCTGTTCGGGCGGGCGCGCTGATGCTGACCGCGACCATCGAAGGCATCGGTTTCTGGACCCAAGGGCTACCCAACTGGGAAGCCGCCAGCGCATTCGTGCGCGGCGGCGCGCTGCAGGAAACCCCCACCCGCCCGGCGCCGCAATTGCTGGCGGCCAACGAACGCCGCCGTGCGCCGGACACCGTTGCGGTGTCGCTGGAAGCCGCGCTGGCGGCCTGCACCGCCGCCGGCCGCGACCCGGCCAGCCTGCCGTCGATCTTTACCTCCACGTACGGCGACCTGGCGATCTCCGACTACATGTGCACCACGCTGGCCAGCGACCCGTTGGCGATCTCGCCGACCAAGTTCCATAACTCGGTGCATAACGCCGCGGCTGGCTATTGGACCATCGGTGCCGGGGCGATGACCCCGGCCACCGCGATGAGCGCCAGCCTGGGCAGCTTCGCGCAGGGCCTGCTGGAAGCGCTTGTGCAGCGCGCTGCCGGCGCGGAGGCCGTGCTGCTGGCCAGCTACGACGCCCGCTCGGTCGGGCCGCTGGGCCGGGTCGCGCCCAGCCAGGGCCTGCTCGGTAGCGCGCTGGTGCTGGGCGCCCCCGGCCAGTCCGGCAGGCCGCAGCTGCACGCGCAGTTGGAAGACGGCACGCCCTCTCCCGGCGATGGCGCGCTGTCGCGCCACATTGCCGGCAATGCGATGGCGCCGATGCTGCCGCTGTTCGACCTGCTGGCCGGCAGTGGCGACAGCGTGGCGCTGTATGCAGCCCCGGGCAGGGTATTGCGCGTGGAGATCCAGCGATGAGCCGGCAGCCGCTGAGCCGCGACGACACCGCCATTCTGGTGCCGGCCTTGAACGAGGCCCTGCGCATCCGCGAAGTGGTCACCGACGCGCTGACCTACTGCGCGCACGTCATCGTGATCGACGACGGCTCCGACGACGGCACCGCCGAGTGCATCGCCGGCATGCCGGTCACGCTGATCCGTCACCCGCAGCGCATGGGCAAGGGCGCCGCACTGCGCAGTGGTTTTGCCGAGGCGCAGCGCCTTGGCATGCGCGCGGTGATGACCATGGACGGCGACGGCCAGCACAAGGCGTCCGATTTCCCGCGCCTGCTGGCTGCCGCCAACCGTCACCCGGGCTGCGTGATCATCGGGGCGCGCATGCGCAAGCGCGCCACCCAACCCACCATTCGCCGCATCGGCAACGATTTCGGCGACTGGGGCATTGCCTGGGGCTGCGGCTTCCGCTTGGTCGACAGCCAGAGCGGCCAGCGGCTGTATCCGGCTTCGGTGTTCACCCTGCCCGACGTGCCCGGCGAAGGCTTCGTGTTCGAAGCGCAGCTGCTGATCTCGGCCGCACGCCAGGCCGGCGCGCGCGTGGTTGCGGTGCCGATCGAAACCCGCTACGCCGGTACGTCGCCGGGCACGTTTCGCAAGAGCCATTTCCGGCTGGTGCGCGATCTGTGGCATATCACCTCGCACGTGGTCAAACAGGTCTGGGCGTACGGCCATGTGTGGCGCGAATATCGCCGCGTGCGCGCCAACCCGGTGATCGTTGACGATGCCGACGGCGAATTTGCTACTGTGCCCGCCATCATCAGGAGCAACCAGTCCCCATGAATACACAGCGTGCCGATGTCGTGATCACCGGGGGTGGCCTGGCCGGCCTGAGCCTGGCGTTGCAGTTGAAGCAACGCGATCCCGCACTGGCGATCACAGTGCTGGAACGGCGCGCGCATCCGGTCCGCGAGGCCGCGTTCAAGGTCGGCGAATCCACGGTTGAAATCGGCGCGCATTATTTTGCCGACGTACTCGGCCTGCGCGAGCATCTGGAGACCGAGCAGATTCGCAAATTCGGCTTCCGCTTCTTCTTTTCCGACCAGCGCCACGACATCGACCGTTGCACCGAACTGGGCGTGAGCAAGATCCTGCCCACGCCGTCCTGGCAGATCGACCGCGGCCGTTTCGAGAATTTTCTCGGCGCGCGCGCGCGCGCGCAGGGCATCGCCTTTGTCGACAGTTGCAGCGTCAAAAGCGTTGAATTGTCTGAAGACGACACCGACCATGCAGTGCGCTTCGAACGCGATGGCACGCCCGGCACGCTGAGCGCCCGCTGGGTGGTCGATGCCAGCGGCCGCGCCGGCCTGCTCAAGCGCAAGCTCGGCCTGACGCAGGACAACGACCACAATGCCAATGCGGTGTGGTGGCGTGTGGAAGGCCTGATCGACCCCAACGGCTGGTCGCAGGACAGCAACTGGTTGCAGCGCTGCACCCCACCAGACCGGTGGCGTTCGACCAATCACATGTGCGGGCCGGGCTACTGGTTCTGGCTGATTCCGCTGTCTTCGGGGGCGCATTCGTTGGGCATCGTCTGCGATGCAGACATGCATCCGCTGGAAGGCATGAACACCCACGAGAAGGCGATGACCTGGCTGCGCACGCATCAGCCGCAGGTTGCCGCCACGCTCGACCAGGCCGACTACCGGCTGCAGGACTTTCTGTTCCTGCGCAACTTCTCGTATGGCTGCAAGCAGGTGTTCTCGCCGCAGCGCTGGGCACTGACCGGCGAAGCGGGCGTGTTCCTGGACCCGTTCTATTCGCCCGGCAGCGACTTCATCGCCATCTCCAACACCTACATCTGCGAACTGATCGGCCGCGACCGTGCCGGCAAATCGCTCAGCCCGTATGTGGAGCTGTACCAGCAGCTGTATTTCTCGTTCTACGAAAACACGCTGACGCTGTATCAGGATCAGTACGCGCTGTTCGGCGACGAGCAGGTCATGCCGGTCAAGGTGATCTGGGATTACACCTACTACTGGTCGCTGCTGGCACCGCTGTTCTGCAGCGGGCGCATCGCCAATCTCAGTTTGTTGTCGCGGATGAAGAACGACTTTTTGTTCGCACGCGATATGAACCTGGCGATGCAGCAGGTGCTGCACGACTGGGGCGTGCGCAATACCGCACAGGCCATCGCCACCGGCAGCGGACGGCTGCTGGACCAATACCTGATCGGCTGGTTCAACGACCTCAACGGCGCTTTGAACGACACGCTCGAGGACGACGCATTTGTCGCGCGCATCCACGGCAACGTCGCGCAGATGGCGGTGCTGGCCCGCGAGATCCTGCACCAGACACGTCAACGCTACCCGGACCTGCCGGACCACGGTCTGGATGCATTGACTGCCGATGCCAACGGCGAGGCGATTCTTACTGCCCCTTGGTACGCCGACGCGGCGTGAGCTGATCTAGCGCGCAGATAGCGACACCACGCGTTGAGAAAAATCTGCCGGGCATCCAGGCACTGATGCCTAATCAAACGAGGTGACCGTTGTACCGGACATTGCACGCATTGGCTGCTGTCGCGACGTTATCTCTCGCCGCGAGCAACGCTGCCGCACAAGATATCGTGCAGTACACCCACGAACCATTGCTCATGAACGGTAGCGACCTGGTTCCCGTGTGTCAGCGCGCCGCGGAGAACCATTATCTGGCGCAAGGCGCCAGCATCTCTAACTGGACGGCGTCCTACCACGACCGCGGAAACGGCCTGTATGTGGACGGCCGTCTACGTGTCAACGGCAATACGGCGTCGGTGCACTGCACCGCTGCACGTGGCTCACGCGAACGCGAGCTGACCATGAAGATCGACGAGACCGGCGGTTAATTGCCTAGCGCTGCAGTCCAAGGCTGCAGCGCGTTCTGGTCTGTCGCAGGTCATTGGCTCGCCACCTTTTCAGCGAACACGCCACACGATTCGGCTGCGGCCCTCAGCCCATCCCACCATTGACGCCAATCACCTGGCCATTGATGTAGCCAGCCGCTTCCGAGCACAGAAAGGCGACCAGCGCAGCCACTTCATCGGGCTTGCCGACGCGGCCGGCCGGCACCAATTGCTTGATCACCTCCGGCGCAAAACTATCGCCAACCATGTCGCTTGCGATCACGCCCGGTGCAACGACATTCACTGCGATACCGCGGCTGGCCATTTCGCGCGACAGCGACTTGCTGGCACCGTGCAACGCCGCCTTGGCGGCGGCGTAGTTGGTCTGGCCGCGATTGCCCAACACGGCCGCCACAGACGAAACGCTGACGATGCGGCCCCAACGCGTGCGCGCCATCGGCAGCAGCAACGGCTGGGTGACGTGGAAGAAACCGTGCAGCGACACATCGATGACGCGGTGCCACTGCTCCACATTCATGCCGGCCATTGGCGCGTCGTCGTGGATGCCCGCGTTGTTGACCACGATCTGGATCGGGCCAACTTCAAGCAACGCCTCCACAGCCGCCAAACTGGCCTGCGCATCGGCCACATCGAAGGCCACCGCCTGTGCGCTGCCGCCATTGGCCACGATCGCAGCAACCACCTCTCGCGCACGCACCAGATTGCGATTGGCATGCACGATCACATGCCGGCCCTGGGCTGCCAGGTGACCGCAGATCGCACCGCCAAGATCGCCGCTACCGCCGGTGACGAGTGCACGACGTTGTGGAATGGATGTGCTCATGGAAATCTCGATGGAGCCGCGCATGCGGCAGCGGAAACAAAAAGAAGACCATACTAATCAGTCACGCCGGCCAGGTGCCAGCGATCTGCTCAAGGCTGATACCGCTGACCTCCTGCGACAGCGAACGCACATCACGACGTGCTGGGGGTTTGCGGTTGTGCACCATCGCCACCATTACTCATAAGTCAGAAATATAGGCGACACTTGGATACCTGAAGAACGAGCGCACCAATTCTGGTCGAGCTGCAATGTCGGACAACTGATCATGCACCCGATCGGCCAGCTTCTCGCCACTGCGCAGCGGGCGGCGCGCCACGCCTGTGCGCTTGGTGTAGCTCCATACCAATCTCGTCGGGATTCAAGTCCGGCGCGTCACCCGGCAGGAAATGCAGCGTCAGCCTGCCCTTCAGGCTGTCCACGTCATCGCGTACGCCACGGGTCTTGTGAGCGGGCAAACCATCAAGCACCAGATGGATTGGACGGCGACGGCCTTTCATCATTCGCTTGAGCAGGTCCACGAACAATTCACCGTTCAAGCCGCCGCTGTACACGGCGAACCAGAACCCGCCCTTGCTGTTCACCGCCGAGGCCGCACTGATGCTCTGGCGCTGCCCCGGCACCGCGACAACCGGCGTGACGCCCTTGACGGCCCACGTCCGTCCTTGCACCACATCGGCACGGAAGCCAGACGCGTCCCAGAAGTCAATCTCGGCCTTTTCCCGCTTGGCGTGCTTCACGATCGCCGGGGACGTCTGCTCCTCCCACTGCGCTACCGCCAGTGGATCGCGCTGATAGGCGTGTTGCAGCGGCTTCTGTGGGCTCAGCCCCAGCCGCGCCAGCAACGTCCCGACGCTGGCCAGACTCAACCGTGCGGCAAACTTCTTCTCGATTAGTTCACGCACGACCTGCCGCGTCCACAAACCGAAGTCGAAGCCATGCTGGCCAGGGTTCTTGCCATTAACCCAGCCGAACACCTGGCGCTCCTGCGCCGGCGTCAACGTCCGCGGACGACCGCTGCCCTTACGCGTCATCAATGCGCCAGCGCCGCCCTCCTGTGCTCGCGCCAGCACTTTGTACGCCCAGCCGCGATGCAACCCGAACGACGAGGCCACTTCGGCCGGCGATTCGCCTTCGCCCATCCGTTGCAACGCCATCAGGCGCATTTCTTCCAGCGCTGCCCGAGATACCAAACGTCCGTCTCTCTTCTTTATGGATGGTTGGACAGCAGACGTCGACATTTGTTCGGTGAATTCAACTCCGATTCGCAACGCTTTTGAGGACCTGGCATTGTCGTAAATGTCCTCGCACATCCTGGCATGGCCGTAGATGAAGCGTCACAACTCATGGTGATCCTTCCCAGAAATTCGAAGCTCGTGGCCGAACTATGGGCGCCCAGCTCGGCGGTCGGTCTGTTACAGGTCGGTAAGCCTGTGGACATTAGCTACGATGCATTTCCTGCCGCTAGGGACATGTCAGTGCACAGATGCGATTGGATACGAGCGCGCGCCCGCTGCAACGCCGGTGCACTGCATGGGACCCATATCGGAACGAAAGATCAGCACATGGTTGTCGCCTTCCACGCGCATGCGTCATGCAATCAATGCACTCGTTGAGTGACCCACGCTTGTTTCAGCGCAGGCCATGCACAAGCCACAGCTTGTCTCAGGCAGACGCACGCAGCGGCTGCCGGCTCACCACATCGCGCGCCTGCACGATAGCGTCGATCAGCGCCTGCACCTGCTGCGGCGTATGCAGCGCGGACAGCGTCACGCGCAAGCGCGCCTTGCCTTCGGGCACGGTGGGCGGACGAATGGCGCCGACCATGAAACCCGCCTGTTCCAGTGCGGCCGACATCGCCATGACGGTCGCTTCTTCACCGCACAGCAAGGGCTGGATCGGCGTGTCGGACGCCATCAGTTCGAAGCCATGCTTGCGCGCGCCATCGCGGAACGCAGCAATCAATTCGACCAGGCGCGCACGCCGCCAATCGTCGCGACGCGCCAGGCGCACGGCTGCCAGCGTGGCGGCGACTTGGGCCGGTGGCAATGCAGTGGTGTAAATGTACGGGCGCGCGGTTTCGGCCAGATGGCGCACCAGCGCGTCGTCGCCAACAACAACCGCGCCGTAGCCACCGAGCGCTTTGCCCAGGGTCACCAACTGCAACGGCACTTCGGCCACGCCCAGCCCGGCATCGGCCACGCAGCCGCGACCCTGGGGGCCGAGCACGCCAACACCGTGCGCGTCGTCCACATAAAACAGGGCGTCCTGCATGCGGGCCACCAGGCTCAACGCGCGCAGCGGCGCGACATCGCCATCCATGCTGAAAACAGCGTCGCTGGCCAGCATCGCCGCACCCTCGGGCGCGCCTTTGAGCTGACGCATCGCGCCTTCCACATCCAGATGTGGATAGCGTCGCAGCCGGCAGCCAGCCAGCCGTGTGGCGTCGAGCAGGCTGGCGTGATTGAGCCGGTCCTGCACGCAGACATCGTCTTCTTCGCTGAGCAGTGCCTGTTGCACCGCCAGATTGGCGATGAAACCGTTGCCGAACAGCAACGCCGATGGATAGCCCAGCCACTCGGCGATTTCGCGCTCAAGCGTTTCGTGCGCGGTGTGGTGGCCGCAGATCAGATGCGAGGCGGTGGCACCGGCGCCATCGCGGGCAGCGGCATCCTGCAGCGCGGCGATCACTTCGAACTGTTGCGACAGGCCTAGATAGTCGTTGGAGCAGAACCCGGTCAGCCAGCGGCCGTCGATTTCCAGCCGCACGCCATCGCGGCGGCCGACCTGTCGCCGCACCCGCACCCGGTCCTGGGCCACATGCAATTTACGTAGCGACGAAATCCGTCCGTGCAGATCGGGGCGAGCCATGGGAGCGTTCAACGGCAGAGAAGGGCCGCTAGCGTAGCGTGCCGGGCTCAGCGCGCCCAGCCGGCACCGACGACCGGTGCCGGACGCCGGCTCAGGCGGTATGCTCGCAGGCCGCGCTGCGGGTGATCTCCGCATGCACGGTAGCGGGGTGATCGTGCTCGGCCGCATCGACGGTGATCTGCATCGGGCGCAGACCCAGGCGCTGGAACAGCGTCTGGTCGCGCTCGGTATCCGGGTTGCCGGTGGTGAGCAGTTTTTCGCCGTAGAAGATCGAATTGGCACCGGCCAGGAAGCACAGCGCCTGCAGTTCGTCGCTCATTGCTTCGCGGCCGGCGGACAGGCGCACCATCGACTTGGGCATGGCGATGCGCGCAACCGCGATCATGCGCACGAACTCGAACGGGTCCAGCTGCTGGGTGCCGTGCAGTGGAGTACCGGGCACCTGCACCAGCTGATTGATCGGCACCGAATCCGGATGCGCCGGCAGCGTGGCCAGCGCCAGCAGCAGGCCGATGCGGTGGTCGCGGGTTTCGCCCATGCCGACGATGCCGCCGCAGCAGGTCTTCAGACCGACATCGCGGACATGCTCCAGCGTGTTCAGGCGGTCCTGGTACTGGCGGGTGTGAATGATGGTGTCGTAATAATCCGGCGCGGTGTCCAGATTGTGGTTGTAGTAGTCCAGCCCGGCATCCTTGAGCGCACGCGCCTGGCCGGCGTCGAGCATGCCGAGCGTGGCGCAGGTTTCCAGACCCATGGCTTTCACCTCGCGGATCATCGCGGCCACCTTGGGGATGTCGCGCTCCTTGGGCGAGCGCCAGGCGGCGCCCATGCAGAAACGCGAGGCGCCAGCCGCCTTGGCCTGACGCGCCTTGGCCACGACCTCTTCGGTCTCCAGCAGCTTCTGCGCGGTCACGCCGGTGTCGTAGCGCTGCGCCTGCGGGCAATACGCGCAGTCTTCCGGGCAACCGCCGGTCTTGACCGACAGCAGTGTGGAGACCTGCACTTCAGCCGGATCGAAATGGGCGCGATGCACGCTGGCGGCGCGGTGCAGCAGCTCCGGAAACGGCAGATCGAACAGCGCCTGCAGCTCTTTGTGATCCCAGTCATGGCGGACGACAACAGACATCGGAGTTTCCTGACAGTCAGCGGCTTGAAAGCAAGGCAGTCTGGTGAGCATGGGAGATGCTGTCAACGTCAATCAGGTGCGATCGGTTTACAGGTGGCCGCAACGGGTGTTTCGGTTGTTGCTGCCGAGCCTGTGTCTGGTGTGCGCAGAGGCAGGCACGGCCGACGGCGATCTGTGCCCCTCCTGTCGCGCCGCCTTGCCGGATCACGGCCACGCCTGTTTATGCTGCGCCACTCAGCTGTTCGCCTCCGATGGGGTGGCCCTGTGCGGGCAATGCCTGCAGGAACCACCGCCGCTGCAGCGCGTGCATGCCTGTTTCACCTATCGCTGGCCAGTGGACGGGCTGCTGCGGCGGTTCAAATTCCACCAAGATCTGGCGGCGGGTCGCCTGCTTAGCGAGCTGATGGCCCGGCGCTGCGTGGAGCTGCCGCGCCCGCAGGCGTTGGTGCCGGTGAGCCTGCACCGGCAGCGCCTGCGCCAGCGCGGCTACGACCAGGCGCTGGAGTTGGCCAGGCCGCTCGGCCGCGCATTGCAGCTGCCGTGCCTGCCGTTGCTGCGCCGCGTGCGCGCGACCGCGCCGCAATCCGAGCTGGATGCGGTCGAGCGGCAGCGCAATCTGCGCGACGCCTTCGTCGCCCGCGGCCCGTTGCCGGCACATGTGGCGCTGGTGGATGACGTGATGACCACCGGCGCGACGCTGCACGCCGCTGCGAAGGCATTGCGAAAGGCTGGAGTGCAACGGGTGGATGCCTGGGTCTGCGCGCGGGTGCCGTGATCTAGCCTGCCGGCGCCAGCTGTGTGAGGCTTCGCCCTTACCCGCACCCCTTCCGCTCTTCCGCAGGAGAGGGGCTCTCTGTCTGACAGGACAGCGTGGTCGATAGCGATCCGGCTTCCGTGGGTGGATCGCTAAAAAAGAGATTGAGCAATTGAACAGTAGAGGCTGGCAAGTTGTGAATCCTTGCTCGCTACTTCAATGTCTGATCTTCAATCGACGAATTTCCCATCTCCATCTCCATCTCCATCTCCATCCCCATTCCCGAATCTAACGCCCCGCCACCGCGATGCCAACGAAGATCGCCAGGCCAACCCAGTTGTTGTGCAGGAAGGCACGGAAGCAGGGGCCGCGCTCGCGGTGGCGGGCGATGCGGAATTCGTAGGCCACCAGCAGGGCCGCAACGCCCAGACCGGCCCAGTACGCCGCACCAAGATCAGCGCGCAGGTCGACCAAGGCCAGGACTGCGAACATCAGCGCATACAAGATGCCTTGCGCGACCAGATCGAATCTGCCGAACAGGATGGCGGTGGATTTGCTGCCCATGCGGATGTCGTCGTCGCGGTCGACCATGGCGTACCAGGTGTCGTAGGCAGTTGCCCACAGGATGTTGGCGGCGTACAGCAGCCAGCCCAGAACCGGCACGCTGCCTTGCACGGCGGCGAAGGCCATCGGGATGCCCCAGCCGAACGCCATGCCCAGATAGACCTGGGGCAGGTGGGTGTGGCGCTTGAGATAGGGGTAGCTGGCGGCCAGGAAGACGCCGGGCACGCTCAGCAGCACGGTCAGCCAGTTGAGCGTGAACACCAGCGCGAAGGCCACCAACATCAGTACCACGAATACCCAGAGCGCCTCGCGCCCGGAGACCGCGCCGGTGGCCAGCGGACGCGATTTGGTGCGCTCCACGTGCGGATCCAGCCAGCGGTCGGCGTAATCGTTGATCACGCAGCCGGCCGAGCGGGTCAGCCACACCCCGGCGGTGAACACGAACAGCGTCCACAGCGGCGGCAGGCCATCGGCGGCCAGCCACAACGCCCACCAGGTAGGCCAGAGCAGCAGCAGACTCCCGATCGGGCGGTCGCCACGGACCAGCTGCCAGTACTGGCCCAGTCGCTGCGGGCACGTCAGCCCGCACGCTGCGGGCAGTCGTTCGACATCATGCTTGCTCATGCGGCAAAGGGTAGCAGCGCGGCTCGGCCGTGGTCATGTGGGCGCTGTGCGGGCGGCAATCCTGGCAATGCCCTGCCTCCGCGATGGGATACGGCTGGCCGCAGCGATCAAGGTTGCGAGCGGCCAGGGCCGTGCGTTGGTGCAGGCGGGCTGGGGCGGGCGGTGCGATTGCCCCGCAGGCTCGGCAATGACCGCGCTCAGGCGCGTGCTCAACCTGACGGTCAGGTGGGGAGCGTTGAGCAGGCTTGCATCTGGCGACGGCCGCTTGAGATGGCCGCGCCGCTGCACGTCTGGACCCTGTGCGCTTGAACCTGGGCATCCGGTGCCGCCCGGCGAATGCCCCGGCCGAGAGGCCGGTGTCATCACATCTGGAGTGACGCCGTGGCTGGCCAGGTCCCGTGTCGCCCAGCCCCATCACGCGCACGCCGGCTGTTCTGGCATAATGCGCGGCCAGGCGCTCGTAGCTCAGCCGGATAGAGTAGTGGCTTCCGAAGCCATTGGTCGGGGGTTCGAATCCCTCCGGGCGCACCAATTTCAGTTCCAGGGCTTATGCTGGGATTTAAAAGAACCCTCGAGAGATCGGGGGTTTTTTGTTGTCCGTACACAGCGAAAGGTCAACCCGGAGCCATTGGCATCCAGGCTGATCGGGCATAGATGGGCGCACCCGCCTTCAACGCAGGAGTGCAGAAGATGGATGTCCCATGCACTCAAGCGGCTTCATGGAACACTTCAACGACAGCGACCAACGCGGCGTCCTGGATATGCAAGGGTTCGACAGTCTGCGCGAAGCTGGCAAACAGACCGGCTGGCGCTTGGCTGGCGGCCGGCAGCAAATAGAGACAGCATGGACGCGGCGGGTAAGCACCCGCCGAGTTCTGCAATCAACACACCAGCATGCCTGTCCGTTGTTAACATAGGCAAAGATATGCTTGCGCTGCGATCCCAGCGTCGCCGACGACGCCACATCGCGTGCCGACCCGACCCCTGAAAACTGCACCAGTGCGCGCGCGGCCGAGTCCTCCAGGCAACCACCCGCTCACTGACACCGCGCCCACAGATTCTGTGCGCGCTGTTGACGCATTGGGCCGATAATGGCGCACCGCTGGCAGCACGCCAGTCTGCTGCCAGGGCGCGTATGTCTCTTTCCGTCGACTCATCGGATGCCGCCACCGCGGCAGATTCGCTTCCGCCCGCACCAGCGCACCGCCCGCGCGCACCTGCCTCGATGGTGGTGCTGGCCACGCTTGCCGTTGGCTACACGCTGTGGGCGGCGCAGACGATCATTCTGCCGATCATGCTGGCCGTGTTTTTCGCGTTGATCGGCAACCCCATCCTGCGCGGTCTGCGCAAGTTGTATATCCCGCGGTTTCTCGGCGCTTTGCTCATCCTGTGCCTGGGCCTGGCAGGCACCGTGACCCTGGCGGTGCAACTGGCCGGCCCGGCTGCCGAGTGGGCGCAACAGGCACCGCAGCACATGCAGCAGATTGCCCACGATGTGCGCAATCTCACCAAGCCGGTGATGCAGGCCAATCAGGCGGCGGAAAATTTTGCACGCGCCGCCGGTGGCGAAGGCCAGCGCGGCGTGCAGATCGTGCGCACGCAGATGGACGACCCTTACAAGGCCCTGGTCCGCACGCCCAAGCTCGCCGCGTCGGTGTTGGCGGTGGTGCTGCTGACGTTCTTCTTCATGGTCTATGGCGAAAGCCTGCAGCGGCATGCGATCGCCTTGCTGCCGAACCGCCAGCAGCAACGTTTCACCACCGAGATCATGCTGGACATCGAACGCGAGGTTTCGCGCTACGTGCTCACCATCAGCGTGATCAACACGCTGGTCGGGCTGGTGTTTGCCGGCATTTTGTATGTACTGAAGATTCCGCTGCCGGAAGCGATCTTGTGGGGCACGGTGGTAGGGTTGTTGAATTTTGCGCCGTATGTAGGTCCGTTGATCGGCGTGATGCTGATGCTGCTGATGGGCTTTGTGGAATTCCGCACTACCTTGTCCTCGCTGTTGCCGGCAATCCTGTACCTGGCACTGCACACCATCGAAGGCCAGGTGGTCACGCCCATCGTACTGGGCCGCCGCATGGCGATCTCGCCGCTGATGCTGATCCTGGGGCTGATGCTGTTCGGCTGGTTGTGGGGCATGGTCGGCCTGCTGCTGGCGGTTCCTTTGCTGGTCTGCATCAAGATGGTGCTGAGCCGGGTGGACGTCATGCAGCGCTGGGCGCGGTTGCTTGAGTAGCGGGGACTGGGGAGCCGCAAAGGCATGCATTGCGTCACTGGATCGGCTCGAAGGCCACTTGACTGCTTTTGCCACTCTCCAATCCCGACTCCGCAACCCCCTTTTCATAGCCACCGCCGTAAAATGCGGCAATGAGCTTCCACATCCGCGCCATCACCCTCGACCTCGACGATACGTTGTGGCCCTTTGCGCCGATCGGGGCGCGGATCGATCAGATGCTGTACGACTGGATGCGCGAGCACAGTCCGGTCACTGCCGAGCGCTTTCCGGTGGAGGCGATGCGCGCGCTGTGTGAGCGCAGCTTTGCCGACAACCCGCACCTGCATCACGACCTCAGCGCGCTGCGTCGGTTGACGCTGGAAATGGCGTTGCGCGAGAGCGGCGGCGATCTGGCGTTGCTGGAGCCGGCCTACGAAGTGTTCTATGCCGCACGCAACCAGGTGGAATGCTATCCGGATGTGCTCGACGCGCTGGCGCGCATCGCTGCGCACGTACCGGTGGCCGCGCTCAGTAACGGCAATGCCGATCTGCAGCGCATCGGGCTGATGCATCACTTCGCATTTCAGCTGGGCTCGCGTGAACACGGCAGCGCAAAGCCCGACCCGAGCATCTTCCTGGCCGCCTGCGGCCGGCTTGAGGTGTCTCCGGCGCACGTGCTGCATGTGGGCGACCACGTGCGCACGGACGTGCTGGGCGCGCTGGATGCAGGCCTGCGCGCTTGCTGGATCAACCGCGAAGGTGCGGTGTGGTCGCACCCCACCCAGCAACCGGATCTGGAATTCGACAGCATGACCGGGCTGGCCGATTGGCTGGACGCGCAGCCGCCGCATCCTGGCCCCGCGCACGCCGGCATCACCCTTCCCGCCTGAGCCCATTGCTCGGCGCACGGCGCCACATTCGAGGATTCCCATGTCGCACCTCACCGGTTTCATCGATTCCAACGCCGCGGCCTTGCCGCTGTATGTACTCGACCGCGAGAGCTTTACGCGCTGGTGCGCACAACAGCCCACCGGTGTGCTGTCGTGGGCGCAGGCGCAGCGTTTCGAAGCCGCACCGGGCAGCGTACTGCTGTTGCCGGGCGACAACGGGCTGGCCGGGGCGATTCTCGGTATTGGCGATCGTGCTGATGCCTACGCTTATGCGCATGCGCCGATGGCATTGCCGCCGGCCAGCCGCTGGACGCTGGCCAACCCGTTGAGTGATGCCGAGCAGGCGTTGCTGCATCTGGGCTGGGGATTGGGCGCGTATCGCTTCGCGCGTTATCGCAAGGTGCCGCGTGCGCCGGCCGAACTGGCGGCCACGCCGTCGGCACAGACGCGCGCCTTGATCGAGGCCTGCCTGCAGGTGCGCGACTGGGTCAATACGCCCACCGAAGACATGGGCCCGCAGCACCTGGAAGACGCCACGCGCGCAGTTGGCCAAGCGCATGGCGCTCAGGTCGATGCGATTGTCGGCGAGGCGTTGCTGGCGCAGAACTTCCCCACCATCCATACGGTGGGGCGCGCGTCGCATCGCGCGCCGCGCTTGATTGAGTTGCAGTGGGGCGAGACGGCCCATCCGCATCTGGTGCTGGTCGGCAAGGGTGTGTGCTTCGACACCGGCGGGCTGGATCTGAAGCCGGCCGATGGCATGCGCAACATGAAGAAGGACATGGGCGGTGCGGCGCATGCGTTGGCGCTGGCCGGGCTGGTGATGGCGCAGCAGTTGCCGGTGCGGTTGACGCTGCTGATTGCGGCAGTGGAAAACGCGGTGGGCCCGGATGCGTTCCGCCCTGGCGAGGTGATCACCACCCGCGCCGGTGTGACGGTGGAAGTGGACAACACCGATGCCGAAGGCCGCCTGGTGCTGTGCGATGCGCTGAGCTATGCCACCGAGCAGCGCCCGGACCTGATCCTGGATTTCGCCACCCTCACCGGCGCGGCGCGGATCGCGCTGGGCCCTGACCTGCCGGCGCTATTCGCCAACGACGATGCGCTGGCACAGGCCTGGATCAACGCCGGCGAACAGACCCGCGACCCGGTGTGGCGCATGCCGCTATGGCGTCCTTATCTGCGCTATCTCAACAGCCATGTCGCCGATATGGCAAACGCCGGCTCGCGCATGGCTGGCGCCGTCACCGCCGCGCTGTATCTGGAACGCTTCGTGGCACCCGGCCAGCCGTGGGCGCATCTGGACGTCTACGCCTGGAACGACAGCGACCGCCCTGGCCGCCCCGCCGGCGGCGAAGCACTGGCCCTGCGCTCGGCGTTCGCGATGCTTCAGCAACGTTACGGAAGTTGAGCGCGGTTAGCGCTGCTGTCACGCTGCGGCGAACACAGCGCTCGCTGCGCGGGTCATCCCTGGTTACGCAACAACGGCGCGATCGTGCGCATGCGTGTCTGCGTCGCCGGGCCGACCAATGCAAATGCGGTATCGCCTTCAGCCCAGTATTGTGCCAACAGACGGCCATCGCGGCGCTCGCCGGTCGGCATCGGTCCGCTGCGTGGACGCAGATACAAGCCAATGCGCGCAATTGGCACGCTATACACCAGCATCGCGGCCGCGCCTTCCGGTGTGAACAGCAATTGCCTACCGCGCAGCGTATGGCCTTGCGCGCGCAGATCCGGCACGACGCCGGCATTGCCGAAATACGTGCGCAACCACGGTTCCAACTCCGCACGGCACTGCACGTCCAACGCAACGCCCTGCTGCGTGCCAGCATCGGCGAACAGGCGATAAGCGGCGATGGCAGCGGCCATCGGCACGCGTTGGCATGCGACCCGGCTCGCATGCAGCTGCCAGCCCAGTCCGGTACCCAAGCCCAGTGCCAGCACGCCACTGTCGGCCACAGCAAACACGGCGCGACGGCGTTGTTGCAGGCCACGGCGAATCGCCGCAGGCGTGAGTGCATGGCGCCCATCTCCGGTGCAAGGCCGGCATGCGCGGCACGTAGCGCTTCGGCATCGTGCTTACAGCCAGCCACGCGCGCGGCCGGCGCGGGATGCGCCTGTAACCAGGCCGCCACTGCTGCGTGTTGCTGCGGGGCAAGGCGGCCATCGACATAGGCGTGCAACGCGTGTTCGTCGGGCGGTGCGATGGTCATTTCAGGATCCTCAATGCAGGTGCGTGGTTCACGTGACCTTCGTTGACCGCGCGCAAGCGTTCGCGCGCACGCGACAGGCGCGAGATCACCGTGCTAATCGGGATGCCGAGCGTGTCTGCCACCTGGCGATCACTGAAACCCTCCACGCTGACCAAGAGCAACAAGGCGCGCTGCTCGGGTGGCAACAACGCCAGACGGGCCAACATGGCGCGACCGTCGTGCACCTGTTCGGCGGATGCGGATTGGCTGGGCTGTTGTGGGGCGAACAGACCCACCACCCGCTGCCAGCGCGCGACACGGCGCTGCCCATCCAGAAACTGCCGGTACAAAATGGCGAACAACCACGGCTGCAGGGCGTCGGCGGTATGCCGTGTGCGCCACCGCCGCAGCGCACGCTCGAGTGTGGCTTGCACCAGATCGTCGGCGCTGGCGGGGTCGCCACTCAGCGAGCGCGCGAAGCGGCGCAGCGCCGGCAGCATGGCGCGCAGTTGGTCATCGTCCAGAGCATCCATTGGCAGGTTTTGGTGGTGGCATCACGCAGTGGACGCACTGAAGCGCGGATGATTCCCACCATTCGTGCGCGTGCCACACTATTATTGGCGATCAAGGGAATAACTCGGCGCACACGTCGTCTCACTGCATCGACCACTCACAGCATCGACCACAGGAGCCAGCCATGACGTTGCCACCTCCCTCGCCCCCGCGTGCGCGCAGCCCCGTGCTGCCGTTGTTGGGGATTGCCGCGATTGCCGGCGGCGTTGCGCTGGCGTTTGCCTGGACGGCCGGCTGGATCGGCAGCGACCGGCTCACTGCCGCACGCATGACCGACACCATCGAATCCAGCGGGCCGCCGCATCCGGGCTTCCGCCGTGCGCATACCAAGGGTGTCTGCGTGAGCGGGCACTTCCAGTCCAGCGGCAAGGCCACCTGGCTGTCGTCGGCACGCATCTTCAGCCAGCCCAGCACGCCGGTGCTGGGACGCATGTCGATCGGCGGCGGCGACCCGCACGGGCCCGACGGGCAGGCGCGCGTACGCAGCATGGCGCTGCTGTTGCGCAGCGACGATGGGCAGCAATGGCGCACGGCGATGAACAGTTTTCCGTTCTTCGTGGTCGCCACGCCGGCCGGCTTTCAGGCACTCAATGTGGCCTCCAAGCCAGACCCGGCCACCGGCAAGCCGGACCCGGAAAAACTGGCGGCGTTCGGCAAGCAATATCCGGAGGCAGCAAAGTTCCAGCAGTGGGCCAAGACCGCGCCGTGGTCGGACAGCTGGGCCAACACGCAGTACAACGGCGTCAACGCGTTCCGCGCGATTGCCGGCGATGGACGCGAACGCTACATCCGCTGGTCGATGCGCCCGCAGACGCCGTTCAAGGAATTGAGCGCCGAACAACGCAAGCAGGCCGATGGCGATTTTCTCGCCACCGATCTGGATGCGCGGCTGACGCAGGGGCCGCTGCGTTGGGACATGGTGCTGACCATCGCCGAGCCCGGCGATGCGGTGGACGACCCGTCGCAGCCGTGGCCGGACAGCCGCAAGCAGATCGTGGCCGGGACGCTCTCGATCGAGCGTGCGCAGCCGCAGGCCACCGGCCCGTGCCGCGATCTCAATTACGACCCGTTGATCTTGCCCAAGGGCCTTGCCGCATCGAATGACCCGATTCTGGCGGCACGCTCGTCGGTGTATTCGCAATCGTTCAATCGCCGCGAGCGCGAGATCGCTGACGGCCAAGGCAGCGCCGCCACCGGCCAGGGAGCACGCCAATGAGCAGACGCACCCACTTCAATCTGCCTGCGCGCGTATTGCATTGGCTGATGGCCGCGATGATCCTGACCATGCTGTTCGTCGGTGTGGGCATGGTGGCCTCGGTGACGCAACGGCCGTGGTTGATCGATCTGCATCGCCCGCTGGGCATCGCGATTTTGATCCTGGCAGTACTGCGCTTGATCAACCGCTTGCGCCATCGCCCACCGCCGCTGCCGGCCGATCTGCCGGCGTGGCAGAAGGCCGCCGCGATTGCCTCGCATTGGCTGCTGTATGCATTGATGCTGGGCATGCCATTGATCGGCTGGGCGATGTTGTCGGCCGGCGGCTACCCGATCGTGCTGTGGCCGGGCGCGAACCTGCCGGCGATCGCACCGCACGACCCTGCGCTGTATGCCTGGCTGCGCAGCGCGCATGGCTGGCTGGCGTATCTGTTGTTCGCCACCGTGCTGGGGCATCTGAGCGCAGCCCTGTTCCATGCCTGGGTGCGCCGCGACGGCGTGTTTTCCAGCATGGCGCTTGGGGAGCGGTGACTCTTTCACATGAGCCTTTGATCACGCAGGTGGAGCACGGACCCAGCTTGCACTGAGCGAGCCCTTTGCCTTGCCCTGGACAGCAGGGCTCGCTCATTGGCAGAGTCCGTCAGCAACAGTGCGTTAGAGCCGCCTATCTACAGGCGGCTTCAACTCTGACGTGCGCCCAGCACGATCAGCCGCAAACTGCGTCGCAACCAGCACGCTGTGCAGTATCGGCCCGATCACGCGCAGCGCATCAGCGCCCATCGGCGCACGCAGGCCAGCCGGCGTCCACGCATCGACGCCGAACGTATCGGCCAGAGCGAGGTTCTGCTGAGGGAGGACGTCAGTCCCGAACAGATTGCCGGTCGCACCGGCTTGGCCAGTCACGCATGGATCTATCGGCACATCGACGCCGACCAGAAGCGCGGTGGTCGGTTGTTCATGCATCTACGTAAACGCCGCCGCAAACGCCGTCGGCGTGGCGTGCGCGTGCGTGCAGCGCGTTTGCTGATCGCCACGACCGTGCGCGAGGTGTAGGCGGGCCATTGGCCCGCCGGGATTCGGGAGTCGGGAGTGGTGACAGCTGCGGCAGCGCATCTGGCTGCCGCAGCTGAACACAGGGCAGGCTGTCATCGTTCTGTCACCGCAATGCGGTAGATGCGCGGGCCGGGCAGGCCGTAGTCTGCTCGGCCGTTTGTTCCATCGATCAATCGCGATGACGCGCCTGCTTCTGCTGGTCTGCGCCTGCCTGTGGCTGGCCGGCTGTTCCTCTCCTTCGACCTCGCTCAGCGAGCGCCTGGTTGCGCCCGGTGGCACCTCGCCGCTGCTGGACGAAGAACGCATCGCCGCCACCATCGCCACGGTGCCCAACCGCAGCGGGCATGTGCTGACGCGCGATGGCGTGCCGATCTTCTGGCGTGCGATCGACCCCGGCCAGTACGCCATGCAGTACCGCTACATGGGTCAGCGCAACGACCCGGCGCATGCGCTGGATGTGGATTTCAGTTTCAAGGTTCCGACCGCTGTGCCGCCGACACCACGCGGCACGGTGGTGGTGCTGCATGGTTGGATGATGGATGGCGATTCGCTGCTGCCCTGGTCGCTGCAGCTCGCGCAGGCCGGCTATCGCGTGGTCACCATCGACCTGCGTAACCACGGCCATTCCGGCGGCGGGCCGTCCGGCTACGGCACGCGCGAATCCGATGACGTCATCGATGTGATCGATGCACTGCAGCCACGCGGCGAAATCCGCGGGCCGCTGTATCTGTTCGGTATTTCCTACGGCGCGGCCACCGCGCTGTTCACTGCCGACAAACTCGGCCCACGCGTGACCGGCGTGGTGGCGATGGAATCCTTCGCCAATGCCGGGCGCGGCATTCGCGACATGGTGCCGCACATGCTCTCCAGCCAACCGCACGGATGGCGCGGGCGGGCGGTGGCCGCGTATGCGCGCTGGCGCTATGCCGACCAGAATATCGACGCGGTGATTGCAGCGGCCGATACCCAGCTCAAGTTGGATCTGGACCATGTCGATGTCGCACACGCTCTGGCCGACACGCGCAGCTGCGTGCTGCTGTTGCATGGCGATGCCGATCAGCACATTCCAGTAACCCATGGCCGCGCACTCGCCTTGGCCAGTGCGCGTGCGCATTACGTCGAGCTCGCTGGCGAAAACCATTTGAGTCTGCCGCTGCGGCTTGACCTGCTCGGCGGGCCGATCGATCAATGGCTGGCGCAGGTGCAAGAAGACCCCAGCCATTGCCCTGCGCCGCAAACGCTGCCCGCTTCCACGCTGGCCGTCGCCAGCCCCCTGGCAGTGCCGCAGAGTTGAGCACGGCAATCGCGGCACGCTGACGCGCAGCCTTCGCGCTGCTCCACGCCACACGCATCGCATGCAGCGTGGCGCTGACTCAGCGCGCCGCCACCGGCTGACGCGAACGCAGTACGCTGTCTCCAACGAACAACAGCAAGCCGACCCAGATCGCGGCAAAGCCCATCGCGCGCCCTTGGTCGAACGGCTCGTGGAAGAACCACACGCCCAGCAGCAGCTGCAGGCTCGGCGCGATGTATTGCAAGATGCCCACCAACGACAGCGGAATGCGCCGCACGCCGTAAGCGAAGCCGATCAACGGCAGCGCCGTCACCACACCACCGAAGATCAGCATCGCATCGGTGCGCAGGCTCCAGCCGCTCAGGAACGCGCCGCCGTGGCCCTGCTCGCCCCAGGCCGCCAGCAGCAACGCCGGCACGAACAGATACACGCTTTCCACGCCCAGCCCGGCCACCGGATCCACTGCCACCAATTTGCGCAGCAGCCCGTAAATACCGAACGACACCGCCAGCCCCAGCGCAATCCACGGCGGCGCACCGGCAACGATGGTCAGCCACAGCACGCCCACTGCCGCGCACACCACCGCCACCCACTGGATGCGACGCAGGCGCTCTTTCAACACCAGCACGCCCAGCAAGACGCTCAGCAGTGGATTGATGAAGTACCCCAGGCTGGCCTCGATGACATGCCCGGCGTTGATCGCCCAGATGTACAGGCCCCAGTTGAACGCGATCGCCACGCTGCTGCCGGCCAGCATCCACAATGCACGCGGCTGCGCGGCAATGCTGCGCCACCAGCGCAGGCCCAAGCTCGCCAGCAGCCACACCACCACCAGCACCGTGCTCCACACGATGCGGTGGGCAATGATCTGCAGCGACGGCACCGCCTTGAGCAGATGCCAATACAGCGGCACCAGCCCCCACAGCACGAAGGTGGACGCGGTGATCAGTAGCCCGCGCCGCGCCTCCTGTGGCGAGACCGTGCTCATCGCCGCGCCTTGGCGAAGATGACTACCAACACGCCCGCCAGGATCACCGCCATCGCAGCGATGTCCTGCGCGCGGAAGCGCTCCTGGCCCAGCCAGGCGCCCAGGCTCACCGCAATCACCGGGTAGGCGTAGCTGCCGGCCAAGGCCGGACGCACGTGATGCAGCAACCCCACGTAAGCGGTGAACGCCACGATCGCGCCGAACACCCATCGGTATGCCACGGCCAACACGCCTTGCGGGCTCGGCCATGCCTGTGGGCGCTCGCCGATCAGCAAGCCGGTGCTGACCAGCAGCACGCCACCGCACAGCATCTGTCCAGCGGCGGTCATGAACGGCGACGGCAGATCGCGTCCGCACGACCACACCGAGCCGAACGCCCAGCCGATCGGTGCGATCAGCAGCAACACCAACCCACCCGGCGTCGCGGTCAAACGGGTGCTGGCGTTGAACCACACCATGCCCACAAAGCCGATCACAATGCCCAACCATTCGCCGCCGCTGGCATGCTGCCCGCGCAATGCACCGACGGCACCGTCGCCACCGCCGTGGCGGCCAGCCCGGACGACACGCTGCGCCCGGCCGACACCACCATACCGTTGCCCAGCAGCAACAATGCCGCGCCCATCAGCGCCACGTTCTTCCATTGCGCGCGCGTGGGCGCAGCCACACTGCGCCAGCGCAGCACGCTGTAGAGCACGCTACCGGCGACGATGAAACGTATGCCGGACACCATCGTCAGCGGCTGCGCACCACTTTCCAGCGCAACGCGGATCGCCAGATAGGTCGAGCCCCACACCACGTAGACCAGCAACACGGCGAGAACGACTAACCCGCTGCGCGCAGGCGCGGCAGCATCGTGAGAGGAAGACATCGGAATCGTGCCGGGCAGTACAGCGGAAACCTCAATTCTAGAGCACATGCACACGCCCTCGTCGCACACAACCGGCAGCCGTCTATCGCGCTATGGTGCACGCCAACCCGCATCCGAGAGCGCATATGCAGCGTCGTCTTTTCTGGTTGGCCCTGGCCGCCCTGAGCGCACTGTCCACCACCACCGCAGCACGCACCCCCGAGCCTTGGGAGCTCAGCGGGAGCAAGCTGATCGACGCGGGACTGGACGGATCGCTGGCGCCGGAAATCACCGCGCCAGAGCAAGCCGAACTCAAGGTCATGCTGTCGGCCAACCGCGCTGGCGCCTATCTGCTGGGCGTTGCCAGCGCCAGCTACTGCAGCCAGTGGTGCATGCCGGTAGGAAAGGCAGGCATGCCGGACCTGCAGGCGATCATCGCCGACATCGGCGCGCTGCCCGACGCGCGCCAAGCGCAAGCCGCGCCTGACCTGATCGTCCAGGCACTGGCCAAGCGTTATCCGTGCGGCAGCGTCGCCCAGCACAAGCGTGCCGCCAGCGGCACGTAACGCAAACATCGGCAAGTCGTAGGGCACGCCTATACGTAGGCGTTCAATGCGAGAGCGTTGACCACAACACCAGCAGTCGCACTGAGAGCGACGAACACAACGTCGCGAGCAACCGTCCAATGCGCGTGGACAGTGCACAGGGTCGGCAGTGGACGCGTGAGCGAAGGCCACACCGAGCACCGACTGCGTCCGCTTGGCGTAGCGAGCAGTCACCGATGCGCGTGGACAGCACGCAGGATTCGCAGTGGACGCGTGGCACGTACCGCACGCCCGCCTGGCAATCAGCGCAGCCGTGTTGCTAGCTGGTCTTGGCCCCTTGATCGGGGGCACGCTGCCCACGCACGCCCTGCACACTTAGAGCGGCTAACAAAACGACTGCGCTCACCGCCAGGCGGGCGCGGCCGGTGCTCGGAATCCGCATGTACCACGCGCACACCCCGGTTCTGAGCGCGACGTCCGCGCCCACCTGAGCGCTGCTCGCTAGGTGTTGTTAGCCGCTCTTATTTGCGCGCCGCATCGCTCTTGGCACGGATCGCCTTGAACTCCGAGCCATCCTGCCAGCTCGGCCACTGCCGGCCGTTGGCCAGCGCCACGCCCACGTCGTAGACCAGCGTGGTATCGGCGGCATGGCCGCTGGCATCCCATTGCGGAGTCCAAATGTCGCAGGGCTGGTGATAGCAATTGGCGAAATATGTGTCGCGCAGCGCCTTGCCCGCGGTGATGCCGCCGTTGACCATGTCCAGCCCCGGACCAACCGTGATCGCCGGCACGCCCATACGCGCAAACGCAAAATGATCGGCACGGTAGAAGAAGCCCGCCTCCAGATTCGGGTCCGGCGAATAGCTGCGTCCACGCGCCTTGGCGGCGGCTTCCAGATCGCCTTCCAGCGACACCCGTCCACGTCCCCACGAAGCGATGTCGCGGGTCAGGCCATCCGGGCTGAACATTTCCATATTGAGCACGGCCACGGTCTTGTCCAACGGCGCCAGCGGATGCGCAGCGTAGTAATTGGCGCCAAGCAAGCCCTTTTCTTCGGCGGTCAACGCGATGAAATACAGGCTGCGCTGCGGCTTGGGGCCGGCCGCGAACACACGCGCCAGTTCCAGCACGCTGGCCACGCCGGTGGCGTTATCCACCGCACCCCGCCGAATCGTCTCGCCACTGGCATCGGCCTTGCCGATACCGAACGCATCCCAGTGCGCGGAGAAGATCACCGTCTCATCCGGGTGCTGGCTGCCGGTGAGTTTGGCCACCACGTTATGCGTGACCACACGCTCGCGCTTGAGCTTGAAATCCACCGACAACGTCGCATCGCCCAGTGCCACCGGCGCGAAATCGCGCTGCTGCGCACGTGCCTTCGCTTGTTCGAAATCCAGGCCCGCCTGCTTGAACAACGACACCGCCAGCGCACGCTGCATCCAGCCACGTACCGGCACATGCTGCGCGCGGGCGTCGGCATCGCTGCGTTCGATGTCGAACAACGGCGACATGCCCGAACTCTGCACCGTGGCCCAGCCATACGCCGCCGGCGCAGTCTCGTGCACGATCAATACACCGGCCGCACCGCGCCGCGCGGCCTCTTCGTACTTGTAGGTCCAACGGCCGTAGTACGTCACGGCCTTGCCGTCGAATGCACCCGGCTGCGGCGATTCGAAATCGGCATCGTTGATCAGCACCACGGCAATCTTGCCGCGCAGATCCACGCCTTTGTAATCGTCCCATTGCCGCTCGGGTGCGCTGATGCCGTAACCGACGAACACCAGCGGCGCATTCTTCAGCGCGACCGCTTTCTGCGGCCGCAGGCTCTGCAAGATCACATCGTTGCCATTGACCAGCGCTTGGGTCTTGCCGCCGACGCGCACGCTTGCGCGCACCGGGCCATCCACCTGCGCGCGCACCAGCGGCACTGCCTGCGTCCAACCGCCTTGCTCGCCACCTGGCTCCAGGCCGGCCGCCTTGAACTGCTCCACCAGGTAATCCACGGTGCGCTGCTCACCGGCACTGGCCGGCGCGCGCCCTTCGAATTCGTCCGACGCCAGCAGGCGCACATGCCGCGACAACGCCTCGGCATTGATGCCGCCGCCCGGAAGATCGTTGGCGGCCTGCGCCACACCTCCCACAAACAGGCAGGCGGACAACAGCAGGATGCGCATCGGATTCACGGCAAGCCCTTTCAACAGGTAGATGACACATAGTTTACAAGCGCGCAGCCAATGCAGGAGCACCATGACGCGAGAATGCAGTCGATTGCGGGAACTGCGTGCATGGCTGAGGGGCCACAGGTGGGCGGACGGCGACCATCGAGATGCACGACGTGCATACCTGCAATCGGGTCACCACCGACATTGTTGTTGCAGCGGCGTGCCCCATGCGCCTGCCAATTCAAGCCAGGCAACCGCAGAGCGTTGAAGAAGATCATCGGCGCACTGTCTGGTGCGGTGTCTTCGCCGCTTGCGGGACCGTGGGCGGCATGAATGCCGCCATCGAGCCTACAAGGACGTACTTGCGGCGTATCCTGCAAGCGGCGAGGGCACCGCGCATTCGACTGACTGGCTTTAAACGACGTGACAATTCGCTACAGCGGTCGAGAGGACATATCAGCCGCTCCCGGAGCGCTAACTTGGTCGCGCTGCACGATCCAGCCAACACCCCAGCCCTTGCGCGTTGAGTTCGATATCCGTTGCCAGCAGTTGCTCCACGGCCGCATCGTCCAACCGACATCCATGCTGGCGTGCGCGTTCCAAATACAATTCGGTCAACGCCGCCACCATGCAGCGATGCCGGTCCGGACGTTGCGCGCAACCCAGCGCAATCTCGGTCATCGCATGAATCTGCTCGCCTAGCGCCTGCGCCAACGGTGCCGGCGATGTGACACGGCCGTAATGGGTGAGATACATCGCCTCCGGTGCGGCGTCCATCAGGCGCGTCATCGACTGCAGCATCGCCTCGGGCTCGAACTGTACCGGCGACGAGGTGGGCAGGATGAAGGCACCCCGGGCGCTGTCCAGTTGCCGATACGACAGGCCGAAGGTATCACCGGTAAACCAGCTGCGGCTACGCGCATCCCACACGCACAGATGATGGCGTGCATGCCCCGGGGTATCGATCGTGCGCAGCGCGCGCGCGCCCAGCATCACCGTGTACCCATCGACCGCCTCGACCACGCGCTCGGCCGGCACCGGCGCAATGACACCGTAACTGCGCGCCATTTCCGCCTCGCCATACACCGCGGTGGCGCCGGCAATCAGCCGTGTGGGGTCGATCAGATGCGGTGCACCGCGCGGATGCACCAGCGCCTGCGCATTGGGCAGGTGCTGCAACAAGGTCCCGGCACCGCCGGCATGATCCAGATGTACATGGGTCAGGATCAACCACTCTATCTGCGCCGGCGCCAACCCGGCCGCCTGCACCGCGGCCAGCATCTGTGGCACCGACAGCGAGGTGCCGCAATCGATCAAGGCGCCGCGTTGCGCTTGGACGATCAAATACGCTGCATCGAATTGCACACCACCAAAGCCGGTATCGATGGTGTGGATGTTGAACTCGGCTGTCACTGTCATTCGCACCCCGCGGCGGTTGTAGAGACTGCAGTGTAGGCCCAAGCATTGCGTCGCTGTGATGCATGTCGCCACAGGCACCCCAGAATGCGGCTAGCCATGGCGAACAGCGACGCCTGCAGCGTCATGTCGATCATGCCTCGCGCAATGCGTGCATCGCCGCAAGAATCACGTCCGCATCCATGTGCGCATGCACGCCCGGCAGTTGCAAATCGCTCGCCTGCGCTGCCTGTTTCAACCGTGCGATCAATTGCCCGGCATCGCGTGGCGATGCGAAGCCATCGCTCTGCAACAGCAACGTACCTGCGCCGTCGTTCAACTTGAAATAGAACTGGCCATCGCTTTCACGGTATTGCTTGAATACCGGCAGCGCGATCCTCTCGCCGACCGCGCTCACCGCTGCACCAGCCTGACGGGACAGATCGCGCAGGCCTACTGCATCGCGCAGCTCGGCCAGCAGCGGGGTGGCGTAGCGTGCGCGCAGACGTGCGCCGCCAGCGCGCAGCATCGCTTCGATCTTGGCCGGCTCTGCCATCAATGCTTCGTAGCGTGCGCGCAGCGGTGCAATGTCCTGATCGATCCGGTCGAACAACTGCTGCTTCGCATCGCCCCAGCTAATACCGTCGGCAAATGCCTGCGCAAATGCCGCAGACTCCTGCGGCGCAGCGAAGGCCTGATACAGCTGGAATAAGGCCGACCCCTGCGTGTCCTTCGCCTCACCCGGCGCACGCGAATCGGTGAGGATGGAAAACACCAGCTTGCGCAACTCCTCGCGCGGTGCAAACAGCGGAATCGTATTGCTGTAGCTCTTGCTCATCTTGCGGCCGTCCAGCCCCGGCAAGGTAGAGACCTGCTCGTCGATCACCCCTTCGGGCAAGGTGAAAAACTCGCGCCCATAGACATGATTGAAGCGCTGCGCAAAATCGCGTGCCATTTCGATGTGCTGAATCTGATCGCGCCCCACCGGCACCTTGTGCGCGTTGAAGATCAGGATGTCAGCCGCCATCAGCACCGGATACATGAACAAGCCTGCGGTGACGCCGGCATCTTCGTCCTCACCGTCGGCGCAGTTCTTGTCCACCGCGGCCTTGTAGGCATGCGCGCGATTGAGGATGCCCTTGCCGGCCACGCAGGTCAGCAGCCACATCAACTCGGTAGTCTCGGGCACGTCGGACTGCCGGTAGAACCACACCTTGTCCGGATCCAGACCGCAGGCCAGCCAGGTGGCGGCAATTTCCAGCGTCGAGCGCTGCGTGCGCGCCGGGTCCTGTGCCTTGATCAGGCTATGCAGGTCAGCCAGAAAATAGAAGCTCTCGGTATCGGCGCCCGCGCTGGCCTGGATGGCGGGGCGGATCGCGCCGACGTAATTTCCCAGATGCGGGGTGCCGGAAGTGGTGATGCCGGTAAGGACACGAGTGGTCATCTGCGTAATGCCAGGGAATCAGCCCCCAAGTTTAGCGGTTCCGCACGCCCGCCATTGCCGGCCCCTGGTCGAAGGCAGGTTTTAGACGCACAAACGCAGAACGGGCCGCACTGGGCGGCCCGTCGTCTGCAATCTGCTCGCCCCGTCGGGCGGCAGAATGACGCGCCATCAGGTGTCGTCGCGCAGCGACTTCTCGAACGCACGCACCTCGGTCTGGGCACGGTCGCGGTCCCAGCCATAACGTTCCTGCAACTTGCCTTGCAGATATTGCGCATTGCCTTCGGCAACCTTGAAATCGTCGTCGGTGAGATCGCCCCACTTTGCCTGGGCCTTGCCCTTCAACTGGGTCCACTTGCCGGAAATGATGTCAGTGTTCATGCGATGACTCCGCTTGATACGGCCTCGATTGACCGTGTCGCCAGACTGACGACAGCGGTGTTTGCGATTGATCAACAGGTGTCAAACGATTGATCACGGCACTGAACGGTTACCGACGCACGGCCAGTCTGCAACGCGTAGGCCGCGCCAGGCGCAGCATCCGGATGCCACCTTGCACGGCGCGATCGCGCACAAAAAAAAACGGACCTTGCGGCCCGTTTTTTGTTTGCATGCGGCGTCAGATTACTTACGCGCTGCGTCTTCCACCTTCTCGCCGGCGCCCTTCACGTCCTTGCCGGCACCTGCGACGGTGTTGCAGCCCGACAGCAGACCGACCGACAACATGGACAGCACGAGCAGCACAATTGCACGCTTCATAACAGACTCCTCATGGATAAAGCGGCGCGTTGCCGCAAATCGAACAATTCAGGTGGTGACGGATCAGCACTTACCATCGCTGCATTTTTCGGCCGTTTTCTCGACCTTCCCACCCGCGCCCTGCAAGTCCTTGCCAGCGCCAGCCACGGTGTTGCAGCCCGTCATCACGCCGGCCGAAAACAGGCCCAGCACCATCAGTGTCAGCAGTCGCTTCATCGCTCGTCCTCGTTGTGTAACGGTGCCAGCGCACCTAGCTTGGCGCCAAATCTGACTGCGCGGCCGTGGATTTGATGTGAACGTGGCGCGCCGCGTTCAGCGCTGGATCAATCCCGCATCAGCGTCGATTTGCCGAACAGGCTTTCGACCAGATCCACCGCCAGTTCGGCGGTCGCGTTGCGGTTGTCCAGCACCGGGTTGAGCTCGACGATGTCCAACGACCCCATGCGCCCGGTGTCGGCGATCATCTCCATCACCAGCTGCGCCTCGCGGTAGTTGGGGCCACCGGGCACGGTGGTGCCCACGCCCGGCGCGATGCTGGGGTCGAGGAAGTCCACATCGAAGCTCACATGCAGGTGCGTGTCGGCACTCATGTCCTGCAACGCGGCCTCCATGGTGCGCTTCATGCCGGCTTCGTCGATGTAGCGCATGTCGTAGACATCGATGCGGTGCTGCTTGATCAGCCGCTTCTCCTCCGGGTCCACCGAGCGGATGCCGATCTGCCGTACCTGCTCGGGCAACAGCGCCGGCGCACTGCCGCCCAGATGGGTCAGCGTCTCCGGGCCCAGCCCGCACAGACAGGCCACCGGCATGCCGTGCACATTGCCCGAGGGCGTCACCTCGCTGGTGTTGAAGTCCGAGTGCGCATCCAGCCACAGCACCCGCAACGGCCGGCCCTGCTCGCGGCAGTACTTGGCCACCGCGGTGATGGAGCCGATGCCCAGGCAATGGTCGCCACCGAGCATGATCGGCATGCGTCCGGCACGCAGTTCGGCGTAGCTGGCGCCCATCAGCGCCTGGTTCCAGGCCACCACTTCGTCCAGATGCCGGTAGCCGGCTTGCGGTGCCTGCCAGGGATTGCGCGGGCCATCCAGGTTGCCCAGGTCGCGCACCTCCACACCGCGGCCGACCAGGGCCTCGTGCAGTCCGGCGATGCGTAGCGCCTCCGGTCCCATGCGCGCGCCGCGGTGGCCGGCGCCGATGTCGGTGGGAACGCCAATCAGGGAAACCGGCACGTACTGCGTTGCCATGCATTGCTCCAGTATCGATAAAACCGAGCATTCTAGTGGTACGCCCGCACCGTGACGCGCAGCAGCGCAACACGGCATGGGCCGTGCCATGAACGGTGCGACGAAGCGCGAGGTTAGATCTGCCTCGTCGCGCCGCTACCGCGACACACCAGGACACTGTTTGGCGCGCCCGACGTTGCCGATCCTGTCTGTCTGACCGCCCGGTGAAGCAACACGGGCGAGAGTGACAGCCTGCTCGGATCCGGTGGGTATGGTGCGCGCCGGCCAGCGCAGCACGCCACGCATGCACGCGCTCAGGCCATCAAGCAACAGGGGGATTTCATGCCGAATAACGCTGTCAACCAGGTCGTCAAGGCTGCTGTGGGCGAGGTCCCGCGGGCGTTGCATTTTGAGAATCTACAGCGTATCGAGCATACGGTCGCGCAGACCATCGAGCGCGAGCCGGGCATCGGCATGTTGATGCTTTCCACCGCCGACGGGCGCGCCATTACTGAGCAATCCAGCCTGGATGTGGACGGTCGCCGGCTTGCCGCACTGGCCGAGGTGATCGCCACGCTCGACCGCTTGGGCTGGCACGCCGTGCCCGACCTTGCTGCCACCGCGCTACCGCAACGTCTTTCATGCGAAGCGCTGTTTTTTGCCCTGCCCGAACATCTGCGCCCGGCGCTGCCGGCCGTGGAACCCAGCCATGCGCTGCAACTGCGCCAGTGGCCAGAGCTGAGTGCAGAGACCAGTTCGCCGGCTCAATTGCTCGCCGTCGCCCATCTGCCTGCGCGCCCGTGGCGCCCGTGGCGCCCGCAGGCGCTGGCCAGCGCCTGCAAGCTGCCGGTGCAAACGGTGGAATGCCTGTTCGCCGCCGCGCTCGCCAGCGGCCGTGCCCAGACTGCGGAGAGTCCCGTGCCTGCAACGCAGCGTCGTCCGGACAGCGGCAACACGCGGTTCTTCTCATGGGTCGCACGTCGGTTCGGCCTTTCCCTCTTCCAGACGCAATCATGAGTCTTCCGGCCAACACGCTGGTGTTCGTCGGCGGCATGGGCGCCGGCAAGACCACCGCAGTGCGTGCCATCTCCGATGTGGAGCCAGTCGACACCGAAATGCCGCTCAGCCAGGATGCGGACGGCGACAAGACCTACACCACCGTCGCGCTGGACTGCAGCTTGATCGAGCTGGAAGACGGCGAGCTGCTGCACGTCTACGGCGTGCCTGGCCAGAAATACCTGGATTTCATGTGACCGCTGGTGTGCGACGGCGCGTTGGGCGTGATCGTGCTGACCAACGCACGCGACCCGCAGACGCTCAATGCCACGCTGGCGCTGTTGGGTGAGTTTACGCAGATCGCCCCGGACGCCAGCCTGGCGGTGGGCATCACCATGACCGATGAAGTCGAAGCTTTCCTGGTGCCGCCATTTCGCGATGCCTTGGTGGCCGAAGGCTTTCGCATCCCGGTCATGCGGGTGGATGCACGCTCGGCCACCCAGATCACCTTCCTGGTGAAGTCGCTGCTGTGCTATCGCTACACCTCGGCGACCAGCTGATCGCCAGCGCGCGTGACGCGTGCATATGCAGTCGACGCGGTGAGTAAGACAAGGAATCCGGTCACGACGGTGCCTGAAAGGGCGTCACGCGGGGGATGCCGCCTCTAGGGTTGCGGCGACGCGTCCGTCTTCCTTGAAGCCAGAAACAAGACTCGGTCGTAGTACAAATCTGCCTCGTGTCTGACTCACTCAGTATACAGCGTGGTCAGACACCAGGACATCGGGACGTTTCCGACATCGCGCAGGACATACCGGCGATAAGTCATCGGCATATGCCGCATGACCTGCCAGCCCTGGCGTGCCGGTGTTCGCCACATGCTGCTCCATCACCTTGCGGCAGGGTTCGCGGCGCATGTCTGCGTCCGCAACTGGCTCGGTCGCTGCTGCTTCGCCATCGCGCGGGTCCGCTGCGGACGCATGCTCACCATCGCGATGCTGCCGGTTAAGGGTCCATCGTCACGATCAGATAAAGTAGCGCGATGACAATTGAACTGAAGCCCGGCGGCTTGCTGATCGCCATCGAAGGCATCGACGGCGCCGGCAAGACCACCCTCGCCCGCCGCCTGACCACCACGCTGGAAGCCGCTGGCGCGCGCGTCGTGCTGAGCAAGGAGCCGACCAACGGCCCCTGGGGCACCAAACTGCGCCAGTCCGCCGCCACCGGCCGCCTGAGTGCGGACGAAGAAGCCGAGCTGCTGATCCGCGACCGCCACGAACATGTGGACACCTTGATCGCGCCCGCGCTGGCACGTGGCGACATCGTGATCCTAGACCGCTACTTCCCCTCGATGGTCGCCTACCAGGGCGCTGCCGGCCTGCCGCTGGACGAGCTACTGGAACTCAACGCCTTCGCGCCGCGCCCGGACGTACTGCTGCTGCTCGACCTGCCCCCGCCCACCGGCCTGGCCCGTATCCGCGCGCGCGGCGATGCGCCCAATCACTTCGAAACCCAAGACAACCTGGAACGCTGCCGCACCATCTTTGCCGGGCTGGAATTGCCGGGCAAACACGTGGTGGATGCCAGCGCCGACGCCGACAGCGTGCTGCGCCAGGCGCACGCCATCATCGTGGCCGCATTAGCCGACCGACTGAGCGGCGACGGCGCGCCGGCAGACACCGGCAAGGCCGCGCTGGAACTGCTCTCGGCCGGCCGCCCGGCCTGAGTGCTGTACTGCGCGTCGCGTCGCGTCGCGCGACAAAAGTAGCGTACCTCTCGTGGCGAATCGCTACTGGCAAGTAACTTACCTGCACCCGACTGAGTAGCAACCGGTTGAACCAAAGATCCCGCGCACGGTAGAAAACGCGGAAATTAGGCCGATCCGCAAAGCGCATACGGCTTGAACAAGTTATGAGGGGTCACGCGCACGCGTCGAACGGATTTCCCTTCTTGGGTCGTGCGGAGAACAACGCCCAGCGCGTGTTGCCTTGTATGCGCGGCCACTTGAACCGACCAACGAGACCGTGCACAGAAATGGATCGCCATAGGAGTGCTCACGGTCTGCGGGGCCGGACCCAAAGGCACCGAATTCAACAGTGACTTGCGCGTGCGAGAGTGAGACGCCCGCATTTAGAGCCATCTGCTCCAAGCGGCGCGTGTAGTGCAATTGGATGGCCTGAGCGACAGAGCCAACGGCAGACGAACTGTTGCAGAGCAACTCGATGGACACCGACGATACGTGGCGCTCCAAAGCCTCACGGTAGAGCTGGCCGATACCCCATACCCAGTCACATCATTGTTTCGACTGACGCAAGTGCTCGACGAGTCCGTGTGCAATTCCGTTCAGCGCACGCCGCCGTGTCATGTGCCCCCCCTGACAGCACAGCCAATCAAGATTGCCGCAGACGCGTGGATCGAAGATGGTGCCGGCACCCGGATTCGAACTGGGGACCTACCGCTTACAAGGCGGTTGCTCTACCAACTGAGCTATGCCGGCGAAGGCAGGCGCATTGCGCGCCGATGCGCATTCTAGCGCAGCGCGGCGCAATCTAGCGAACGCTGACGCGCGGCACCGGCAGCACCTTGCAATGCGCTGGTGGCCGCGCTGCTGCGCACATCGATCCACCACCGCGATTGCCCGCTGCCGCTGGGCACCAATTGCGCCGGGAAGCCTGCGCCGACCAGGCTGGCCTGGCGCCGCTCGGCGCGCTCGCGGCTCTGGTACTGGCCCAGCGCCACGGTGTTGTCCTCGCCCTGTGCAATCACGTAATAGTCGCCCATCCCAGCCGCAGCAATGCGCTTGACCAGCGCCTGCGCGGCCGCGCGGTCGCCCACGTTGGGCAACATCACCCGAAACGTGCTGACACCAGCGTCCTTGTCCTCGCGCACGCTGGCGCGACTGGCCTGCCCACGCACACGCGCCAGCGCCGCATCGGCATCGGCGCGTGCCACGAATGGCCCCAGGCTGGCGCAGCGCTCCGGTGCAGGCGATGGTGTGGTTGGCGACGGTTTTGTCGCCGTAGCAGCCACGCTATCGGCAGGCTTTGCAGCAGTTTTTGTGGTCACCGACGGCTCGGCTGCAGCATGCGGCGTTTCCGCTGCGACAGCGCTGGCTGATGTCGTCGATGCCGGCGTGGACGTGGATGTACTGACAACTGCCGCCGGGGTGGGGGCGGGTACCGCTGCGGATACAGGCGTTGATGCTGGTGTGGCTGGTGTGGCCGATGCAGTCGACTCACTCTCCGCCGCCGACGCCGATCCGGTCGCCGCCGCTGCACCCGTCAGCGCCGCTCCGCCAACACCCGGCAGGGTTGGCAGCAGCTCCAGCCGCGCGACACCTGTCGGTTGCGGCGGCGCTGGCGGCGGTGCCGGCGGTGGCTGCAAGGCCCACCACAACGCCACCCCGGCATTGAGGACGATCAAAACGACGATGAGCGCGCGGACATACATGCGCCGATTCTACGGGGATGCCGCAGCGGTCGCCCACGTCGCCAGACCGTCCAGCACCAAGGCGGCGCGGAACGTGGCACCGGGCAGCAGCGGTAGCAGCGGCGGCGCGCCACCACCATGGACGAGCAGCCGCACCGGCGCGCCCAGGCTGCGTTGCGCGTGCTGCAAGCTGCGCTCGATCAGCGCCACCGCCGCGCCGTCGCAGCCGGAGGTCAAGGCATCGTCGGTGTCGATGGCCAGCTCGACGTAATCGCCGCCGCTGGCCGGCAGCTGCACCGCGCGCGCATGCAGCGCTTCGCGCATGGTGGTTGGCGAGGCGGCGATGCAGCCGCCATGATGCAGGCCATCGGCGCCCAGCACGTCGATGGTCAGTGCGGTGCCCACGCCGGCCACCAGCACCGGCGCGTCGCCCCGCGCACCCAGCAGCGCCAAAAAGCGGTCCACACCGAAGCGGCTGGGATCGGCATAAGCAATACGGATACCGGCGCACTCGGCGGCGGTCCGCACGATGCGCACCTGCGTAAAGCGCTCCTGCAGGCAGGCGATCATGCGCTGCGTCAATGCCGGTGCGGCCACGCTGGCAACGTGCGCGATCTGCCCGGACGGCAGCGCCGCCAGCGCGGCCGCATCCATGGCCTCGGCGCCGTGTGCCCATGCCTGCACTTGGCCGGCACGGTTGCCGTGCAGCGGCGCGTACTTGAACCGCGAATTTCCCAGGTCGAACAACCACTCGCTCATGCAGGTCTCACGCTCACTTCTCCGCAGTGGAACAGACGCACCGTGTCGCCCAGTCGCACCCGCAACGCGCCGTCGGCCGCCAGGCCGAGCGCAACGCCACGATGTCGGGTGCCGGCCTCTTCGACCTGCACCGCACGCCCGCTCAGGACGTCCAGGTCTGCATAGCGCCCCAGGAACGGCACCAGCCCCTGCGCCTCGAACAGATCCAGCGCCGGCAGCAAAGCGGACAGCACCGCCGCCACCACTTGGTCGCGTGACACCGGTCGGCCGGCCAAGGTATCCAGATCGATCCACGGCTGGTCGATGCTGGCCGCTGCCGCCGCCGGCATGTGCACGTTCAAGCCCAGCCCGATCACCGCACGCGCGTTGCCGGTCATCTCGCCGCCGCCCTCGATCAACAGGCCGCCCAACTTGCGCTCGCGTGCCAGCAGATCGTTGGGCCATTTCAGACCGACATCGGCAAACCCGCAACCACGCAGGGCTTCGGCCACTGCCACGCCCACGGCCAGGCTGAGCCCGGCCAACTGGCCCAGCCCGCCACTGAAACGGCGCGACGCCGACAAGTAGATATGCGCGCCCAGCGGCGAGGTCCATTGCCGACCGCGCCGACCGCGGCCACCGGTCTGGCGCTCGGCCAGCAGCACTGCCACGCCCTGTTCGGGCGCCGACTGCGCCAGCAAGGTGGTGTTGCTGGATTCCAGCGTCCAGGCCACGTCCAGCGCAGCGAGGCCAGCGGCCGCATCCGGTGCCATGCCGGCGCGAATGCACGCCGCATCCAGCAGGTCCAAGGGCGTGGCCAGGCGGTAACCGTCGCCGGCTCGCCCTTCGATGTCGACCCCGGCCGCACGCAGATTCTGGATGCGCTTCCACACCGCCGCACGGGTCAAGCCGGCATCGCGTGCCAGCGCATCGCCGGACAGCCTGCCACTGGCGAGTTTGGCCAGCAAGGCGCGATCATCCACGGCTGCGGTGCGCGAGAAGGCATGAGCGGACAAATGCGCGGGCGGCGGCATGTGTAGAAGAGGCGCACCCTGCATGCTTGATTGGTCGCCAGGGCAACGCGCGTGCCGCTGCATCGGCGCGCCACACGAAGCGCGGCGTCGGGTTGGTGGCCGGCAGCACACGGGGGGCATGCCGTGGCTGGTCATCACGCGCGTCGGACCAATGCCCCGCGGCGTCCGCGCCGCAAGGCTGGCCGCCGGCGCCTCTTATCTCAAAGTGCATCACACGCCTGAAGTCCCCGAATCTATCAGCCAAAGTATGCGCCAAGCCCTCCCGGGCGCCCAGCGCGGCTTGCGTGAGGGAGTGAAAAGCGCGTTATGATCGGTGCCTCACGCCGCTTGCCCTGGATGTGGACGATGCGCCGAATCACGGTCTGCCTGCTCATGCTGTTGGCTCCGCTTGCCGCCCTGGCTTCGGACCAACTGGTCGACGGCGATCATGACAGCTGCGTCAGCACCAACTCGGCCGCACGCTGCAGAACGCCGGCCCCCGAGCCGGCACCGGCGCGTACCACCCCGCACAAAGCCGCGCCGTCCACCAGTGGTGGTGGCAGCGATGGCGATTCGTTAGTCCCACACATACGCACGATGCCGCGTTGGCACAGTTTCCTGCCGGGCATGTTCCGCTGATCCAGTGGTTGACGCGCTAGCTGCGCCGGCCGCCTCCCGATATCGCTGATGCGCTTTGGCAACCGCTGTGTAGCAGGTGCGCATGGGTCGCAGCGCTCGATCTGCCGCGGCGGCAACGTCTGCGCGCATTGACCGCGCAATTCCTGCATCAAAAAACCATTTCGCCTGTCGACGGGCTGCAGCTGCAACCAAGCGATGCGCTCATGCTGGCTGCGACCTGCTGCCTGCCGCTGTTGGAAATCGGCGCCGCCGGTTGGCGCGGCTGGTCGCAATTGATCGTGTATCCGGATGCGTTCCGCGTGCAGCGCACGCACATGGATGCAGCCGGAGTGATGCACGCATGGGACGACACCCTGATCGGCGAAGCCTGGGAGCAAGGTCCGTTGATCGTCAGCTGGGCGGATGTGCAGGCCGATCTGGATGACCCGCAGGCAGGCTTCAACGTGATCGTGCACGAGATGACGCACAAGCTCGATGCACTGGATGGCGCGCTCGACGGCAGCCCGCCATTACCACGCTCCGCGCAACGCACCTGGGCACGTGATTTCCAGCATGCCTACGATCTTTTTTGCCAACGCGTCGATGCCGGCGAAGACACCGAGATCGACCCATATGCCGCCGAAGCACCGGAAGAATTCTTCGCGGTGGTCAGCGAATATCACTTCTCCGCACCGCACCTGCTTGCACGTGCGATGCCGCAGGTTGCTGCACACTTGGAACGTTTTTACGGACCCTCGCCGTTTGCGGCGTCAGTGCAGCGCTGAGTGTGCTGCGTCACTGGACGGCGTGGTTGTCGCTTCAGCGCGGCTGACAAAACGACTGCGCAGCCGCCGCTTGAAGCACTGCCGATGCATTGAAGCGAATCCGCCGTCATCCCCCGCACATGTTCTTTCTTGCGCTTGGTCGCTCTCCAACTTCAGACCAATCCAAGATCGCGTGGTGTGGCGCCCGGAAAAACCCGTTCCACTTGCGCTGGCGACAGGCCCCACATGCGAGTCAGCACCCCGCCGAACAGGCTGCGGTAATTGTTGAGCACCGGGTAATCGCGGTTCTGCAGCAGCTGCGCCTGTTCGACCGCCACCTGCTCGCCAGCGATGCGGCCGCCGTGCACACCTCCGCCCAGCACCCAGTACGTGGTGCCATGGCCGTGATCGGTGCCCTTGCTGCCGTTCTCGCGAAAGGTGCGGCCGAACTCGGAGATCACCACCACCACGGTGTCGTTCCACGCCGGCCCCAGCGCATCGGCATACGCGGCCAGCCCTTCGCCGAGATTGCGCAGGTTATTTGCCAGGCCACCTGCCACGCTGCCTTGATTGGCATGCGTGTCCCAGCCACCGACATCGACGAATCCCAGGCGATAGCGCTCGCGCATCCAGGTCGCCATGCGCCGGGTTTCATCGGCAAAGGTACGGGCGCTGGCGGCGCCACGGGCGGCCTGCTCCATCTCGTCGCGCAACTGCACGGTGACCTGCTGACGCAGCGCCAAGCCGTCGCGCGCGGCGGCAGCCAGCGGCGTGCTGTCGTACATCTGCGACAGGATCTGCGCCTGCCGCGCGTCCAGTCCATCTTTGCCGATGCTCCGCAACGACACATTGGGTAAATCGCTGCCGCCTTGAAAGGTCAGAGGCAGCGAATCAGTGAACGCGATCGCCGACACTCCACTCAACACGCCCGACAGGCGCGCCATGAATCCGGAACGGTAATCGCGGTGCTTGCCCGCCTGGCCGGATTCGATATCGTCCTGGGTTTCGAAATGACTGCGCGACAGATCGTCGGTGCCAGCGAACGGCACGAAGGCCAGTTGCTTGCGTTCCCAAAACGGCAGCAAAGCATCGCGCATCACCGGGTTCAGGCCCCACTGCGCATTCAGTGCGACAGCACTGTTTGGATTGGCCGGATCCGGTCGTGCAATCGCCAGGCTCGGCCGCGAGTGGTAATAAAAATCGCTGCCATGCGGCACCAGCAGATTATTGCTGTCGTAGCCACCCCGCAGAAACACCACCAGCATGCGCGCGCTATCGCGTGGCGCAGCGAACAAACGACCGGCCCACGGCATGCTTGCTGCGGCTGCAGAGGCAAGCAGAAATTGACGTCGTTGCATGGCGTACTCCCGCGGCGATGGCCGCTTGGCATTCGTTGGATCGTTGGATCGGTCGTTTTGAATCTGCAAGCGTTGAATCGTTGACGTTGCATCAGCGGATCCGAATCGGTGTCATTGCGTCAGCGATAGTTGAAATCAGGCGACGACAGCAAGAATCCATTCCATTCGGCAGGCGAGCGCGCCTGGTCCAGCGCCTGCTGTGTGGCGGCGGACAGCGAGGGCGCCAGCCACCGGTACGCAGGCCGCGTGTCGATGCGCGTCACCGCCGGAATCGGCGTGTCGTTATCACCATCCAGACGAAACAGTTGCTTCGGTCCGCCGCCGATTGAGCGCGCCACCTCGAACCGGCGCGCCAATTGCCCGGAGCTGGTCCAGGCCTGCGACTGCAGCGACCAGCCATCGGGCGTGATACGCCCAAACAACGGCTCGCCCAGTTGCTGCACCCAACTGGCCATCGGCGCGGCATTGATCACCGGTTGATCCTCATACGCCACTCGCATCGCCGACACCACGAATCGGTTCGGGTCCTTGAACTTGCGCGGTTGCGCCTGCGCAAACTCCGGCGACGCCAGCATGGTCTGCATCACCTGGGCGATATCGCCATCACTGCGTTGGAAGGTGTTGGCCATGCGCGTCACCAGCGCAGCGGGGGGCGTGTCGCTGACGAAATACTCGGCCAGGCGTTGCGAAATGAAGTGCGCGCAGGCTGGCTGCCGTACCAACAGCTGCACGGCGCGCTCGATCTCATCCAGACCACCTCCAGCGATGCGCTGACCAAGCAGCATCTTGTCGCCAGGTTGATGTCGCGCCGGATTGAATTCGAACAAGCCTTTGCGCACGACCTGCGTCTGCCCTGGTGCTGCAGCTGGCAACGGCGGCGCGCCGTTGGCCTTGATCGGCACCAAGCCTGCGCCGGTGAGGATCAGCGCCAGCTGCTGCACGTCCTGCTGGCTGTAGCCGCCATGCACCCCCAGCGTGTGCAGTTCCATCAACTCGCGTGCGTAGTTTTCGTTGACCTTGCCCTTGGCGCTCTTGGCATTGTCCAAGTATTCCAGCATCGCCGGGCTTTCCAGCGTGGCCATCACCAAGTCGACAAACTTGCCGGTGGCATTGGGGCGAATCGCGTTTTCCATGTAGTCGGCGGCCATCCATTTCACCCGCGCCTTGTCGGCATACACGCTGAAATGATTAAGCCAGAACCACACCAGTTGCTCGCGCAGCTGATCCGGCGCGTACACCGCGCGCAGCAATTGCGCCTGGCGCGCCTGCACCAACATCTGCCCGCCGCGCGCCTGCCAGTCCTTCTTCAGGGCAACCTTCTCATCGCCATCGGGCATGGCCTGCAGGCGGACCTTGTCGGCCTCGTATTGGGTCAGCAAATCCACCAGAGTGGTATGCAGCCCATCGAAGCGCTGCAGCTGCACGCGTACCGGCGCCGGCAACGCCGCGTCGTCGCTGGGCTGCAATAACAGCGCACCGAAGCGTTTGGGGCCTAGCTGTGTCAGTTGCGTCGCGCTGTTGGCGTCCACACCGTAGGTGGCGCGTTGCAGCCAGCGTGTCTGTGTTGATGTGAGCGGCGCTTCGGCGGCCGTGCAATTGAGCACCCAGACGCTGCCGATCAACAGCGGCAGCGCTCGCCGTCCTCGCCATTGCTGCGCGCGTACCACACGCGTTTCCATGCACCCTGCCTGACTCACTCGCTCGAACATGCGGCCCTCCATCGCAACGACGTACCGACCCAGTATGGGCAAGCCAACGCATGCGGGGTTAAACGGTTGTCGGAAGGCCTGTGGACATTGACCAGGTGTTTATCGGGCCACTCCCGCTGGTCACAATCCCGGCGGCATGGTCACGTCGAAGCGGGCGCCGCCCAGTTCCTGCGAGCGCACCACCTGCAACTCGCCGCGGTAGGCCTTGATCAGATCCTGCACGATCGACATGCCGATACCGTGCCCTTGCACGCGCTCATCGCCACGCACACCGCGCTGCAGGATCTTGGCCACGTCTTCCGGCGCGATGCCGGGGCCGTCGTCTTCCACCGACAGGATCAACCCGGCACGACGGCTACCGGTCGTGGGTCCCGGTTGTGCGGTCAACAGCACGCGGCTAAGCGCCCACTTGAAGCCGTTTTCCAGCAAATTGCCGAGCAGCTCCTGCAAATCGCCCGGCTCACCGTGAAAGCGCGCTTCGGGGGAAATATCGAACTCGCACAGCACGCCCTTGACCGAATACACCTTCTCCAGACCACGCACGATTTCTTCGGCGGTCGGCTCGATCGGCAAAGGCGCGGCGAATAACTTGTGCCCGCTGGAAGCGGCGCGTGCCAGCTGGTAAGACACCAGATCGTTCATGCGGCGCAGCTGCACATCCATTTCTTCATGCAGATCGCGCTCGGACGCGCCGCTATCCAATTGCGTGCGCAAGACGGCGATGGGTGTCTTGAGGCTATGCGCCAGATCGGCCAGCGTATTGCGCTGGCGCTCCAGGTTGTCGCGCTCGCTCTCGATAAAGGCATTGATGCTGTCGGTCAGCGGCTCCAGCTCGCGCGGATGCTGCTCGCTCATGCGCTGGATCTCGCCGCGCTGCACCTTGGTCAGCTCGTTGATGACCCGCCGCAGCGGACGCAGGCTCCATTGCAGAATGAAGGCCTGCAACACCAGCAACACCACGCCAGCGCTACCGAGGTAGAACCACACCGCACCACGGAACACGCGCAGCTGCGCGCCCATCGAGCGCGCATCTTCCATCACATAGATGGTGTACGGAATCTCGCCACCGTGTTCGCGTTCGACATAACTCACGCCCAGGCCGTAGCGATACAGCTGGCCCAGGCTGCCGTCGATCTGGGTCATTTCCAGCGGGCCGATGAACTCTTCCTGGCGCGGCTCCAGCATGCGGCCGTGCGGAATATTCGGGCCTTCGGCCGACATCGAGGTCCAGCTTTCGTCGGGACGTACAACTTCGACATAGAGCCCGCCGCCAGGCACATCGAAACGCGGGTCGGGCGGTTGCCCGCCGATGTACAGCGAGCCGTCGCGTACGAAATCGATATTGGCCGCATACGCGGAAGCGTAGTTCTTCAGCCGCTCGCGCAGATTCTTTTCGGCGGTGTCGGCAAACGCCACATCCAGCGCGTAACCCGCCAGCGCCAGGAAGGCCACCAGACTGAGGCTGGCGGCCAGCAGCTGGCGGGCCTGCAACGAGCGCGGCCGCCAGCGTCTATACCACTTGGAGCGGCCCGGCACGTGGTCTTCCCGTTCGTTGACGCGCGGACTCAGCCTTCGGTACGCGGAATGGCGAAGCGGTAGCCGCGACCACGGACGGTTTCGATCGGCTTGAGCTCACCATCGGGATCGAGCTTCTTGCGCAGACGACCGATGAACACTTCCAGCACGTTCGAATCGCGGTCGAAATCCTGCTGGTAGATGTGCTCGGTGAGGTCGGCCTTGGAGACCAATTCGCCGGCATGCATCATCAAGTATTCAAGCACCTTGTACTCGTAGCTGGTCAGATCCACGTTGGCGCCGTTGACGCTCACCGTCTGTGCTGCCAGATCCAGCGCGACCGGACCGCATTCCAGCGTGGGCTTACTCCAGCCAGCAGCACGTCGCAACAACGCGTTGACGCGCGCCAGCAGCTCTTCGACATGGAACGGCTTGACCAAGTAATCGTCGGCGCCCTGCTTGAGGCCTTCGACCTTGTCCTGCCAGCTCGAACGCGCGGTCAGGATCAGCACCGGAAATTTCTTGCCTTCATCGCGCAGGGCCTTGATCAGCTCCATGCCTGACATCTTGGGCAAGCCAAGATCGATGATGCCAACGTCGAACGGCACTTCACGGCCCATGTAGAGGCCTTCTTCGCCGTCCTGTGCAGCGTCAACCGCAAAACCTTCACGCTTCAGACGCGCCGCAAGGGTTTCGCGCAGCGGAGCTTCGTCTTCGACCAAAAGGATACGCATGCACTCTTCCTAGTTACGTTGTCGGCCAGTGGCCGGGGAATTTATAAGACTGAACGTAGAACTGTCTACGTTCAGCGGTTATCGTCGCGTGGTGGCGCGTCCGGCGGCGGCAAGTTCTGCAGCGGCGCGGCCTGCGTCTGCTCCGGCTCATACACGGTGTGTACGCGCCCGTCTTTCATGTACTTGACCCGGTTGAGATTGACGCCATCGAACGGCACGCGCTCGGCACCAAGGATCTGTCCACCGGTAGACCGTTGCACATGCCGAATGGTGTCCGACAGCGTGCGGCTATTGCCGCGTGCCGACGGCGGCAACGTCTCGCGCCCGCTCTGCACCATCGGGTAGCCCTGGCCCCAGGCCAACGGCGCGGCCATGGCCACCGAGAGGGCAACCAGAGCAATTTGGCGAGCGCGGCAGGGCAATCGGGTCACAAACGAATCCTAGCGGGTTGTTCAGAAACATTCAGAATTCGTGAAATCGACCATGCGTTACAGATGGTCGAGCATCGGAATTGAGCCAAATTCTTGATTTTTCGGGGTGAATCCGATCTGAACTTTTTAGCTTCGAGGTAACGGCATTCAGCGAAATGAATATCGTCAGTGCTCAAAGCCATGGTGGGCGTGGGCTGTGGCGGACGCGCCCGTTGCTGGAAACCCTCGAAACCATCGATATCCCAGCAGCCCGTTCAGGAACGCAAGCGGTGGGCCAACTAGGCGACCACCCGCCAGGATCGCGTATCGGTGCGCTGCAGCGCCTGTTCGACCAACTCCCAGCCGGCACCCGGACGATGTGCGCCTTCACTCAAGACCTGCCGGAATGACCGCCCGCCGGGCTGGCCATGGAACAGGCCCAGCACGTGCCGCGTCATATGCTTCAGGGCAAGACCTTGCGCCAGCTGCGATGCCACGTACGGCTGCAATGCGCGCAGCAGGGACTCGCGCGGTTGCTCGGGCCGCTGGTTCAAGGCAGCGTCCAGACAATGCAGGACGTAGGGGTCGTGGTAGGCCGCGCGGCCGAGCATGACGCCATCGGTATGCTGCAGATGCGCCATTGCGGCGTCCACGGCCACGATGCCACCGTTGAGCACCACAGGCAGGCCGGGCCGCTCCTGATTGAGCCGGTAGGCCCAGTCGTAACGCAGCGGCGGCACTTCGCGGTTTTCCTTCGGCGACAGGCCCTTGAGCCAGGCGTTGCGGGCGTGCACCACCACCATCGCCGCGCCGGCCGCGACCACCTGGTCGACAAAGCGGGCGAATAGCGCGTAATCGTCATCGTCGTCCACGCCAAGACGGCATTTGACCGTGATCGGCACGTGGGTGGCCGTGCACATGGCAGCGACGCATTCGGCCACCAGTGCCGGCTCGCGCATCAGGCAGGCGCCGAACCGCCCGGCCTGCACGCGGTCGGACGGGCACCCGCAATTGAGATTGATCTCATCAAATCCCCACTCCTGCGCGATCGCCGCCGCCTGCGCTAGCAAGGCCGGATCACTGCCGCCCAGCTGCAGCGCCAGCGGATGTTCGACCGCATCGAAGCCGAGCAGCCGCGCGCGATCGCCGTGGATCACCGCATTGGCGTGCACCATCTCGGTGTACAGGCGTGCCGACGGCGCCAACAGACGGTGGAAGACCCGGCAATGACGGTCGGTCCAGTCCATCATCGGAGCGACGGACAGGCGCAGGGAGGCGGCGTAGCGATCGGCGGAAGCGGTCATCGACGAAGTGGCCGCAGCGAGCAGCCAGTAGAATGCGAAGCAGGATCAACAGCTTACACGGGCGTCGATGAATCTGCGGCGGTGCGCAGTGGCAGGCCGGAGCGGCTGCTTTGGGATTTAGCTGCAGGATCGCCTACTCGTTGCGCCATGTGATCGCCCCCCCATCAGCTGGCCGGCTACGCGTATTACGCGCAATTGCGGATGGCGCTGGTGAGGCGCTTCGGCGGCCAGCATCACGGATGCGTTCTACTGTCGGGAAGGGCAATAGCGCCGAAGATCGCGTTGACGCTGTTTTTGTTCCCCTCGCTCGCCAAGTGCGGGCGGGGACGGGAGGCAGCGCTGCAGGATGCGCGGTGCCTGTCTGCGTTCGCCTCTGCGGCGAACGCCTTGCATCGTCAGTGACGAGCGGAGCTTTCCAAGTCCGGTGCCGCGGTGACCGCTGCGCTGGGACGAACCCGGACCTTACGGGTTACGGACACCCACACGCTCTTCGGCGCTGAGCGGCTTGCCGAGTGCGTGGTACGAGGCGACCAGCGTGATCAGGGCGGTGCCCAAGACCGTGTAGAAGCTCCACGACTTGGCCAGCACGTGCACCTGGCCGAACACCAGCGCGACAACGGCAGTGGCGGTGCACAGCACCATGGCCAGCAGAGACATCAGGAAAGGAATGGAAGGATCGAGCTTCATGGTCCGCGGGTTCCAAGGTGCGATGCGATAGCTGCAGCATCGGCGTTCCCGGCGCTTTCTTGAACTGTTTTTCTGCGCTTTTTTCAGGCAATTTCGAGCAAGTCAGCAAGCACTCAGTTTTCTGTCAAAGCCTTGGCGCACAAGGCCTTGTGTGTCGAAAAACTCCTGACGCACCGGCAAAAAAATCACCACCCGCGCCAGCGTTCCAATGCGGTCGTGGCGGAAAACCGACGGGCCTGCACGAGGCGATTTGTGGCGTGTCGCAGGTGCGGTTTCCGAGCTGTGCCGGTTGCAGTTCTTCCGGGCGATGCAGTGGGGTGCCGAGGTGGAAGATCACGGCAAAGGTTGGAAGTCATCGCCAGGCTCAGGCAACAACGTGCAGGTCACCGGCCTGGCGTTGCGCTTCCAGGCGCTTGCCAGGACCAGGCTGTCCTGACGCTGGCTCTACAAAGCCGCCGATGTGGAGCCGGGTCGGGGATGCGCTGCCAGGCAATGGCGCAACCTGCAGAAGACCTGGAGGTTGCACCAGGGTCTGCCAATGTTGCGTTGAGTCTGACAAGAGCTCTCAAGCGGCAGCCTACATGTCGCACAGCGGGCAGCAGCGGCCAGACGCGTCTCGCGCAGGCATATTGCAACATGCAGCCGAATACCGAGGCGCTTGGACGCCGATGACACGCGCACGACGCGCGCGGGCCTAACCAGCAAGCAAGAGCAGCATGCTCAGCGCGCCGGGGCGGTAGTGAATTCGCCGCGTTGCAGTTTGCTCACGTCGTTGCCCTGCCCGTCCTTGAGGCTGAGGTCAGCGCCCTTGGCGGCCAGATCCTTCAGTACGTCGGTACGTTGAAACAGCGCTGCATACATCGCCGCGGTCTGCCCGGCGTTGTTGCGCTGGTCCGGCGCACAGCCGGCCTGCATCAGGCGCTTGGCGATGCCCAGCTCGCCCTTGAAGATGGCGCCCATCAGCGCGGTGTTGCCGCGCTTATCCTGCGCACAGGGGTCGGCGCCGGCGCTGAGTAATTGCTCCACCGCCGGGCGCTGGCCGTGGTACGCGGCCAGGATCAACGCGGTATAGCCCTTCTCGTCGCGGGTATTGAGGTCGTAGTGCGAGCGAATGAATTCGGCCAGCATGTCTTGGCGACCTTCACGCGCGGCATCGAAGAAATACGCACGCAGTTGCAGCTTGATCTGCTCGGGTGTGGCGGTGGCCGTTGCATTGGCGGCGGGAGTGGATGCCGGCGAAGCAGCATTGGCAACTGCAGACAGGCTGCCAAGCATCAAAAACAAGAGGGTGCGCATGGGAATCTCCCGGACTCAAGACGACATCGCGGCGCAGGCCGCGATGTCGTCGGGCGGATCAGTCCTGCAGGCTGGAAGCCAGCTGCTTGACGCGCGACAGGTCGCCCTTGGCCACGCGCGTAACGCCGCTGCCGTACTCGGGGTCGGCCTTGTACAGGAACGACAGCATCCGGTGCTTGCTTTCGGTGTCGGTGTCGGCCAGCGACTCGCCGAAACTCTGCACCAGATCGGCCCGATCCTTCTTGCTATAGGAGCGGTACAACTCGCCGGCCTGCTTGAAGTTCTGCTCGCGGGTGATCTTGGCCTGCTGCGTGGTGCCCGACAGCGGCAGCTCGCTATAACGCGCAGACGCGTCTTGCGGACGCGGCTGCAGACGGCTCGGCTCGTAGTTCACGCCGCTGGTGGTCTGCCCGATATTGCCCTGCCCATCCTGGTTGCCGTTGTTGACCGCTACCCGCGGGCGGTTGACCGGCAGGCTCAGGCCATTGGCACCGATGCGGTACAGCTGCGTATCGGCATAAGAGAAGATACGGCCCTGCAGGAGGCGGTCTTCAGACGGCTCGATACCCGGCACCAGATTGGCCGGCGCCATCGCCACCTGCTCGGTCTCCTGGAAGAAGTTGTCGACGTTCTTGTTCAACACCATCTGGCCGACCTTCTGCTCCGGCACGTCCGGCCAGATCTTGGTGGCGTCGAGCGGATCGAAATCGAACTTGGCCAGGTCTTCCGGCTTGAGCACCTGCACGTACAGGTCCCACTTCGGGTAATCGCCCTTCTTGATCGCAGCGACCAGATCGTTGGTCAGGTGGCTGTAGTCCTTGGCCTGCACGGCGGCAACCTGTTTGGGATCGAGATTCTTGATGCCCTGCAGGGTCTTCCAGTGGAACTTGACGTAATGCACTTCGCCCTGCGCATTGACCAACTTGTAGGCATGCACGCCATTGCCATCCATGAAGCGATAGCCGGCCGGGGTACCTTCATTGGAGTAAAGCAGCGTCAGCGTGCGGGTGGCTTCGGGCACGTGCGAGAAGAAATCGAAACGGCGCGAATCGTCATCCAGATTGGTGCGCGGGTCTGGCTTGAACGCATGCACCATGTCGGGAAACTTGATCGCATCGCGAATGAAGAACGTGGGGAAGTTGTTGCCGACCAGATCCCAATTGCCTTCGCTGGTATAGAACTTGGTGGCGAAACCATGCGGGTCGCGCAGCGTTTCCGGCGAATGATTGCCGTGCACCACCGAGGAAAAGCGCACGAAGACCGGCGTTCTTTCGCCCGCGCTGAAGACCTTTGCTTTGGTCAGCTTGGACACATCGGCGGTGGCGGTGAACTCGCCTTTGACGCCAGTGCCGCGCGCATGCACCACGCGCTCGGGAATGCGCTCGCGATCGAAGCGTTGCAGTTTCTGGATCAGCTGGACGTCTTGCAGCAGGGTCGGGCCGTTGGGGCCAGCCGTCTGCGAATTCTGGTTATCGCCGACCTTGGCGCCATTGTCGCGGGTCAGAACGGATTGGGCGAAGACCGGCGGAGCGATCAACGTCGGGGCTAGCAGGGCTAGCACCATGAGAGATCCAGGGCGCATGGCGTCAGCTCGTTTGAGGAGGCTGCATCATGGCCAGCAGGCCGAAGCGTGAGAAGTCGTTAGTTACTATCGCTGCGATAGGGGAACGTGATGATGACTGCGTTGCGTGATAAGCATCTCGCTACAGAGTGGCAGTTGGTCTTGAATCACGCAGCGACCTGGCGCATTCGCTGAGCAATCGCATCTCGACGACCTCACATGTATGCGCTGGCGGCAAATCATTTGCTGCAGTGCGGAGACCAGTTGGCGCTTGCTATATGCGCTGCCACGACAACGAAGAACACTGCCCATCACCCGTTGCACGGATACGCGCAGGTGCCCGCTCGGTGATGCCGGTCCGCACGATCAGCACAGCCGAAAACGCATCGCCATGCTGCGTAGACCGATTAGACACAGCACGCTGGGTGCCGCGCCGTTGCTCGGCAGTCCCCTGCATGGCCAACGCAAGTTAGGAATGCCGATCGAAGCGTGAGCCCACCGTTCAAACCACAAACCACCGACAGACCCGCGCGTTAATGGTGGCACCTGCATCGTGTTCGGATCCGGACCCGCCAGCGCGACTCTCTTGCTCAGGCAGCCCGACCTCTGCCCGCCGCTGTTGTAGGTCGGCAGGACTCTCCAACTTGAACAAGCTGCCGTCGGCTTTGCGTTGCGTACCGCTGCGGCTTCCCCGACATGATGAGGTTACGATCAATGAACACGGCGAGGTCCGCCGTGCTGTAGGCACTGATAGCGCAGAAGCACGCGGTCGCCGCATGTTACGAATCCAACTGCCTTGGAAGGCACCCACAGCTCGGCGCGCAACGCGATGTCCTTGGATAACAAGGTGATCAGCGCCTGTTGCGCACCGACCGGTTGCCCTGCATGCACCAGCAGGTTCGTGACCATGCCATCGGTTGGCGCACGCAATACGACCGAACGGCGTGCTCCAGTTTCCGAAAGGGATTGCGCGACATCTGCGATCTGCCTGGCGATGTCGTTGCGCTTTGCTTCCAAGGTTGCAGGCGTTTGCTCCAGCTGCAACTGAAGTTGAGAGTGCTCCACACGCAGGTCCAACGCATGTTTCTGCAACTCTTCGAGTTGCCCCTGATTCTGAATCGCGATGTCTTGCTGCTGCAATAATTGAACCTTGGTCAATATTCCCTTTTCTGCAGCAGTCACCCACTGCTCTTAGAGCCGGAGCGCGCGCTCTGCGCGCTGGCGTTGCAAGCGAATCTGCTCGGCAGTGTTATCCATCTGCGCGTCAAGCAGCGTGACGCGCCGACGCAGATCGCGCTGCTGGGCGTCGTAGCGCTGATTCTGAGCCTGTAAATCCGCACCTGATTAGCACGCACTTTCAGCGGTGAACATGGTGACATCACGCAGGGCCCGCTCGGACCACGGCTTGCTGGCGGCTGCGGCGGCCAGCAAGCTGGGCACCAGCCGGGTCAGATCGAAACGGCGGTTGAACCGCCACATCGTCTCTGCCAGGTAGCGCTGGGCGTATTTGGCGAATTTGAAGGCGTGATAGGCACCGTCCAGCGAACGCTTTAGGTTGGACAACACCACGTTGACCCAGCGTGCGTTCTCTGCCTCGCAGCGACTTCGACCGCTGCCTTCGATCACGGTGTGCGCGTGCTCGGCTTCCAGTGCTCGAAACACACCGAGTCCATCACTGTAGACATCTGCTCCAGGATGCAGGCGTTGCCCGATCCATTCCGACAGCGCCGCCTTGGTGAAGCCTGGGACCGGATCCATCACCGCGCGCAATGGACGACCGTCTTCAGTGGTCTCCACGGCGATCACGAAAGGGCGCTTGTTCTCCGAGCCGCGCCCGGCCTTGCCACCGTTGCGTTCTCCTCCCAGGTAGGCATCGTCCAGTTGCACGATCCCGCCCAACTTGCGGTTCGCCTCGCGTTGGGGCATGGCCTGCATCAGCTTGTGCTTCATTCGCCACGCTGTCGGGTAGCTCACTCCCAGGTGTCGCATCAACTCCAGCGCCGACAGGTTCGTCTTGCTCTGGCCCAGCAGATACATGCCAAGCAGCCAGGTGCGTAGCGGCAGCTTGCTGTTGTCCATCACCGTGCCCGAGCGCAGGCTGGTCTGGCGATAGCAGGCCGTGCACTGCCAGTACGTGGTGCCGTGACGCTGGAATCGACTGTGCGCGGTAGCGGCGCAACGCGGACAAACAAAGCCCTGTGGCCAGCGCGAGATCTCCAACGCCTGCTCGCACTGCTGCGCGTTGCCATAGCGCTTGAGGAACGCCGGCAACGACAGCCCGGCTTGGAACTGCACACGATTCATGGCCATGATCTGGTCTCGGTGGAGCCACGGTCCTACCATCGACCGGTCGGCTCTCACTGGCTGCGACTGTGCTGAAAGATCGTGCTAATCAGGAATCCGCATTCAGGCGACCGCCTTTGATTTCCAGCTGCGAAATCACCCATGCCTGGGTGTCACCCAGCGATGTGCTGTCCTGTTCTCCGGAAATTTCCAGTATCGGCGTGCCCGCGCGTAGCGTGGCTCCCTCTGCGACGCATGCGTTGGAGACGATGCCGGCAGTGAGTGGCGCCAGGGTCAGCAGGCCACGATCCGGCACCAGCGCGCCGTTGACCGCTTCGTGCCGCGTGAAACTCCCAAGGCAAAGCAGCCAAAACACAACAGCAACAAGAACTAGGGCGATGACAAATAAAGGCCAACCGGACTTCGGTACCTGCAGGCGCACCGGCGCGAGCCGGGCATCGCGGCCGGCACGTCACACTTCTTCCCTGAAGAACCCGCCTGGCATGTGCACTCCCTGCTTCGCTGAGAACTGCGCCTATTTCCTTCAGGCCCAGTTAGTCAGCAAGGCAGGCGCCGTAAAGCGCACTGCGTCGCATAACCTCACGCCGTGATAAAGAGTTTGTCTGCGGCACGAATCCATCGCAGGAAACTAGCCAATCACCCGCTTGAATGGCGGCATTGCATCGATGATGCGTTTGCCGTAGCGACGAGTAAGCAGGCGGGAGTCGAGAATGATCACGCGGCCGTGGTCGCTGGAGCTGCGGATCAGGCGGCCAGAAAATTGGGTGAGCGTACGCAACGCGTGCGGGATGGCGATCAGGTTGAAGGCATTATGGCCGCGGCTTTCCAGCCATTCGCTCAAGGTGGACGTTTGCGGATCGGTGGGCACGGCGAATGGCACTTGGGTGATGACCACGGTGGTGCAGGCTTCGCCCGGCAGATCCAGACCTTCGCCAAAGGAGTTCAAACCGAACAACACCGAGCCCTCGCCGGCAGCGATGCGGCGCAAATGTTCGGTGATCAGTTGCGACTTGTTGCCCTCGCCTTGCACCAGCACGCGGTTGCGCTGCGCCAACGGCATCAGGTCGGCCACCTTTTCCATCTTCCAGCGCGAAGTGAACAGCACGATGCTGCCCTTGGCAGTCCAATCCAGCTCGCGCACCAGATAGTTGGCCACTTCCTTGGGATGGCCTTCGCGGTCGTCGGGCGTGACCGGAAAATTAGGCACAATCAATTCGGCCTGATTGGGCAGGTCGAACGGCGAGGCCAGCGATGCCATTTCGGCGTGATCGGGCAAGCCATTGTCGATTGCGAAAGATTGAAAATCGCCGCCGCCGGTGAGCGTGGCCGAGGTCATCACGACCGAATCCACTTCGTTCCAGATCATCGTGCGCAGCACCTGCGCGGCCGAGACCGGCGAGCAGTGGCAAATCAAATCGCCATCGCGCGAGAGCGTGATCCAGCGCGCCATCGGTGGCTGGCCTTCCTTGTCTTCGCGGCGCCAGCCACTCCACAGATTGTGTTGCTGCTCGGCCATTTCCAGCGCCAGGCCGAGGCTGCGCTGCAGACCTTCGCGCGCGGAATCGTCTTGTTTTCCCTTCGCAATCGCGCTGTGTGCGGCATGCACCCAATTGAACAGCGCGCGGGTTTCTTCGCCGAGTTCTTCGATGGCCGGGCCCCATTGCGGCGGCAACTTGCCATTGGCCGCACGCCACAACGGATCGCGCTCGCCGGGCTCCGGCTTCCACACGCGTTCGACGTCGGCATGGAAGGCCTTGAGCAGTCTGGACACGCGCGCCGCCACCTCGATGGCCTCGTTGGGCAGCAGATTGCCGAGCTTGTCCTTGTCCACTGCGCGATATGCTGCCGCGATGAGGATCTGCATGCGCCCGGTGCGCCGGGCCATGTCGTCCAGCGGCAGATTGGCTGCGCCCTGGTCGATCGCCACGCCGGCGATGTGATGGCCTTCGTCGAGCACCAGCAGCATGTCCGCTGGCGGGGCGATCAGCGGCTGGCCGTTTTCAGCATCGCCCAGCGACAGCGACGACAGCAGCAAGGCATGGTTGGTGACCACGATCTGCGCTTCGCGCACATCGGTGCGCGCCTTGAGCACCGGGCATTGCGCAGCGTAACTGCAGCGGCGCCCCGCACAGCCGGAGGCCGGCGTGGTGATGCGCATGCGCAGCGGCACCGAGACCTGCTCTGGCGCGTCGTCCAGATCGCCGTTCCACGTGCGTGCGGCGTAAGCCTTGGCCAGCCGCTTGGCCAGATCCGCGTCGACCGGGCTGAGTGGGCGGTCGTAGAGCGCCTGCTCGTCTTCGAACATGGCGTTCTGGCTGGTGTCGCCTTCCAGCTCGGCGGCATTGCGGGTGCACAGGTAGCGGGTGCGGCCCTTGGCCAGCGCCACGCTGGCCTCCAGCCCGGTGGCCTTGAGAAACGCGGGGATATCGCGTTCCACCAGCTGCGATTGCAACGCCACGGTGCCGGTGCTGATCACCAATTTTTTCTTGGTGGCCAGGGCGATTGGCACGCCAGCGGTGAGATAGCCCAGGCTCTTGCCCACGCCGGTGGGCGCCTCGGCAATACCGATACCGCCGGAGGTGGCCAGCGCACGCGACACCAGACCGATCATCTGGCTCTGCGCACGGCGCGTGGCGAAGCCCGGCGTATTGGCCTGCAGCCTGGCGTAGGCGTCGCGAATGCTGGCCTTGATCGGGTCGGTCAGGCTGCGCTGGGTGGAAACGGGAGCCGACGGCGCGGACGGTGGGGCAACTTCACTCATCGCACTATTTTCGCACGGACCGGCGCAGCGCCTGCGACCGGCGTGTTGCGCGGCTGAACGTGTTTGCGTGTGCTGGGCAATCGTGCGGCCAACCGAATGCCGTGAGCGGACGCTGCACGGCATGCCACATGGTTCGGATGTTCGATCAGCGCCTGCAAGGCTCGGCCACCTGCTTGGATCCACAAGGTCGCGCGATGGAGGCCGACCGAGGACCTCGCTGCCTGCAATACGCAGGCAGCTTCCATTGGCTTCGTCAGCCGCGCTGCGCGCGCGATGGCTACCCATAACGCGCCCACACCAGACCGATGGCCGCCATTGCGATGCCGATCAGCAACATGACGACGCCCACGCCATTCGGTCCGAAGCGTGCGTACAGCAGGCCGCCGCGATTGACCGCGGCCAACGTCTGCGGGGCAGCAGCGTGCACACGCCCTTTCCGGCACAGACCAGCCCAACGATCACTAGCGCGATAGCTTTGAGCGGGATCCTGGGCGAGGACCATTGGCGGGTGCCAAGCGCTGCAGGCTGGCCGCCAAGGTCCACACCACTACGCCGATGCCGATGGCCTGGATCGCCATCAGCACGAAATGGGCGATGCTGACCACCATGCTGATCTGACGCACGTTGCCTTGCTGCAGCAATAGCATCGGAATCGCCTGGACGGCGACCTCGGCGAACAGGCAGCCCAGCAGCAACCAGAGCGCTGCCAGTCCGGCACGCCGCAGCGGGCTATGCGGTGCGCGCCACAGCAGGACCAGGCCAAGCAGCACGGCAATCAGCATCGGCACGCGCGACAGCAGGCTGGTGACCAGGGTCAGCAGGATCGCGGTGGCATCGGGGCTGTTCACGTCAGTCGGCACTGACCAGCACGGCCTCGCGCGCGCGCAGCGCGGCGTAGACCGGGTCGGTATCTGGGCGCACGCCATGCCACAGCGCGAAGCTTTCGGCGGCCTGCTCTACCAGCATGCCCAAGCCGTCGATGGCGTACCGGCATTGCGCCGAACGCGCCCACGCCAGGAACGCGATGGCAGTGGCGCCATAGTTCAGATCGACCGCAGCGGTAAGACTGTTGACCAGCCCCAGCGGCATCGCGAATGCCCCAGCGTCGCGGTCGCGGCCAGCGGCGGTGGCGTTGACGATCAGCTCGAAGTCGCCCAGATCGCGCAGGTCTTCGATGTAACGCGACACCACGCGCCCGGGTTCGCCCAATGTATCGCACAACGCATCGGCGCGCTCGGGCGAGCGGTTCACCACCACCATTTCGGTAATGCCGGCTTGCAGCAGTGCCGGCGCCACGCCGCGTGCAGCGCCGCCGGCGCCCAGCAGCAGGACGCGGCGACCGCGCAGATCCAGGCCATGACGATCGGTGAGATCACGTACCAGGCCAATACCGTCGGTGTTCTCGCCCTGCCACTGGCCCTCGTGACGCACCAGGGTGTTCACCGCCCCGGCCAGCCGCGCGCGATCGCTGAGGCTACTGGCCAGCGCACAGGCCGCTTCTTTCAACGGCAGGGTGACGTTCGCACCCTTGCCGCCTCCATCGGCGAAGCGTTGCAGCGCGGCACTGAAGTCCTCCGGCGGCGCATCGATGGCGGTGTAGTCCAGCACAATGCCGGTCTGCTTCCCGAAGTCGGCATGGATAGCCGGCGACAGGGAATGGGCGACGGGGTGACCGAACACGGCATAACGGGATACGGGCATGAAACGCTCTCTGGTTGACTAGACTGTGCGCGACTTGAGGCAGGAACACCGCATGCACTATCGATGGACGCTGCTCACGCTGGCGGCAAGTCTACTCTGCGTCCCGTCTGCTTCGGGGCTTGCTGAATTCGGCATCGAGGGAATGGGCGTGGTTTCCACGCCGGCCAACGAGGCGCGCGCCACGCTCAGCCCGGACGGGCAGCGCATCGTCTGGGCCAGCGACCGCGCCGGTGGCGCCGGTGGCTGGGATCTGTGGCAGGCGCAGCTGCGCGGCGGACGCTGGCAGAACGCGCTGCCGCTGCCGATCAATACCGCGCAGGACGAGACCACCCCGACGTTCAGTGCCGACGGCCGCTGGCTGCTGTTCGCCTCCACCCGACCCGGCGGCGCGGGCGGCAGCGACCTGTACCGTGCGCCGGTGGATGCACAAGGCGTTGTGGGTGCGGTGCAATCGGTGGGTACGGCGATCAACAGCGCCGGCAACGAGCGCGCGCCGACGCTGTCGCTGGATGGCATGCGCTTGCTGTTCGCCAGCGACGGACATGGCGGCGCCGGCGGCATGGATCTGTTCGTGGCGCACTGGGACGGGAAGGCGTTTAGTCAGCCGGTGGCCTTGGTCGACATCAATAGCGCAGCCGACGAACTGGATGCGGCCTGGCTCGGCGACGGACGCGCGCTGGTGTGGACCCGCGGAAAGACCGATGGCCCCAGCCAGTTGCTATTGGCCACCTGCAAGGATGGGCATTTTGCCCAGGGTTTGCCGCTGCCGCTGTCGTTCAACGGGCCACAGGAGCGCACCTTCGGCGCAGTCGTGGATACGGCAAAGCCGGGCGAATTGCTGGTGACCGGCAGTGCCCGTGCACCGCGCGCAGGCCAGTTGGACATCTACCGAATGAAGGCACCGGCAGCCGATGGCGATGCGAGTTGCCGTTGAGGTGGATTGAGGCACCAGGTCAGATGCAGAGTGGCTGGCCTCACGTATGTCACACCGGTTTATTGCAGGGCGCATGATCTGGCCTTCGCTGCAGGCTGACTTACGCTGAGGTCTGGCTGCAGAGCACCTGATCTGTGGCTTGGCTGCTGGGTCCTTGCCCGCCCATCATCGCAGGACAGGCTGCAAGTACCCCATGTAAGCTCCTTGGCGGCATCCATGCCGCCAAGGGTCCAGCGACGGTGCGCGTGCAAGGACCAGTCGAGTTGGCGGTGTACATGGCGCAAGCCGTGCTTTGCGCGATTCATTAAACGCATCATGTGTTGGCTCAGTTGATGTCCTGCTGCAGCGGCTGTCTTCTGTAACGACCAAGCGATTCGCAGCAACAACCCACTCGACACATGCAGCAATCTGTCCGCGGCAGTGCGTTGCTTGAGAGCGGCTGACAACACGTAGCGGGCAGCGGTCAGGTGGTCGCGGACAGCGCGCTCACAACCGCGGTGGACGCGTGGTCCATGCCGATTCCGAGCACCGGCCGCGCCCGCCTTTCGGTGAGCGCAGTCGTTTTGTCAGCCGCTCTAAGGCTCTGCGCCTGCAGCTGCCTAACGTTCAGGCATCACCGCACTCAATACACATCGCGCCGATAACGGCCCGCCGCGGTCAATGATTCCAAGCGCGTGTCGCCGAGCAGTTCTCGCAAGGTTACATCGACTTCGCGCGCCATGCTGTCCAGACTGCCGCAGACATAAACGACCGCGCCGCGGTCGATCCAGTGTCGCAGCGTGTCGCCGGCCTCGCGCAGGTGATGTTGCACGTAGCGTTTTTGCGGTTGATCGCGCGAGAACACCCACTCCAGTTGCTGCAGATGTCCAGTGGCCTGCCAGGTCTGCAGCTCGTCGGCGAACAAGCGGTCGTGCGCCGCGTGTCGTTCGCCGAACAACAACCAGTGCCCATGCACGCCGGCCACCTCGGCTTCGCGCAGCAGCGCGCGCAGGCCGGCAATGCCAGTGCCGTTACCGATCAAGACCATCGGCATTGTTTCGACCCGATGAAAGCCGGGATTAGTGCGCAACCGTGCACGCACCGGCGTGCCGATCCCCGCATGGCAGATCAGCCAACCCGAACCCAGACCGGGGCTGCCATCGGCACGCGCGGTCAACCGCACCACGGCCATCGCGCTTCCATCAGCCGGCACGCTGGCGAGCGAATAATCGCGCGTGGGCAGCCAGGCGCAGGCATCCAGCCAGGTTTGCGGATCTGCAGCATGGTCAAGCGGTGTTGCAGGCGGCTCCGGCAGCACGCGCTCGGCGGCGGCCTGCTGCAGCGGCAGTAGCTGCGCGTCCACATGCACCAGCGCGTCCGGCGACAGACCCCATGCGGCCAGACAAGCCTGCACTTGCCCTTCGGCATGCGCGGGTTGCACTTCGAGAATGTCGCCAGCCTGCCACTGTGCTTCGGCCGGTGGCTGCAGATCGATACGCCAGATCGGCGCTCCGTCGCTGCCCGGATTCAGATGCGTGCGCGAGGACAGCGTCCATTCGGTCAAGGTGGGCCGTGCCAGGGGCACCGCGCTCACCGGTGCACCGGCAATCTGGCCCAGCTGCGCATGCCATTGCGCCAGCGCCTGCGGATCGACGTTGTCCAGTTCCACCGCAGGAAACAGCGCGCGCGCCCCTTGCGCATCCAGCCACTGTTCGACACGCCGCGAGAACCCGCAGAACTGTGCGTATTGGCGGTCGCCCAGTGCCAGCACCGCGTAAGTCAGGTGCGGCAATTCCAGGCGTTGCCGCAGCAGTCCACGCTCGAAACCGCGCGCCGCATCCGGTGGCTCGCCATCGCCAAACGTGCTGATCACAAACAACGCATGCCGCGTGCGTTGCAGCGCCTGCGCATCCAGTTGCGCCAGCGGGCGCACCTGCACCGGCAAGCCGGCCGCCTGCAGGTGCGCGGCGGCCTGCCAGGCCAAGCGTTCGGCAAAACCGCTCTGACTGGCGAACGCAATCACCCATGGTGCGGCTTGCGACGCTGGTACTGCGCCTTGCAACACCACACGCGCGGCGCGCAGTTCGCGTTTTTTTCGGCGCCGATCCAGATACAGCATCCAGCCGGTGACGAAGAACACCGACATGCCCAGGCTGGCCAGCATCACCACGATGCGCCCGGGCAACCCGAAGAAACTGCCCGAATGCAGCGGAAACATGCTCACCGCCAATTGCTGCCCGCGCGGCAGCAGCGCGTAGTCCTGGCGCTGCAGCAGTGCTCCGCTGTCCGGCGCAATATCAAGACTGTTGTAGGCGCGATCGTGCGCGGGATTGTCAGGCAAGAACCGCACATTCAACGGCTGCCCGGCGCGCGTGGGAATACGCAGATCCAAGGCGGCGCTGCGGGTGGCGGGAATGCCATCGAGCGTGCGCTGCACGCGTGCGACATCGATGGTGGCCGGGCGGTTATCGCCGTTGTCGCCGCGTATCGCAGGCGCGGCGCCGAGCAAGGCCAACATGCCATCGCGATACCAGGTGTAGGACCAGGTCAGCCCGGTCAGGGCGACCAGCAGATACACCAGCAAGCACCAGGTACCGAACACCGCGTGCAGGCTCCACAAAAAACTGCGCCCCTGCCGTCGCCATTCCACCACCCACCACGTCCGTGGGCTCCACCACCGCCGCGGCCAGCGCAGATACAGCCCCGATGCGCAGAAGAACAGCAAGATCAGTGCGCACGCCCCGGTGACCGCCTGCCCGCGCTTGCCGGCCGTCAGATTGCGGTGCAGGTCTTCGATGAAGGCAAACGCAGCGCTCAGCCGTGGCGGTGCAACCCGCTCTCCCGTGTAGGGATCGAAATACACCAGACCACCGCCCTTGCCGGATAGGCGGGCGGCGGACGGACGCGCGCCGGTGGGGTCGATCAACAGGCGCGTGACCGCGTGTTTTTGTCCGGCACCGGTCGGCGCCAGAGCGAGCCGTTGCAACAGCGCATCCACCGGCAAGGGCCGCTCGCCCGCCGCATGCCGCTGCGCCAGCTGCGCGCTGGCCGGGTTGGCCATGCGCACGATCTCGTTTTCGAAGGACATCGACGCGCCGGTCAGCCCCATGACCGATAGCACCAGCCCGGCAGTGATGCCGAGCAGCCAATGCAGCTGGAACAGGAGCGACTTGATCAAGACCTGGACACGAAACAGGACGCTCGCCCATTGTAGATGACAATGAGTCTGGCATCCGACTCGGCACCGGCTGATGGCGTCCTGCCGCAGCGTGTCGTTCAGCTCCCTCGGAAACGGCCAGCCTTGTTTCATGCGCGTAGCGGCACGCCTTCATCTGCCGCACATATCGCGGTCATCGTTTGGACATCGCCCGTTGCCACCTTCCTCACTCCTCTTGGCAAGCGAGCTCTGTAATGTCCTTCCTCTTGCGCGGTTGTGTGGCCCTGGCAGTGTTGTGCACGACCTCCGTGACGGTCGCCGCCATCAGGTGTCCCACGCTTTACGCAAACGGCACCCCGCCTGCCGTAGGCAGCGCCACCACCCGCACCACCGAGGTATGCCACACCGAATACGTGCTGCTGGCCTCGGGCGTGACCAAGGAACCGGTGTACTCGGCCGAGCACCTGACCGACCAACAGGTTGCCGGCGCCGAGGCGGTCGGCCGGGTCGGCTCCTTCCACGACGAAACCGGTATCCCGGCCGCTGATCGCTCGAAAAGCTCCGACTACACCAACACCGGCTACGACCGCGGGCACATGACGCCGGCCGGCGATGCATCGACCGAACGCTCGGAAAAAGAAACCTTTTCCATGGCCAACGTCGTCCCACAGGACCATAAGCTCAACATCGGCGAATGGGCGTACATCGAAAAACAAGTGCGCCAGCTGGCCAAGCAGCACGGTGAGTTGTACGTGGTGACCGGGCCGGCATTCGACAGCGGCACCGCACCGACCATCGGCACCGACAAGGTCGCAGTACCGGCGTATGTGTGGAAGGCCATCTACGAACCGGGCGTGGGCGCGGGCGCGTATTTGTGCGTCAACGACAGCAGCATCAACTGCGATGTGGTGTCGATCAACGACCTGATCATGATGACCAACGTGGACCCGTTCCCCTCGCTCAGCGCCAGCGTGAAGTCGCAGGCGATCGCGTTGGTGCTGCCGTAACGTCCAGCAGGTTTGCGCGGCATGCGGCTGCACATGCGTCACGCATGCAGACCTCGCGCGTAAGCGGCACGCCGGATCGGTCATCGCAGCGGCTGGGTGCCATGCAGGCGCATGCGCCCAGCCGCCGTCAGTTGATGCCGGTGCCAATCTCCGGGGTGGCGCAATGCGCCGACAATCCAGTCGCCCAGGCCGCGAACACCGCACTGCAGGCAGCACTGGCGCGCAGGTCCTGATGCATCGTGACCCAGACGTCCAGGACAACGCCCACCTGCTGCGGCACCACCGGCAGCAGGCGTGGCGTCCGCTGCGGCAGCGCCGCCTGGCAGACGCCGATGCCGCATCCGGCGCGGATCAGCGCCAACTGGGCCAGATCGCTGTCGGCACGTAGCGCGAAGGCCGCGTGTTCCCAAAATGGGAAACCCTTACACGCGCCGCGCAGAAACGGCGTGTCCGTGTCGAAGCCCACCAGCGCGTGTTGCGTCAGCTCGTCCGGGCGCTGTGGCACGCCATGCCGGTCTACATCGTCCGGATGGGCGTATAGCCCGAATGCGATCTCACCGACGCAACGCGCCACCAGCAGGTCCTGTTGCGGCCGGATCATACGCACCGCCACATCGGCTTGGCGCTGCAGCAGATCCTGCACCCGATTGCTCAACACCAGTGCCGTGCGCAGCTGCGGTTGCACGTGACGCAGCGTAGCCAGGATCGGCGGCAGGATTCCAGCGCCCACCACCTCGCTGGCGGAGATTCTGACCGTGCCTTGCAGCGCGTCGCCGTGCCGGCCAGCTGCGCGCTGCAATGCCGCGGCAATGTCGGCCATCGCCCGCGCATGACCGCGCAACGCCTGTGCGGCATCGGTGGGGATCAGTCCGGTTTGCGAACGCACAAACAGCGGCACTGCCAGCAGTTCCTCCAACGCCGCGACATGCCGCCCGACCGTGGGCTGGGTCAGACCCAGCGCGCGCGACGCGGCCGACAGCGAGCCCTCTTCCAGCACCGCGAGGAAGGACCGGTAGCGCTCCCAGCTGATCGTGTCCGCCATACATAAATGCATAGCCGCACGCGCATCTTCGGCAATTTATTCGTGGCACCAGCCCTTCCACACGGGCCGCATCTGGACAGCGGAGCAGACCCATGACACAGACAGCGATCGCCCTGGTACTGGGTGCCAGTGGCGGCATCGGCGGCGAACGGGCGCGGCAACTGCGCGATGCGGGCTGGCAGGTACGTGCGTTGCAACGTGGGTTGGCGGCCACCGCCGAGCAGCGCGACGGCATCGACTGGCGCCGCGGCGACGCCATGCAGCGGCACGATGTCCTGCAGGCAACGCGCGGTTGCACGCTGATCGTGCACGCGGCCAACCCGCCCGGCTACCGGCGTTGGTCAGAGCTGGTGCTGCCGATGCTCGACAACAGCATCGCCGCAGCCCGCGCCGAGGGCGCCACCCTCGTGTTGCCCGGCACCGTCTACAACGACGGCCCCGACGCCTATCCGTCGCCGGACGAGGATGCGCCGCAGACGCCGACCAGCCGCAAAGGCGCGATCCGGGTCGAAATGGAGCAACGCCTGCAAGCCGCCACCGCGCACGACGCGCGGGTGCTGATCGTGCGCGCCGGCGACTAAGTCGGCCCGCGCGCACGCAATCACTGGTTCGCGCAGGCGCTGGTCACCCCGAGGCGCACCGTCACCACGGTGACCCTGCCTAGCGCGCCAGGCGTTGGCCATCAATGGGCCTACCTGCCCGACGTTGCGCAGTGCATGCTGCGGCTGCGGCAACGCCGCGACACGCTACCGGCGTTCGCCCGCCTGCACATGGCCGGGCACTGGGATGCCGACGGCACGCAGATGGCAGCGGCGATCGGCCAAGCGGTGGTGCGCCACGGCGGCGCGCAGCCAACACTGCGCCGCTTTCCGTGGTGGGCAATCCCGCTGGTCAGTCCTGTCGTGCCGCTGGCACGCGCACTGCGCGAGGTCCGGCAGCTGTGGAGCAACCCGCTGCGCCTGCGCAACACGCGCCTGCTTGAGATACTGGGCGAGGAACCGCACACGCCCCCGGACGCAGCCGTCGAGGCAACACTCACGGGATCAGGCTGCCTGCCGACACCATTGTCGGCACCAGCGCACTGACTGACAGCAGCTAACAAAACGACTGCGCTCACCGCCAGGCGGGCGCGGCCGGTGCCCGGAATCGGCATGTACCACGCGGACACTCCGGTTCTGAGCGCGCGGTCCGCACCCACCTGACGATTGCTCGCTACGTTTTGTTAGCCTCTCTAAGATGCACCTGCGGCGACATGGCCGCAGGCGCTCGCGCTCAGCGCGTTTCCCGCAACCAGCGCGCCACTTGCGGGGCGAAATAGGTCAGCACGCCATCGGCACCGGCACGCTTGAAGGCCATCAACGCCTCGAGCACGCACTTGCGCTCATCCAGCCAGCCATTGGCCGAGGCCGCCTTGAGCATCGCGTACTCGCCGCTGACCTGATACGCAAAGGTCGGCACGCGGAATTGTTCCTTCACCCGGCGCAGCACATCCAGATACGGCATGCCCGGCTTGACCATCACCATGTCCGCGCCTTCTTCCAGATCCAGGGCGATCTCGCGCAAGGCTTCGTCACCGTTGGCCGGGTCCATTTGATAGGTGGTCTTGTCGGCCTTGCCAAGATTGCCGGCGCTGCCCACGGCATCGCGGAACGGGCCGTAGAACGCCGAGGCATACTTGGCCGAATACGCCATGATCCGCACGTTGAGATGATCGTCGACATCGAGCGCGCGGCGGATCGCACCGATGCGGCCGTCCATCATGTCCGAAGGCGAAATGATGTCCACGCCCGCCTGCGCATGCGACAACGATTGCTTGACCAGGGCCTCGACGGTGATCTCGTTGAGCACATAGCCCTTGTCATCGATGATGCCGTCCTGCCCGTGGGTGGTGTACGGGTCCAGCGCCACGTCGGTCATCACCCCAAGCTCCGGAAAGCGCGACTTCAACGCACGTACCGCGCGCTGCGCCAGGCCGTCCGGGTTCCAGGCTTCGGCAGCGTCCAGGCTCTTGCCGGCCGGGTCGATGACCGGAAACAGATCCATCACCGGGATGCCCAGTTCCAGCGCGTTTTCCGCTTCGCGCAGCAACTCCTCCAGCGACAGGCGTTCCACGCCCGGCATCGACGCAATCGGCGCGCGGCCGGACAAGGCGTGCACGAACACCGGCCAGATCAGGTCATCGGTGGTCAGCGTGTTTTCGCGCATCAACCGGCGCGAAAACGCATCGTGGCGCATGCGGCGGGGACGATAGTGCGGGTGGGCCATGACAAGGCTCCTGTAGGCAGCGCATCAGTTTACGCCCGCCATCCTGCGCAGGACGCGCTGCGACGCAGTGTCGCAGCGCTGCAACGGCACGCGGGCTGTTGCTTGCGTGCTGCTGGCGGGAGGTCGGGCAAGGCGCCGAAGCCAGCGATATGCCCCCGCCCGACACGCGCACCCAACGCATGCACACACAGGCGTGCATCGCCGCCTTATCGAAAGCGCTCTCGATAATTCCGCCGCCCAGGGTCAGGCGCAGCACCCCAACCACGATCACCAGGCCGTTGAGGACCAGACCGGTCTTGGCACGGCCGCGGTTGCCTGCCGAGGTGAACAACAGTGCGATGGCGGCAATCAGTGCGCCCACCGCCGCAAACGGAATCAGAAACCAGTTGCCGCAGCCCAGCAGCGGGATGAAGGCCAACACCATCCTGAGTAGCGCCACGATGCCCCACAACAGGCTGATCAGTCGCACGTGCCACCTCGTCTTGAAGAAACACCTGCGCGGCCGTCCGCACGCCGTGGGCGGATGGTCATCATGACCAATGGCGGTTTGGCGGCAGCCTCACACCGGCATGGCTAGGGTGCGCCACAGTCCGGCGTAATTCAGTCCAGACGCCGGATCATCGCTGCCACTACCCGGCTTTCATTACCCCAAGGGGGGTCCACCATGCACAAGCAATCGCTGATCAGGAACGTCGCCATCGCCACCTTGCTGGCCGGTTGCGCCAGCAGCTCCAAGGTGATGCTGGGCCAGGCGCGCGCGCCGATCGACCCGGCGCAGGTGCGGGTGTATTCCAAGGCCCCGGTCGGCTCGGTGGAGATCGCCCAGCTCGAATCGACCAGCGCAGCAGGTTTCGGCACCCAGGGCCAGACCGACGCCGCCGTGCAACGCCTCAAGCGCGAAGCCGCCAAGCTCGGCGCCAACGGCGTGGTCATCGTCGGCGTGGGCTCCGAACGCTCCGGCGGCGGCCTCTCGGTCGGCGGTGGCAGCTACGGCGGCCGTGTCGGTGGGGGCTTAGGCATCGGCATCCCGACCACCCAGAAGCGTGCGGCAGGTGTCGCGATCTGGGTGCCGGCGGGGGCACAGCAGCGTCCGGCACCGGATGTCCCGCCAGCGACGCGGTAAAGCCCGCAAAGAGTCACCCGCATCAATGCGTCAGGGCGCGATGGAAGGCTATTTGCAGCCTTCTATCGCGCCCTGTTTTTTTTGCATCCGACGGAGCTGGTCAGCGCTTGGCTTGCTGCGCCGGAATGAACTGCGTCTCCACCGCCTTGGCCAGCTGATCCGGTGGCAGCAGGCCCTGGTCCAGCAGGAAGTTATTGAAGGCCAGGCGGTCGAACTTCTTGCCCAGGGCGAGTTCGGTGCGCATGCGCAGTTCGAGGATGCGGGTGTAGCCGTAGAAGTAGCTGCCGGCCTGGCCGGGGGCGCGGACGGTGTAGCGGTCCAGTTCCTGGCGGGTCATGGCCGGCGAGAGGCCGACGTCGTCTTCCAGTACCTGGCGCGCGCGTTCGCTGTCGATCAGACCCAGGTTGAGCATCGGGTCGAGCATGGCGCGAGCCGCGCGCAACAGGCGGAACTGCAGGGCGATGAACTGGCCGTCGAGCGGTTCGTACGGCACCATTTCCGCTTCCGCATACAGCGCCCAGCCTTCGACGTTGACCGAGTTGAAGGCGAACATGCTGCGCGCCAGCGAGACGCCGCGTTCGACCATGGCGGTGAACTGCAGTTCGTGACCGGGACGGCCTTCGTGGGCGCTGAGCGTCCAGGCCGCCGAGCCGAAGTTGAAGTCGTCGTACTGCTCTTTCTTGGCGCCATCGGCGGTCGGGTTGCCCAGCGGCAACACGAACTGGCCCTGCTGGCCGGTATTGCCGATCAACGGGGCCGGCAGGAAGTGCGGCGCCGGTTGCGCGGCGCTTTCGGCGGCGCTGCCCAGGCGCATCTGCATCGGGCGTTTGGGCACATCGACAATGCGCTGCTGGCGGATGATCGGGGCGATCTGATCGATCACGCCGCGGTAGTGGGTTTCCAGTTGGTCGTCGGCGATCTTGTTGCCCTTGAGCGCGCGGATCACCTGCACATAATCGCCGCCCTGCACGCCCTTGGCCTTGGCCACCAGCGGCGCCAGCTGGCGCATGGCCGAGCGGGTTTCCATGAACTCCATTTGCGCGCGCTGGATGAGCTGCTGCGGCGCGATATCAATCCCGACCTGCCTGAGCTGAAAAGCGTAAAGCGGCTCGGGCAGGCGGGTGTCCTTGCGCGCCTTGGGCAGCACGGTGCTGCGTGTCCAGGCGGCGTAGTCCTTCAGTTGCGTGGACATCGCCTTGAGCGCGTCGTCGGCGCCAGCGATCTTGTACTTGGCGAACAGCTCCCCGATGCCGGCCACATACGTGTCCACATTGGCCAGCGCCTGCTCCACTTCGCGCTGGGTGGGCTGCAGCAGCGCGGTGTTGCTCAGCTTTTCCTCGTAGCGCTGGCGCGCCAGCGTGGTGGTGGGCGTGCTTCCCGGTACCAGGCCGACGTAACGCTTGAGGCGATCCAGCGCCTTGGCGCGGCGCTCGGGCACGGTCTGGTCGGAGAGCAGACCGTTGAGGCCACTGAAGACTGCCTCGGGAGCGTCGCTCCAGGGCAACAGATACCGCTCGTTGAGCTCGCTGCCTTCGATGTTCTGCTCGGCCGCGCCAATCATGATCTGCAGGTCCTGGCGCACATTGGCATCGCGCTCGGTAGCCAGCTTGGTCTGCAGCGTGGCGCGCGCCTTGCGCATGGCATCGCGATAGCGCGCAGCGTTGTCCGGGCCCAGGTCGACGACCTGATCGTCATAGCCAGGCACACCGAAAAAGCTGGCGTATTCGGGCTGGAACGGCGCCTGCGCATTGAGCAGGATCTGCGCATACCTGTTGCTGGTCTGCACCCAGGCCGGGCGAGCGGGCTGTGTCGGCGCAGTCTTGCCGGTCTGTGCCTGCAACGGCAACGAGGAACCGAGCGCCAGCGCAACGGCGAGAACCAGTGGCTTCATGAGGCAGATCCGCGAATTGGGTAGCGCGACCCTACCCATCTGCAACGTCCGCGGCAATCTGCTTTAGAGCGGCTAACAAAACGACTGCGCTCACCGTCAGGCGGGCGCGGCCGCTGCTCGGAACGGCATGTACCTCGCGTACAACGCGGTTCCTATGCGCCGTCCACGCCCACCTGACGACTGCTCGCCAGGGTTTGGCTAGCGGCGCTCAATCGTGCAACGGCATCAAGCAGCGCTGAAAAAACGCTTCGGCGGTCTTGTAACGGTGCAGTGCCGTGGCGCCCGACAACCCGTGCTTCGCACCGGGGTACGTCATCAATTCGAATGGGGTGCCACGCTGCTGCAACGCGCTCATCAACGCGGTGGAATTGGTGAACAGCACGTTGTCGTCGGCCATCCCGTGGATCAGCAGAAGCTTGGCGCGCAGGCCATCCAGATGCGTGGCGATGCGTGCGTCGCGGTAGCCGGCGGCATTGCCGGCCGGCAGGCCCATGTAGCGCTCGGTGTAATGGGTGTCGTACAGGCCCCAATCGGTGACCGGTGCGCCGGCCACGCCGCAGGCATAGGCGTCGCTGTGCTTGCCCAGCAGCATCAAGGTCATGTAACCGCCGTTGGACCAGCCCTGCACGCCAATCCGCTTGGCATCCACCCAGGGCTGGCGCTTGAGCCAGGCCACGCCTTGCAACTGGTCGTCCACTTCCACCGTGCCCTGCCTGCCGTACAGCGCGCCACCGAACTCGCGCCCGCGCCGTGGGGTGCCGCGGTTGTCCAGCGAAAACACCACGTAGCCGCGCTGGGCAAGATACTGGTCGAACAAGGCATCGCCGCGGCTGGGCCAGGCATCGAGCACGGTCTGCGCCGCCGGGCCGCCGTATACGTAAACGATGACCGGGTAGCGCTTGGCCGGATCGAAGTTGTCTGGCTTGGTCAGGCGGTAATGCAGCGGTGTCTTGCCGTCGGCGGCGGTGAGCGTGCCGAATGCGATCGGGCGCTGCGCATCGCGGTAGTTGGCATACGGGTGCTGTGGGTCGCTCAGGTCGTTCTTCAGTAGCGTGGCGATTTTTTCGCCACTGGCGCGGAACAATGCGATCTGCGGCGGCGTGGTGGTGTTGGACCAGGTATCGACATACACGCTGGCGTTGTTGGCAAAACTGGCTGCGTGCGTGCCGTTGGTGACGGAACGCTTTTCGATCGCGCCGCCGGCCAGGGGCACCGCGTAAATATGCGTTTGCGTGGGCCCGTCCTTGCTTGCGGCGAAATACACCATGCCGGCCGTTTCGTCGACGGCGAGCAGGCCATCGACCACCCAGTTGCCGGAGGTGAGCGACGTCAGTGTGCGGCCGTCTTCGGACGCAAGATACACATGCGCGTAGCCGCTGCGTTCGGAGTTCCAGAGAAAGCGGCCGTCCTTGAGGAACCGTAGGTCGTTGCTGAGCGGAACCCAGGTAGGCGAGGTTTCGGTGATGAGTGTGCGCTGCGCGCCGCTGGCCAGCGTGGTTTCGATCAGCTCAAGGGTTTTCTGGTCGCGCGACTGGCGCTGGAAGGTCAGCCGTTGCGCATCGCGCCAATCCACACGCGCCAGATAGATGTCCGGATTCTTGCCCAGGTCGATCCAGCGCGCAGCCGCCTTGGCACGCGGTGCGATCACGCCCAGCTGCACCGCTACATTTGGCTGGCCGGCCTGCGGATAGCGTTGGCTGATCACCTCGGTGTGGTCGGCATACACTTCCGGGCGCTTTTGCACCGGCACGTGCGATTCGTCGATGCGCGCAAAGGCAATGGCCGAATCGTCCGGCGCCCACCAATAGCCGGTGTGGCGATCCATTTCTTCGTCGGCGACGAATTCGGCCATGCCATTGCCGATGGTCTCGCTGCCATCGTGGGTGAGTTGCAGCGCGTTGCCACTGGCCAGATCGATCACCCACACGTTGCGTTCGCGCACGAAGCTGACGAAGCCGCCCTTGGGCGAGAGCTTGGCATCGGTGGCGAAGCCTTCGCCGTGGGTGAGCTTGCGCACTGCTGCCGCGCCGGTCTTGCGCAGGTCGTACAGATACAACTCGCCACCGAGCGGGAACAGCAGCGCGTGCGCATCCGGTGCCCATTGGTAATCGACGATGCCGGTGAGCGCGGCGATGCGTTGGCGCTCGCGGCGGGCTTTTTCGACATCGCTCAGGACTTCGATGCCAGGCAACACGACCTTGGAATCGACCAGCAGGCGCGTCTGGCCGCTGGCGATGTCGTATTCCCACAAATCCAGTTGATTGCGATCGCCGTCCTTGCCGCGCAGGAAGGTCACGCGCGAGCCGTCCGGCGCCACCTTGGGCTTCATCAGCGTGGGGCCGGCAAGCGGCAATGGGCCGGTGATGGCCTCCAGGGTGAGTTTTTCGGCGTAGGCCATGGGGACGATGCTGAGCATGAGGGCAAGGGCGGCGAACAGGGCGCGCATTGAAGATCTTGTCTAAAGACAGCGCACAGGATGCGGGGGTGCGGTGGATTTGAGAAGCGCGGCGAGCGAGGTGTTCGCGCTGGGTGTATCTGGGTCGGACGCGCGCTGGTGGGGAACGGTGGCGCCGGGGTTGTGCATGCATCGGGAGATGGCTATTGCGGTGAACGATGGCGAACCTGGCACCGCGCGTCGCTAGCGTTGCAGTAAGTGTTCGCGTATCCGGCGACACCGTACCTCTCCCCCGTTCCGCGCCCCAGCCCGCGTTTGCGACGCGGGCGCTCCAAGGCACGCACGCCAGTGGCACGGACGCCGTGCCTTCTCGCCCCGGCGGGGGAGGAACTTCTTGCGCTGCTCTCCCGATGTCGAAGGGGCTTCAGCGATCCTGTTGCGCGGCTATGCCTGCTCTGCTGTTACGACTGGGCCTTCAGCGCTTACCGAACAGGTGTTTGCGCTCCTCATCGCTGAGCGGCTTGCCGGCATTGGGATTGACCTGGTCCTTGAGTGCGTAGGCACGCTGGGTGGCGGGGCGGGCGGCGATGGCGTCGTGCCAGCGCTTCAGATGCGGGAAGGCGGAATAGTCCGGCTGGAGGTCGCCATACACTTCGATCCACGGATAGCTGGCCATGTCGGCGATGCCGTAATCGTTGCCCGCCAAGAAGGCGTGATCAGCCAGACGCTTGTCGAGCACGCCATGCAGGCGGCGCACCTCGGCGGTGTAGCGCTCGATCGCGTACGGAATCTTTTCCGGTGCATACACGTTGAAGTGGCCCATCTGCCCGCTCATCGGGCCCAGCCCGCCCATCTGCCAGAACAACCACTCCAGCGCAGCGATGCGGCCGCGCGCATCGCGCGGCAGAAAGCGGCCAGTCCTCTCGGCCAAGTACAGCAGGATCGCGCCGGATTCGAACACGCTCTGCGCGCCGCCGCCATCGACCGGTGCATGGTCGACGATGGCCGGCATCTTGTTGTTGGGCGAAATCTGCAGGAACGCCGGCTCGAATTGTTCGCCCTTGCCGATATTGACCGGCTTGACGGTGTACTTCAGCCCGGCCTCTTCCAGGAACAAGGTGACTTTGTGGCCATTGGGCGTGGGCCAGTAGTACAGATCAATCATCGTGCGCTCCAGTCACAGGTGGGGTCGTAACGGCAAGACACAACAAGGTGACGGTCTTCGGCGTGCAGGCATCGAACCCGGCAATGCATCTGGTCCACCTGCCGAATCCGCTTGCCGAGTGCGCACCCGAAGCTTGCGTTCGCTGTGTCAGTGGCATCGCTTATGGAAAGACGTTGCCCTCGATGCTCGATGGTACGGCCAAGCGATTGCAGGCCGATAGGCGGCAAACCGAACGCAATGGACCGCTGTGTGACGTGATTAGTCGCGGTCGATGCTGCAGTGCAAATTGACTTTGTTAAGGCAGCAGCAAGAAATTCGCGACTGTTTGGGTGGCCTTTGCCTGTCCCGCTCGGGGCCGGCCTTATCGTGTGTTTGGGGAAAGAATGACCGTGAGAGAGACTCGCACCCTGCCGCGCACGCGGCGCTTGACGTCTGCCCTGCTGTTCGCCATGTCGACTCCGCTGGCCGCGCAGACCGCGCCGGCGCCGCAGTCGGCATCCACCGTGCCGGGCTCCAGTCAGGCCGACCCCGCCACCCTCGATACCGTCCAGGTCAGCGGTATCCGTGGCAGCCTCACCTCGTCGATGAACGTCAAACGCGATGCGCAAGGCATCGTCGACGGCATCGTGGCCGAAGACATCGGCAAGTTTCCCGATACCAACCTGGCCGAATCGTTGCAGCGCATCAGCGGTGTGTCGATCGACCGCTCGCTGGGCGAAGGCTCGCGCGTCACCGTGCGCGGCGTCGGCCCGGACTTCAACCTGGTACTGTTGAACGGTCGCCAGATGCCCGGCGCCAGCATCGAAGAATCCAACGCCTCCAACTCGCGTGCGTTCGACTTCGCCAACCTGGCGTCCGAGTCGATCTCCGGCATCGAGGTGTTCAAGACCAGCCGTGCCAGCACGCCCACCGGCGGTATCGGCGCGACCATCAACATCAAGACCGCCCGGCCGCTGGATAACCCGGGCATGCATGCCAACGTCGGTCTCAAGGGTGTGCATGACGCGTCCAACGAGAACCTGCCCGGCCGCTTGCAGGGCGATTGGCTGACGCCGGAAATTTCCGGCATTTTCAGCAATACCTCGGCCGATGGACGCTTTGGCGTGTCGCTGAGCGGCAGCTACCAGGAACGCGACTTCGGCTACAGCCAGGTTGGCGTGCCTAATGGCTGGCGCGCATTCCGTGGCGATTCCACCGCCTACGGCACCATTCCGCAGCCGGGTGCGCCGGGCTCGGAAAACATCGTCAACCGTCCTGGTCCGAACGATATCTATTCGGTACCGCAGAACCTCAACGACCGCGTGGTCGGCGTCGAACGCCAGCGCACCAACGGCCAGTTGACCCTGCAGTACAAGCCGCTGGACAACATCACCGCCACGCTGGATTACACCTACTCGGAAAACAAGATCCAGCAGCAGCGCAACGAGATGTCGGTGTGGTTCAACTACGGACCGTCCGCCAGCTCCTGGACCCAGGGACCGGTGTCCGGTCCGATTACCTATTCGGAAATCGTCAATCCGCCCACCAGCGATCTGGCCACCGCCGGCTCCAATGCGGCCACGCGTAACCAGAACAAGTCGCTCGGTTTCAATGTGGATTGGGCGGTGAGCGATCAGTTCAAGCTGAACGTCGACATTCACCGCTCTACCGCCGAAGCCGGCGCGGACAGCCCATACGGGTCGAGCAACTCGCTGGGCGTGTCCGGGTTCTACCGCGGCACCTCGGTGGTGGATTTCAGCAAGGATTTCCCGGTATTGCAGCAGCAGCTGGGCTTCGGGCTGAACGGCCTGGACCCGTCGCGCACGCTGGTCACCGGCTCGGCATTCCGCAACAGCTACATGAAGTCTGAAATCGATCAGGCGCAGGTCAATGGCGACTTCACCTTCGAAAACTATTCGCAGTTGACGTTCGGCATCGGCAGCACCGAGGTCAAGAACCGCTCGGCGTTCTCCAACGTGCAGCGCAACACCTGGGGCGGCAACGGCACCGCGGCCGATTATCCGGACGACCTGTGGATTCCCAGCTCGTTTGCGCAGTACTTCGATGCGATCGACGGCAGCGGCAATCCGCAGCAGTTCAACCAGCTGTACCTGTTCGACTTCGAGCGCGTGCGCCAGGCCGCCGCGCACGCTGCTGGCGATGAGTCGCTGTACCGCATCTCGCCGGTGTTCACCACCGACCGCCGCGTGATTGAAAAGTCCAAGAACGCCTACCTGCAGTGGAACAACAGCTGGGACGATCTGCGCGTGCCGATCAGCCTGGCGGCCGGCGTGCGCTACGAAGAAACCAAGGTCCAGGCGCAGGCGCTGGTGCCGGTGGCCGTGGGCATCGACTGGGTCGCCAACAACGAGCTGCCGATCCGTCTGTCCGACTCGGCATTTGCCGGCGGCAGCGGCAAGTACAAATACTGGCTGCCCAGCCTGGATCTGAGCTTCAAGCTGCGCGAAGACCTGGTGCTGCGCGGCAGCTACGGCGAAACCATCGGCCGGCCCGGTTGGGGCGACATCCAGGGCGGGCAGACGCTCAACCAGATCGGCCGCATCGAAGGCGGCTCGGGCCAGGAAGGCAATCCCGGCCTCAAGCCGTTGCTGTCGCACAACATCGACCTGTCGCTGGAGTGGTATTACGGCGAGGAGAGCTACGCCTCGGTGGGGTTCTTCCGCAAGAACATCGACAACTATGTCGGCGTCACCACCCGCAACGACACCTCGCTGGGCCTGCACACGCCGGTGGGCGGCGCCTACTGGAACCAGGCGCTGGCCAATGGCTGCGCCACCGCCGAGCTGACCTGCATCCGCAACTACATCTTCCGCAACTTCTCCGGCCAGCCGGGCGTGGTCCGCGGAACCGACGACACCAACGGCAATGCCACCGGTACGATCAGCGGGCAGCCGGGCGACCCGGTCGCCAACTTCTCCATCACCGCGCCGGCCAACCAGCGGTCGGCCTCGTTGGATGGTTGGGAATTCAACGTGCAGCACATGTTCGGCCAGAGCGGCTTCGGCGTGTCGGCCAACTACACCAAGGTCAACTCCGGACTCACCTACGACAACTACGTGATCGGCGAGCAGTTCGCGCTGGAAGGGTTGAGCGATTCGGCCAACCTGGTCGGCTTCTACGACAAGGACAAGTGGCAGGTACGTGCAGCCTATAACTGGCGCGACGAGTTCTTGGCCGCGCGTTTCGACGGCAGCGGCCTGCCCAACCCGGTCTACACCGAAGCCTATGGTCAGCTGGATCTGAGCATCGGGTACCAGTGGACCGAGACCCTGTCGCTGAGCCTGGAGGCGATCAACCTCACCAACGAAATCCAGCGTCAGCATGGCCGGCAGAAGAACGAGATCATCTATGCCACCCAGACCGGCCCGCGCTACATGCTGGGCCTGCGTTACACGTTCTGGTGATCCACGCTCCGGCGATGCAGGAATGACGGCATCGCTGCAGTAACCCCATCCATTCCCCGGCGGCCTGGCGGTCGGGGAATGGACACGGCCGTTGCGCCCGGCCCGACGACGTACCTGCGTCCAGGGCTTGCCGTGCAGTGGCGATTCGTTCAAGCATGCGCCACGCGTGCAGTGCCAATCCCCATGACCAATGCTGTGTTGTTGAACAATCTCGATCACCGCGATCTGCGCGTGATCACCGCGCACGGCGCCGCCTACGGCGATAAGGTGGTGTCGGCTGCGACCTTTCCGCAGGAATTCCGCCAGCTGCAGGCGCAATATCCCATCGTGTTCCATCGCAGCGGCGAGCGCAGTTTCCAGCCGCTGGCGCTGCTGGGATTACGCCTGGGCGAAAACCTGTTTCTGGATGGCGCGCGTTGGGATGCGCCCTATATTCCGCTATCGATTCAGCGCCAACCGTTCCTGATCGGCGAACAACCCGACGGGCCGATGGTGCACATCGATCTGGATAGCCCACGCATCAGCAGCGCTGAGGGCGAGCTGCTGTTTCGCGAACACGGCGGCACCACCGACTTTCTCGACCGCATCAGCCAGGTGCTGCGCACGCTGCACGATGGGCTGGCCGCCAGCGATGCGTTTGTCGAACGCGTACTGCGTTATGACCTGCTCGAACCGTTCGTGTTCGAAGCCACCTTGAATAACGGCCTGGAATGCCGCCTGGCCGGGCTCTACGTCGTACACGAAGAACGCCTGCGCGCACTCGATGAGGCCGCGCTGCTCGAGCTGCACCGGCACGGCGATCTGGAACCGCTGTACATGGCGGTGGCCTCGATCGCGCAATTTCGCCATCTGCTTGAACGCATGAATCGCCGTCATGCCCGCTGAGCCACGCGTCATCGAAGAATGCCACGGCCTGGACCCGCAACAGCTGGACACGGCCATCCTTCGCTCCACCACGCCGCTGGTGCTGCGTGGGCTGGTGCGCGCCTGGCCGCTGGCGCAGGCCGGCGCGCGTTCCGCCCAGGCCGCTGCCGCCTATCTGCGTGGTTTCGACCGCGGCGAGGCGGTGGTCGCGCAGGTTGGGCCACCGGACATTGGCGGGCGTTTCTTCTACAACGCCGATATGAGCGGCTTCAACTTCCGCCGGGAGCGCGTGCCCTTGGGCGTTGTGCTGGACACCTTGTTGCGCGACCTCGATAACGCGCAGCCACCGGCGATCTATGTCGGTTCCACCACGCTGGACACCTACCTGCCCGGGCTGCGCGCGCACAATCCGATCGCGCTGCCGCAGAGCGAGCCGCTGGCCAGCATCTGGATGGGCAACCGCACCCGCATCCCCGCGCATCAGGACCTGCCCGACAACCTGGCCTGCGTGGTCGCCGGGCGGCGCCGCTTCACGCTGTTCCCGCCCGAGCAGTTGGCCAACCTCTACATCGGCCCGTTGGATCTGACCCCGGCCGGGCAACCGGTCAGCCTGGTGGATATCGCCGCGCCGGATCTGCTGCGCTTTCCGCGCTATGCGCAGGCGCTGGAACATGCGCTGGTCGCCGAGCTGCTGCCGGGCGATGCGTTGTTCATTCCCAGCATGTGGTGGCATCACGTCGAGGCGCTGGAAAGCTTCAACGTGCTGGTCAATTTCTGGTGGCGGCAGAGCCCGGCTTACATGGATTCGCCCATGAACGCGCTGATGCTGGCGCTGCTGACCATCCGCGACCTGCCGGCCGAACAACGCGCCACCTGGCAGGAGGTGTTTCGTCACTACGTCTTCGAGGCCAACGGCACCACCACCGCGCATCTGCCAGATGCCGCGCGCGGCGTGCTGGCCCCGATGGACGACGCCCGTGCGCGCAGCCTGCGTGCGCGGCTGCTGCAACGCTTGAATCGCTGAGGATTTGACCATGCCCGACACCCTGCCTTCGGACCCGCAGCAGCGCGCAGTGCGCCGCGTTGTCATCGCCGGCGGCGGCACGGCTGGCTGGATGGCGGCTGCAGCGATGTCGAAGTTGCTGGGTCGACACCTGCAGATCACCCTGGTGGAGTCCGACGAGATCGGCACGGTGGGGGTGGGCGAAGCCACCATTCCCAGCCTGGTCACCTTCCACCGTTTGCTGGAGATCGACGAAGCCGCCTTCATGGCCGCCACCCAGGCCACCATCAAGCTCGGTATCGCCTTCGAACACTGGCGCGACGTGGACCGGCATTACATCCATTCCTTCGGTCATGCCGGGACCGATCACTGGAGCGCAGGGTTTCAGCATTTCTGGTTGAAGGGGCAACAGCGCGGCGTGGCGCGCGACTTCGGCGACTACTGCCTGGAACTGCGTGCGGCGCAGGAAGGCCGCTTCGCGCACCTGCCCAATGGCGGCATGAATTACGCCTACCACCTGGACGCCGGGCTGTACGCGCGCTTCTTGCGCCGCTTCAGCGAAGGCTTCGGGGTCACGCGCATCGAAGGCCGCATCGGCCAGGTGGAGACCGATGCGGAAAGCGGTTTCCTCACCGCACTGACGCTGCAGGACGGCACGCGGGTGGAAGGCGACCTGTTCCTGGATTGCACCGGCTTGGCCGGCCTGCTGATCGGCAAGACGCTGGGCGTGGGCAGCGACGATTGGTCGCGCTGGTTGTTCGCCGACAGCGCGCTGGCGGTGCAGACCGAAGCGGTGGGCCCGCCGGTGACCTACACCCGTTCGCGCGCCGATCAGGCCGGCTGGATGTGGCGCATTCCGCTGCAGCACCGGGTGGGGAACGGCATCGTGTATTCCAGCCGTTACATGGACCAGGACAGTGCGCGGGCGGTGCTGGAACGCAACCTCACCGGGCGCGCGCTCACCGAGCCGCGGCCGCTGCGCGTCACGCCCAACCAGCGCCACCGCGTGTGGGAGAAGAACTGCGTGGCGCTGGGCCTGGCCAGCGGGTTCCTGGAGCCGCTGGAATCGACCAATATCCATCTGATCCAGCGCGGCATCATCCGCCTGCTGCAGACCTTCCCGCAGGTCATCAACGCTGTCGACATCGCCGAATACAACCGCCAGGCGGCCCAGGAGATCACGCACATCCGCGATTTCGTGATCCTGCATTACCACGCCACCGATCGCCGCGACACGCCGTTCTGGCGCGACTGCGCGGCAATGGACATCCCCGATTCGCTGCGCCACCGGGTGGAGCTGTTCCGCCAGAGCGGGCGGGTCTTCCATCAGGCCAACGAGCTGTTTGCCGAGAACTCGTGGGTGCAGGTGATGCTGGGCCAGGGCATCGTGCCGCAACAGCATCACCCGGTGGCCGACCTGATGGGCGATGCGGAGCTGAGCCGCTTCCTGGACACCATCCACACCCGGGTGGAGGCGGCGCTGGTGCGGTTGCCCGCGCACGCTGACTTCCTGCAGCGCTACTGCCCTGCCCCGCCGCCGCCCGAACCGGCCGCACGCCTGCCGGCCCCGCCGGTCATGGCGCCCCCGGCAGGATAAATTTCGACGATCTGCTGCGCAACCCTTGGCTTAGACCGCCCCGGCAATGCTAGATTGCCGCATTGGCGTCCATTGCGGGAACAATGGACGGCGCTCGCCGTAGCAACGTTATCTTTCGCACTCGGGGTAAGGGGGACGCATGTTGGATCTGACACAGGGCCGTATGGCAAGCCGGATCGCGCCGGTCATTTTGCTGGTGGGCCTGGCCGCCTGCTCCAAGCAGGAAGACAAGGCCGCCACCACCGCGCCAGCCACCGGCGCCACGCCGGCAGCATTGGCACCCACGCCTGCGACGGCGGTCTCGCCGCAGGTGCAGTCGATGGCTGCCGACCAGTTGCGCGCATCGGCCACCAAGGCGCTGCAGGACAACCGTATGTACGCCCCGGCCGGCGACAACGCGGTGGAGTACTACCTGGCCTTGCGTGAGAAGCAGCCGCAGGACGCCACCGTCAACAGCGCGCTGACCGATCTGCTGCCCTATACGCTGATCGCCGCCGAACAAAGCATCGGCCGCGAAGAATTCCACGAAGCGCAACGTTTGATTGCGTTGATCGCGCAGGTCGACCCGCAGGCACCGGCATTGCCGCGCCTGAAGAGCGGCCTGGAAACCAGCATGAAGACCGCTGCCAACCACTCCGAGCATGACGCCGAGCATGATGCCGAGCAGGCCAAGAAGCAGGTCGAAGTCAAGGCCAAGCAAGCCGCCGAGCAGAAGCGTCTGGGCGAGCAGCAGACCCGCGAAGCGGCCGCTGCCCAGCAGATTGCCGCCCAGCAGGAAGCGGCTCGCCAGCAGACCGCCGAGGCCGAGCGGCAGGCGGCTGCGCGTCGTCAAGCCGAAGCGCCGGCATCCACACCGGCGGCACCGCGTCCGGCGCCGGCAGCCGCCGCTGCAGCCGCACCGGCGGCGCAGTCGTTGCGCCCGATCAGCACCCCGGCACCGCACTACCCACCCGAAGCACTGCGTGCCGGCACCTCCGGCGAAGTGCTGGTGGAGCTCACGGTCGGCACCGACGGCTCGATCACCACCTCGCGCGTGCTGCGCGCCAACCCGCCGCGCGTGTTCGATCGCGAAGCCCTCATCGCGGTCAAGCACTGGCGCTTCGAACCGGTGGACGCACCGGTGACCACGCGGCGCACGCTGTCGTTCAATCCGGGCGATTGATGCCCGGGTCGTTGATGACATGGAAACGCAAAAGCCCGCAGCGATGCGGGCTTTTGCGTTGTGGCGGTGGTGGGTTGTGGCAGTTGCGCCACGGCGCGCGCAGCGTTGCGCGCTAGTGCAGGCATGGTTGCACGTGCTGCTGCACGTGCATTCGCACCCCTTACCCTCATCCGGCGCTGCGCGCGCGCCATCTTCTCCCCATGAAGGAGGACAATATCCCGATGGGAGAACGATAACAGGCCCTCTTCCTGCTGGGCGAGACGGCACAGCTTGCGCGCCACTGCCGCGCGTGCGTTGGAGCGTTGGAGCGCCAGCGCCGCAAGCGCGGGCAGGGGCACGGAGCGGGGGGTTGGGGTGAGGGGACGGTGTCGCAAGGTCTTGCAGCAGGCAGCTGATGGCTAAAAAAACATCAACCCGAAATCGCCAGACGCTCCTGGTGATAGCGGCGCACTGCGGCATACCACAGCAATGCCGCCACACCGAAACCGGCCAGCAGATACACCGCCCAGGTCTGCACGTTGATGGTCTCGTGGCGGATCACCTTCAACAGCATCTGGTTCTGCGCCAGAAACGGCACCGCAAAATGCCACAGCTGCGTCTTCAGCGGATACGCCATCAAGGCATAGCCCGGCAGCATCGGCAGCAGCAGCAACCAGGTCATGTGCGCCTGCGCTTCCTTCATGCTCCTGGCGGCGGCGGCCAGATAGGTCAGCAGCGAGGTGCCGACGAACAGCATCGGCACCAGGATGAAGAGCATCTGCAGCATCGGCACGAAGCCGACATTGAGCTGTCGGCCCAGGTTGGATGTGGACAGCTGCGCGCTCAGCTTGAATGCCAGCAAGGTGAGCAACAACGACACCATGCCGATCACGCAGGCCGCAGCGATCTTGCCGCTGACAATGGCGCTGCGTGGCGCGGGCGTGGCCAGCAACGGCTCCAGCGATTGGCGTTCGCGCTCGCCGGCAGTGGCATCCAGAATCAACGACGCGCCCCCCAGAAACGAGGTGATCACCAGCAACACCGGTAGCAGCATCGCCATCATCTGGCCGCGTTTGGCTTCGGCAGTGGCGAGGTCCTGCGCGGCGACTTCCAGGGGCCTGGAGACTTGCGCATCGATCCCGCGCGCCAGCAAACGCAATGCCCCCACCTGTTGGCTGTAACCGCTGAGCGCGGCCTGCAGGCGCATGCTCGGCACATCGGCTTCGCGGCGCGTGCTGTCCTTGATGATCTCCACCAGTGCCGGCCGGCCTTCGCGCCAATCCTCTGCATAACTGTCGCTGATGCGCAGTGCCACATCCACATCCTGGTTGCGAATCTCCGCCGTCAGATCAGCTGGCGCATCCACAGCGTTGAGCCCTTGCGCGGCCAGAAAACGCACCAGATTCGGCGCGTTGCTGCGACCGAGCGTGGGAATGTCGAGCGGCTTGTCGATCTGCGTACGCACGCGGCTCTCGCTCAAGGCGCCAATGCCCAGAATCAGAATCGGGTAGAGCAGCGGCGATAGCAGCAACGCCAATGCCAGGGTGCGGCGGTCGCGTGAGATGTCGCGCAATTCCTTGCGCAGCACGGTCCATAGCGTGGAGAACAACGACGTGGTGCTCATGCGTGCAATCCCTCGTCCGAGCCGATCGCCTTGACGAAGGCGTCTTCCAGATTGTGTTCACAAGTGGCAGCGCGCAGTTCGTCGGCGCTACCGGAGGCCACCACCGTGCCCTTGGCGATGATGACGATGCGATCGCACAGTGCTGCCACCTCCTGCATGATGTGGCTGGAAAAAATCACGCAGCGCCCTTCCGCACGCAGCTGCTGCAGGAAGCCACGCATGGCGCGGGTGGTCATCACATCCAAGCCGTTGGTGGGCTCGTCCAGAATCACGTTGCGCGGGTCGTGCACCAATGCGCGCGCAATCGCGGTCTTGGTGCGCTGGCCCTGGCTGAAGCCTTCGGTCTGGCGGTCGAGGATGTCGTCCATGTCCAACGCCTTCGACAGCAAAGCTGTGCGCTGCGCGATCTGCGCGCACGACATGCCATGCAGCTCACCGAAGTAGGCGATGTTCTCGCGTGCGGTCAAACGCTTGTAGACCCCGCGTGCGTCCGGCAACACGCCGAGTGCGCGGCGCACTGTCACCGGGTCGCTGGCGACATCCACGCCATCGATGGTGACGCTGCCCTGGTCTGGCGACATCAGCGTGTAGAGCATGCGCAAGGTGGTGGTCTTGCCGGCACCGTTAGGGCCGAGCAAGCCAGTGATCTGGCCATCGGCAGCGCCGAAACTGACACCGTCGACGGCTTTCACCAGCCCGGCCTTGGTCTTGAACGACTTATGCAGAGTATCGACGACGATCATGCGAGCGCCTCCGTGGCGTGGTCGATGCGGCTCATGGTTCCCATCCGTTGAACGAGGTGAAGGCGGGCACGGTGTTGAGGCTGGCAACGCAGGTGGTATCCAGCGTCTTGGCATCGGCGGTCTGCATAAACTGACTTAGTACCTTGGGCATGCAGCCCAGCCGGAACACGCCATGCCCCTGGCCGGGCGCAATCACATGCCGGCCGTTGGGCAGGCCCTGCAGCACCCGCTCGGCATAGCGTGGCGGCGTGACCGGATCGAGCTGGCCGGAGAGCAGCAAGACCGGCAGCGTCGAGCGGAACGGCGCGCTCTCAGCGGCCGGTGCCGGCGTGGAGGGCCACACCTTGCACGGCGCGAAGAACATCTCGGCCACCTCGTTGCCCAGCAGCGTCGTCGCCTGGTGGGCGGGCGGGTGATAACGCCCGGCGTCTTCGCTGCACAACACCGACCATTGCATCAGACGATTCATCTGATCGGACATGCTCGACGCGCTCATCTGCGCCAACGCCATCAACGAGGCATACCGGCCTGCGGCCGCTTCATCGAGTACCAGCGGCAACAGCGAGGCGGTTTCCGGCGCATACGAAAACCCGAACGCCAGGCCCGCCACGGTGTCGGCAGTGACCTGTTCGTGGCGCAAGGCACCCGTGCGCGGATCGCGATACTCCACCGCCACCGGTGCCTGCCGCAGCCGCTCGACCACCTGGCGCAACTGCGTGGCGGTATCGACCGGAAAACGCTTGGCGCAGGCAGGCTGCTGACGGCATTGCGCGGACTGCAGCGCGATCGCATCTTCGAACGTACGCGCGAATTCGCCGCCGATCACCAGATCGTTCGGCGCCACGCCATCGATCACCACGGTGCGCGTGTGTTGCCGATAGCGTGCGGCATAGTGCTGGGCCACACGTGTGCCGTACGAGGCACCAATCAGATTGAGCGACTGCACGCCCAGTGCCGCGCGCACGGCATCCAGATCGCCAATGGCTTCGCTGGTGGTGTAGTAACGCGGGTCGGCATCGTCACGCAGGCCGGCGGCGCATCGGCCTGCATACGCGGTCAATTGCTCGGCGGTGGCCTCGCTGCCGTTCTCCAGCGCCAGCGGCTTGCCGGCCGCGTCGCGACACTCCAGCGGATGCGAGCCACCGGTGCCGCGCTGATCGACCAGAAAAATGTCGCGCTGCTTGCGGACTTCGTGCAACCCCATGTCCACGATCGCCGCCACTTCGGTGGCCGATTGCCCCGGTCCACCGGCAATGAAGAACACCGGGTCGGGCGTGCTGCCGCCGCCGGCTTCGCTCTCCAGCCACGCGATCTTCAACGCAATACTGCGCCCGCTCGGCGCGGCCGGATTCTCCGGCACGCGCAAGCTCGCGCACTGCGCTTCGATGTTGCCGGCAGCACCACCAGCGCTCAGCGTGCACGGCGTGAACAGCAACGTGCCGAAACGATGGCCTGCGGCATTGCCCGGCGGCGTTTTTGACGCGGGCCGCTGCACAGCCGTACCCGGCGCTGCCGCGGTGGGTTTTCCCGCAACGTCGTGTGCTGCGGCGGGCGCTGCGGCGCGCTGGCATCCGGCAGCCAGCATCGCAATCAGCATTGCCGCCACCATTGTGGATTGCTTGACCATCGTCATCCTATCTCCTGGTATTGCCTGTCCCCTGACGTTGCAGACGGCCACATGCGACCGCGGCAACTACTGCGCGTCTTCGTAAAGAAAAACATGCTCGATCGACTCCCCAAACAAACGTGCGATCCGAAACGCCAACGGCAGGCTGGGATCGTATTTGCCGGTTTCCAGCGCATTGATCGTCTGCCGCGATACACCCAGCCGTTCGCCCAACTCGCCTTGCGACCAGCCACTGGCCTCGCGCAATTCGCGCACGCGGCTGTTCATTCAAAACGACGCGCGTGGATGCTTTTGGTGATGCCGTAGATGGCGCACAGCAACGGAAACACCCACAGCATCGCCGCGCTCGCCGGAACCTCGATCAGCTCGGCGGCCTGCAGAAATCCGGCCGTCATGTACGCACCGCTGACCAGGCCGGCGGCAATGGCGATGGCTTCCAGCTCGATACGGCGTTGCATCTCGTCCGAATCGCGCACATAGCGCGCCACCGCACGGATCACCAGCACGACCAGCACCGCCGGCAGCAAGGCGATCAGCACACGCGCCCAGTCAGGGCCGACATGCGCAAGCAGATAACGCCAGAACAGCATCACCACCACGTACAACAGCATCGGGACGCCGAATTCGCGGTGATACCGCCGCGCCAACGCCGGGCGGGTTGTGTCGCACATATTGCCGCGCGCCAGCCACATCGGCACCGATAGCAGCATGCACCACCCACCGATGCCGGCGCTGATCCCGGCAAGATAATTGTTCAACGGCAGTACCTGGCACAGACCCAGCAGCCCGATGCCGAGCAAGCACAGCCCCAGGCAGAACACCTGCAGCGCCCTGCGTTTGTGGCTTGTCATTTGCAAGGCCTCGGCGACGTGACTGCCTGTGCTGCGCGATTGCTGCGCAATCGCCCGGCGACTGGTCGCACGGCGCGTTGCGGTGTGCGGTGCTGCCTGCATTCCATGTGACTACGCTGCTGCCGCATCTCATTCGCCTGTCAAGCACGCTTGACAGGCAAGATGCACCCACCGGAACTTGCTGTCAAGTACCCTTTACACATTCAACCGGCCGCATTGGCGTCATCGGCGTTACTGGCGGATGTTGCGCGATGCATGCGGTCAGACATGCGCAGTTTTTTTACGCCGTCGGCGCGCCACTGCATGCAGGCGATCCAGCGCGCGGCATGCCCAGCGGCAGCGCGCAACGTCTGATGGGGGCGCATGCGAAGCGGTTTGTACGCGCATTGCCGCATGCGGGTGCATGCGTGAAATAGCGTCCGCATGCCGCACCAAGCGCAGATCACGCCCGCCTGCCGACGTGCCCGATCGGCTCGTTGACCCCTCTATTTCAAATAGGTCTTGAGGATGGCGCTGATGTCATCCACTGCCCGCTCACGCGCGCCCAATGCTTCGGGTGCGGCAACATGGTGCTTGAGATGCTCGCTGAGCAGCTCGACCATCAAGCCCTGGGCCGCACCGCGAAATGCGGCCACCTGGGTCAGTAACGCGGTGCATTCCACGTCCTGGGCCAGGGCTTTTTCCAGCCCTTCCACTTGCCCACGGATCCTGCGCACGCGCGCAAGCAGCTTGGATTTGTCCTGATTGAGATGCGCCACTGCCGTATACCCCCCAGGGGTATTTAAGATACCCTGTAGGGGTACCTTAGCCAGAGCCACCGTCAATGTCGATCACGCACCCCGCGCCCCACTGCGCGCAGTCGCACACCTTTGCCAGCGCCAATCCGCTCGCCGAGCGCAGCACCCGCAAGGCGGTGATCCTGACCGTGCTCATGATGGTGGTGGAGATCGTGGGCGGTTGGACGCTCAACTCCATGGCCCTGCTCGCCGACGGCTGGCATATGAGCTCGCACGCGCTGGCGCTGGGGCTGGCGTTGTTCGCCTACCGCTTTGCGCGGCAGCATGCCGGGGATGTGCGCTTCACCTTCGGCACCTGGAAAGTCGAAGTGCTGGGCGGCTACACCAGCGCGATCCTGTTATTGGGCGTGGCCGGGCTGATGGCCTTTCAATCGTTGGAACGCTTGTTTACGCCCGAGCCCATCCAGTATCAGGAAGCCACCGTCATTGCGGTGATCGGCCTGCTGGTCAATCTGATCTGCGCGTGGTGGCTGCGCGACTCGCATGGGCATGGACACGGCCACGGGCACGACAGTCACGGCCATACGCACACACACGAAGCTCATGGTCATGGTCATCACCACGAGGCGCACAGCGATCTCAATCTGCGCGCGGCGTATCTGCACGTGGTGGCCGATGCCGCGACCTCGGTGCTCGCGATCGTCGCGCTGGTTGCCGGCATGCACTGGGGCGTGACCTGGCTGGACCCCATCATGGGCATCGTCGGCGCGGTGCTGGTCACCGTCTGGGCCTGGGGGCTGCTGCGCAGCACCGGCAGCGTGCTGCTGGATGCAGAGATGGACGCGCCACTGGTGGCAGAGGTGAAGCAGGTCATTGCCGAGCTTGGGCATGCGATCGACATCGCCGACCTGCATGTCTGGCGCGTCGGCAGCGAGCGCTATGCCTGCGTCGTCAGCCTGGTCACCGCAGCCGACATCGATGCGGAGCTGGTGCGCCGCGCACTGCAGATCCACGAAGAACTGGTGCATGTCACCGTGGAGCTGCAGCGCCCTGCGCTACTGAACGCGGCGGCCTAGTACCGCAGCAACTCCTCACCGCGCTGCAGGCCACCGCACTGCGGGCACAGGCGGCTTGCACGCGCCGCCTGCAGGCCACCGCCTTCAGACCTTGGGCGGCGTGGAGCTGACGTACTTCTCGCGACGGATCTGCGCACTTGGCAGCCCGGCTGCTTTCAACGCTTCCAGGCAGATGTCCACCATGTCCGGATTGCCGCACAGGTAGGCGATATCGTGCGCAGCATCGGGCACGAACTCGGCCAGGTGCTGCTGCACGTAGCCGTGCCGCACGTCGGCGTGCGGCTGCTCGGGCACGTCGCGCGAGAAGCACGGCACGTAGCGGAACTGCGGATGCGCATCGGCAAATGCGCGGAAATCGTCGCCGTACAGCAGCTCGGTCGGGTTGCGCGCGCCCTGCAGCAACACCACCTGCACACCGCGGGTAGCGATCACCTCGGCCAGCAGCGGCAGCATCGAGCGGTACGGCGTCACGCCGGTGCCGGTAGCGATCAGCACATAGCGCTGGTTGTGGTCGCCCGGCTGCAGGCAGAAGCGCCCGTAGGGCCCGCTTGCCTGCAACTGGTCGCCGATCTCCAGACCTTCGAACAAGGCCGTGGCCGAGCCGCCGGGCACGAAACTGACCGCAATCTCCACCGCCTCGCCCGGTCCCAGCGCGTGGTCGTGGATGGTCGCCAGCGAATAGCTGCGCTTGGTCGGCGTGCCATCGGCGTAGTCGAAATGGATCTGGATGAACTGGCCGGGCTGGAAATCCAGCGGCTGCCCGTCGTCACGGACGAACTGGCAGTGGGCCACGGTGGGCGCAATCATGCGCCGGTCGACAAGCTTGAGGGGGAATTGAACGGGCACGAACGTATTTGGGACAGTCTGTGATCGGGGCAAACCCCAACGGGCTTCTATAATAACGGGCTGCAACTCGCTGCGCCTTCACCCTGGCGCGAAGGATCCGGCTTGAATTCACCCTCTCCCAGTGCGCCCGCCCTGCGCGTGTGCGATCTGCGCAAGACCTACGACAACGGCACCCAGGCGCTCAAGGGCGTGTCGCTGGACGTCGTGCCAGGCGATTTCTTCGCCCTGCTCGGCCCCAACGGGGCCGGCAAATCCACCCTGATCGGCATCATCAGCTCGCTGGTGAACCTGTCCGGCGGGCAAGTGGAAGTGTTCGGTACCGACCTGGCCCGCCACCGCAGCGATGCGATGCGCCTGATCGGCCTGGTGCCGCAGGAAATCAACTTCAACCTGTTCGAAAAACCCTTCGACATCCTGGTCAATTACGCTGGTTTCTACGGCATGCCGCGCAGTCAGGCCCAAGCGCTGGCCGAAGTGGAACTGCGCCGCGCGCACCTGTGGGAAAAGGCCCAGGTGATGAGCCGCACGCTCTCCGGCGGCATGAAGCGCCGGCTGATGATCGCCCGCGCCATGATGACCCAGCCGCGCCTGCTGATCCTGGACGAACCCACCGCCGGTGTGGACATCGAAATCCGCCGCGACATGTGGCGCGTGCTCAAGGACATCAACGCCGCCGGCACCACCATCATCCTGACCACGCATTACCTGGAAGAAGCCGAGCACCTGTGCCGCAACCTGGCCATCATCAACCACGGCCAGATCGTCACCCATGGGCCGATGCGCGAACTGCTGGCCAAACTCGATGTGGAAGGCTTCCTGTTCGATATCGACGGTGAGCTGCCCGCGCAGCTGCCGGCGATCGAAGGCACCACGCTCACCGCCATCGACAGCCACACGCTGGACCTGGACATGCCGCGCGCGATGGACCTCAACCGCGTGTTCGCCACCCTGGGCGATGCCGGCATCCGCGTGCGCTCGATGCGCACCAAGAGCAACCGGCTGGAAGAATTGTTCGTTCGTCTGACCGGGCCAGGCGAGAGTCCTGCCGCCCCGCCCCCTGCCGCAGCGGTGCCCGCGCGCCCGGCAGGCCACCCATGAGTCCTTCGGAGCCGTCGATGTCCGCCACGCCCGCAACACCCCGCCAGCGCAACTGGATTGCGCTGGCCACCATCGTGCGCCGCGAAGTGCAGCGCATCCTGCGCATCTGGGGCCAGACCCTGGTGCCGCCGGCCATCACCATGACGCTGTACTTCCTGATCTTCGGCGGGCTGATCGGCTCGCGCGTGGGCGAGATGGGCGGCTACAGCTACATGCAGTTCATCGTGCCCGGCCTGGTGATGATGAGCGTGATCCAGAACAGCTACGGCAACATTTCGTCAAGCTTCTTCGGCGCCAAGTTCGGCCGCCATGTGGAAGAACTGCTGGTCAGCCCGATGCCCAACTGGGTGATCCTGTGGGGCTATGTGTCCGGCGCGGTGCTGCGCGGGGTGATGGTCGGGGCGATCGTGCTGATCATCGCGATGTTCTTCACCCCGGTGCGCATCCCGCATCCGATCGTCACGCTGACCACGGTGCTGCTGGGCGCGACCATCTTCTCGCTGGCCGGCTTCGTCAACGCGATCTACGCCAAGAAGTTCGACGACGTGGCGATCGTGCCCACCTTCATCCTGACCCCGCTGACCTACCTGGGCGGCGTGTTCTATTCGGTGAAGCTGCTGCCCGGCTGGGCCGAAGCCGCTACGCACGCCAACCCGATCTTCTACATGGTCAACGCCTTCCGCTACGGCCTGCTCGGCAGCTCGGATGTGCCGATCTGGCTGGCCTACGCGCTGATGCTGGGGTTTGTCGCGGTGCTCAGCGCGCTGGCGTTGTGGCTGCTGCGGCGGGGTGTGGGGCTGCGGAGCTGAGAATGCGGTTCAGCGACTACATCGTGTTTGTGGATGAAAGCGGCGACCATGGGATGGCAAACATCGATCCGGCCTTCCCGCTGTTCGTGCTGTCGTGCTGTTTGATCAGCAAACGCGACTACATGGCTGCAGTGGTACCTGCGATTCAACGGATCAAGTTCGCGACATTCGGCCACGATGCCGTGGTGCTGCACGAACGCGAGATACGCCGGGATCTCGGCGCGTTTTCGGTGTTGCGTGATCGCGAAAAGAAACAGGCATTTATCGATGCGCTGACAGATGCGTTGGCGTCTGCGCCGATGACGATTTTTTCTGCTGTCATCGACAAGCGCCGCCTTCAGGATCGACAGCGCGGGGAGAATCCTTACGAAATCTCGATGCGTTTCTGCCTTGAGCGGATGTACTACAAACTCAGCAAACAGGGCCAGGTCGCGCAACGCGGGGCAGCATTGACCACGCACGTTCTCTGCGAGGCGCGTGGACATAATGAGGATCAGGATCTGGAATTGGCATTTCGCCGCATCTGTGGCGGGGACAATTTTTCTGGTGTCGAAATGCCATTCGATCCCGTGATCTGCGACAAGAAAAGCAACGCGATCGGACTTCAACTGGCTGATTTGGTTGCGCGCCCAATCGGTATGCGGCAGTTGCGCCCCGACCAACCCAATCGCGCGTGGGATGTCATCGAGCAGAAGCTGGACAAGGATGCGACTGGCCGTTACCTCGGTTACGGGTTGAAGTGCTTCCCTTAAAAACAAAAGGCCCCGGCGATTCCGCCAGAGCCTGATGCCGACCGAGGATCCCCGATCCGGTCGCTAGTTTAGCACCTTGCCCGACACGCTCCAACCATCAAGCTGAACGGAGATTTTGATGCATATTCTCATCCTCGGCGCCGGCGGCACCGGCGGCTATTTCGGCGGGCGGCTGGCGCAGGCCGGCGTGGATGTCACCTTCCTGGTGCGCGAGGCGCGTGCGGCGCAGTTGCAGGCCGACGGTTTGCGCATTCGCAGCCCGCTGGGCGATGCGCAGTTGCAGGTGGCGCATGTCACCGCACAGGACTTGCCGGCGTTGGTGGCGCAGCGGCCATTCGATCTGGTGATCCTCAGTTGCAAGGCCTACGACCTGGACAGCGCGATCGATGCGATTGCGCAGGCAGTCGGCGAGCAGACCACGGTGTTGCCGATCCTCAATGGACTGCGCCATTACGCGGCACTGGACGAGCGCTTCAATGCAGCGCGTGTGTTGGGCGGGCTGTGCTTCATCAGCGCGACCAAGGGCGAGCACGGCGAGATTCTGCACCTGGGTAAGCCGGCGGCGATGACCTTCGGCGAGCGCGATGGCAGTGTGGCGTCAGCGCGGGTGCAGGCCTTCGCCGCGGCCTGCACGCAGGCCGGCATCGACCACGTGGCCAGCACCCAGATCGCGCAGGAGCAGTGGAACAAGTACAGCTTCCTCACCGCGCTGGCCGCGGCCACCTGTCTGATGCGCGCACCGGTCGGCGCGATCGTGGCCACCGACGACGGCCGTGCGTTGATCAACGGCCTGTACAACGAATGCCTGTGGGCCGCCGATGCGGCCGGGCAATCGATTCCCGAGCCGGCACGCGCCAAAGCATTGCAGACGCTGCTGCAGGTGGATTCGCCGCTCAAGGCTTCGATGCTGCGCGACCTGGAAGCCGGCCAGGACGTGGAAGCGGCGCAGATCGTCGGCGACATGCTCAGGCGCGTCCGCGAGACCGGCCGTAATGCGCCGCTGCTGATGGCCGCCAATGTGCATCTGCAGGCGTATCAGGTAGTGCGGCATAGTTGATGCTGTTTGCAGAGTCGCCGTGCTCGGCGTGCACCAGCCGGCGTGGTGCCTCGCCGACGTCCCACAGCACGCCGCTGGCACACATGGCCCAAAGCGAGCAGATGCAGCAGGCCTCACACCATCCGATGCTGAGGGGCAGTCAACTGCTCCCGCTGCTGTTCGTGCTGCTGAGACTGCTGTAGCCGCTGCGTCTCACTGAGTGACTGCAGCTGTGCCAGTGACTGCTCTACCGGCTGTGCGCTCGCATCGTTCGTCTTCATATGCGCCTCCTGTGCGCAGGGTCGTTCAACGCCCCTTCCGACGTCCCCCCATCCTGAGTAGCAGTCGGGTTTAGCAGGCTGCTGAAATACCAGCCGCCAAGCGAGTCGGCACCATCGGCATGTCTCTTCGCACCTCAGAAGTGGTGAAAAATGGCTCTCTTGAATTTCAAGTGGGTTGCCGGGCATGCGGGTTGAACGTTTGGAAGTCCAGCTTGCCGGCAATCAGGAAGATGACGGTCTTGATGGTGGACAGGCGTTTGAAGCCGCGAGCTCTGCGCTTGGCGGACTGGAACAGGCCATTGATGGCTTCAAGGAAGCCGTTGGTCTGACGGGTCTGCGCCCAGGCGACGATGCCGTCCATGTGGCGGCGCACGAGGGCTGCGACTTCCTTCATCGCCTCGACCTTGGATCGCATCACGCAGACGCACCAGTGCTTGAGCCTCTCGCGCATCACGTTGATCTGCTTTCGGTCAAGCGCCTCGCGCAACTGCTCCTTGTAGAGCCACGCGCGGGCCGTCCGTGTGAGCTTGGGTGCCGTGATCAGCCCGTGCAATGCTGCGCCGGCCGTCGGTTTGAGGCTGAAGACATCCTTGAGCAGCGTCCAGCGCATGCCCTTGAGGGACTTCTCGGTGCGCTGCTCGATGCGCCTGGTTTTGTCCACGGCCGCGTTCGCATGTCCGACAACGTGGAACTTGTCGAAGGTGATCTGCGCGTTGGGCAACTGGTCGCTTACGCCCTTGATGAACGCGGGCGACATGTCGATGCTCACCGAGGTGATCTGTTCGGGAGGGCAGCCATGAGCTGCCAGATCGGCAGCCAGCGCCTTCACGGCTTTGGCGTCCCGCCCCTCAGTCACGAAGATCACGCGTCGCGCCTGGGCGTCGGCAGCCAAGGTCACATAGTCGTGGCCGCGAGCGCGCGACGTCTCGTCGATGGCCAGCGACGTGACGTCGCTGAAGTCGGCCTGCTCCAGGGCCATCTCGACATAGCGGTTGCACACCTGCATGCACCGGTACGCCGACTCGCCCACGATGCGCGCAACGGCCGCGAACGGCATCTGCTGCGACAACATCAGCACCAGCGCCTCGAACAACAGCGTGAAGCCCGACAACCGCCCAGCGAAGTCCGGCTCGACCAGGCGAACCGATCCGTCCCCAAGCTTCACACGCGGCGTGCGAACCTTCAGGTAGCACTCGTGCTGGAAAAAGTTCAGGTGCCGGTAGGTCTTGACCACGGTGTCATGAACCGGATGCAGCCCCTTTTGGCCCGATACCTTGAACCTCGTGCCCGGCTTGAAGTCCACCGGCACCGTCAACACCTTGGTCGCTTCGTCGAACTCGACCGCGCCTACCGACCACGGCGCGCCGATCCCCAGCGCCGCTTCAAACACCTTGGCCGTCATCCCAATCCCCGCGTCAGTGGTAAACCAGCCGAAATCCTACCCACTCAAATTTTCAGAGAGCCTGAAAAATTGACCATGAAGTCACCGGCGCATGACCTTGATTGCTTGATTTGAGCCGATTTGATCTGATTTTTTGCCCTTTTAATGCCGTTTCCCCGGCCTGCAGGCACATCTGTCCCAGGGTACGCATGCGTACCAGGTTGTAGGCGGTCATATTCACCATGAACACCTGATCCACCTTCTCCAGGCCCCGCACCATCACTTGGCCAATGGTGCCGATCAGCTTGGCCCAGCCAAAGCCTTGTTCAATCAGTTTCCGCTTGGTCTGCGAGATCGCATAGCCAACGCGTGCAGCCACCTCATCCGGAACCGCCGAGCGACGATTGCTGGTGTTCTGCGTGATATGCGGGGCAACTCCGATTTCCTTCAATGCCTCGACGAATTCGGCCGCGTCGTCCCCCTTGTCCGCGCCCAGCGTCAGTGCACCGTCCGGGTTCGCCTGGCGGGCGTCACCGATCATGGCCTTGGCCGCTTCACGCTCGGCGTGACCATCGGCATGGGTCACCCGTGCATTGGCGATCAGCCCGTGGCGATTGTCGGCCAGCGTATGGCCCATGTAACGCAACTCACTGGCGGTCTTGCCCTTGCGGTACAGACGCGCGTGCGGATCGGTCGTGGAGGCGTGCGTTTCATTGCTCCGAGACGTGCCGCGGAAGTCCGTGCCGTCGCCATTGTCATCGCCATCCTTGCGCACGAAACTCTTGTGCCCGGCCAAGGCCTGGATCAGCGTGCCATCCACGCTGAAGTGCTCGCCCGACAGCCAGCCCTTGGCATCGGCCATCGCCACGATCTCGTTGAACAGCGCCACCACCACGTCGTGTTCGATCAGGCGTTCGCGGCTCTTGCTGAACACCGTCGGCACCCACACCGCATCGTCCATCGACAGGCCGATGAACCAACGAAACAACAGGTTGTACTGCACCTGCTCCATCAACTGGCGCTCGGAACGAATGCTGTAGAACACCTGCAGCAGCATCGCCCGCGCCAGCTTCTCCGGCGCGATGCTCGGACGGCCTCCCTTGTCGTTGGGCGCGTACATCCGCTCGAACAGACCGTCCAAACGCCGCAGCGCCTCGTTGACCATCTCCCGCACCGGGCGCAATGGGTGATTGGCCGGGATGAATTCCTCCAGCCGCTTGACCGTGAATAACTGTTCGCTGAAGACGTCTACGTCACGCAGCGGATTGGGCTGTGTCGGAATTCGGGTAGTCTACGGGTAGAGGGGTATTTCAGCAGCCTGTTAGTTCCACTGTGTTACAAATAATCGTATCTTTGTGCCACTATTGGAAGACCTTCAGGCCGCGTGGGAGAGCTGTGTTGAATAGGTCACTGGAAGTGCGTTTTGAACAGGACGGGGAAGTAGTTGCTGCCGCCCTGTCCCATGCGGATCGCAAACAGCCCGCACACTGGTACCTGAAAGGGTTGCTACTGCCTGGAGGGCGCAAGAGCGTGGAGCCCATGGCCGCGCGGGTGCACCCGCAGAACGTGCGCTCAGCCCATCAATCGATGCACCATCTGGTGGCCGATGCCGACTGGAGCGATCAAGCGCTGCTGGCGGCGGTGGCGGCACAGGTGCTGCCGCCCCTGAGCAGGAAGAGCGCAGCGTGTCACTGGATCGTGGACGACACGGGATTTTCAAAGAAGGGGGTGCATTCGGTCGGTGTTGCACGCCAGTACTGCGGCCGCCTTGGCAAGACGGACAATTGCCAGGTTGCCGTGAGTTTGTCGATCGCCAACGAACACGGCAGCCTGCCAGTGGGCTATCGGCTGTATCTTCCCGAGCAGTGGGCTCAGGACACTGTGCGGCGCAAGAAGGCAGGCGTTCCGGATCAGATCGTGTTTCAGACCAAGACAGCGCTGGCCATGGATCAGATCGACAGCGCGCTGGCGACAGGGATTGCGGCAGGCGTCGTGCTAGCCGATGCGGCCTACGGCACCGAGACCCACTGGCGAGACCAGCTCAGCGAACGCGGCCTGCTGTACATGGTTGGCGTCCGCAGCAACACGAAGGTCTGGTGGGGATCGCACCAACCTGCGCCCATGCCGCCAGCCAGCCCTAAGGGCGGTCGGCCCCGCACACGACCGATGCGCGATAGCGCACATGCGCCGATCTCGGTACATGAAGTCGCGCAGAGCTTGCCCGCAAGGACGTACCTGATTAGCACGATCTTTCAGCACAGTCGCAGCCAGTGAGAGCCGACCGGTCGATGGTAGGACCGTCGCTCCACCGAGACCAGATCATGGCCATGAATCGTGTGCAGTTCCAAGCCGGGCTGTCGTTGCCGGCGTTCCTCAAGCGCTATGGCAACGCGCAGCAGTGCGAGCAGGCGTTGGAGATCTCGCGCTGGCCACAGGGCTTTGTTTGTCCGCGTTGCGCCGCTACCGCGCACAGTCGATTCCAGCGTCACGGCACCACGTACTGGCAGTGCACGGCCTGCTATCGCCAGACCAGCCTGCGCTCGGGCACGGTGATGGACAACAGCAAGCTGCCGCTACGCACCTGGCTGCTTGGCATGTATCTGCTGGGCCAGAGCAAGACGAACCTGTCGGCGCTGGAGTTGATGCGACACCTGGGAGTGAACTACCCGACAGCGTGGCCAATGAAGCACAAGCTGATGCAGGTCATGACCCAACGCGAGGCGAACCGCAAGTTGGGCGGGATCGTGCAACTGGACGATGCCTACCTGGGCGGAGAACGCAACGGTGGCAAGGCCGGGCGCGGCTCGGAGAACAAGCGCCCTTTCGTGATCGCCGTGGAGACCACTGAAGACGGTCGTCCATTGCGCGCGGTGATGGATCCGGTCCCAGGCTTCACCAAGGCGGCGCTGTCGGAATGGATCGGGCAACGCCTGCATCCTGGAGCAGATGTCTACAGTGATGGACTCGGTGCGTTTCGAGCACTGGAAGCCGAGCACGCGCACACGGTGATCGAAGGCAGCGGTCGAAGTCGCTGCGAGGCAGAGAACGCACGCTGGGTCAACGTGGTGTTGTCCAACCTAAAGCGTTCGCTGGACGGTGCCTAGCACGCCTTCAAATTCGCCAAATACGCCCAGCGCTACCTGGCAGAGACGATGTGGCGGTTCAACCGCCGTTTCGATCTGACCCGGCTGGTGCCCAGCTTGCTGGCCGCCGCAGCCGCCAGCAAGCCGTGGTCCGAGCGGGCCCTGCGTGATGTCACCATGTTCACCGCTGAAAGTGCGTGCTAATCAGGAGGACGTATCGGCAGGTCAGCTGGCGCCAGGGCAGCGACGCAACGCTCAGTTCGCGGTTCGCGGCGGTGCGGGTTCGTGCCGCACACAATCGCCAGGCACATGACGAGCAGTGGCTGCTGATCGAGTGGCCGCCGGGAGAGTCCGAGCCCCGCCACTACTGGTTCTCGACGCGACCAAAGCAAACGCCGGTCAAGACACTGGTTGCCACGGCACAAGGCCGATGGCGGATTGAACGCGATTATCAGGAGCTGAAGTCGGAGTTGGGCCTGCATCACTATGAAGGGCGCAACTGGCGTGGTTTTCACCATCACGCCAGTCTGTGCATCGCCCCATACGGGTTCTTGATGCGCGAGCGCCTGCGCAGTAAAAAAAACTCCGTCGCATTCAAGATGCCTGCAGTATCCAAAAGCGTCCGCCCGCGCCGGTCTGGCCCCAATGCAACGTCACCATCCCAACTCGATTGCCACGCTGGCCTTTGGACTGGCTAGGCTTATCGCCAGAAGCCTCCCACACTGCCCGTGTTGCGGGGTCTCACCGTACCAACGGATTCGTATTTAGTAACACAGTAGAATTAGAGTCCGGGGTTGATGATCTCGCTATTGGCCAACTGCTGGGCATAGGCCGCCGGCGTCATTCCGCCGATTGTTTTTTTGGGGCGGTGTTCGTTGTATTCGCGGCGCCAGCGTTCGATCTCGGTGCGCGCATGCAGCAGCGTTGGGAACCCATGTTCGTTGAGGCATTCGTCGCGTAGCCGGCCGTTGAAGGATTCGACATAGGCATTCTGGTTCGGCTTGCCAGGCTGGATCTGGCGTAGCTGCACACGATTGGCATGCGCCCAGGCGACCATGGCCTTGCCACAGAACTCCTTGCCATTGTCCGTGCGGATCATCTTCGGCAGGCCACGACTGTGTGCCAACCGATCCAGCACGCGCACAACGCCGTGTCCCGAGATCGCACGCTCCACGTCGATGGCGACCGCTTCGTGGGTTGCGTCGTCCACGATCACCAGGCATTTGATTGCCCTGCCTTCGGCGGTGCGGTCGAACACGACGTCCATCGACCACACCTGGTTGGCCTGGGTGGGCCGCAGCAACGGCTGACGCTCGCCAACCGGTACCTTCTTGCGCTTGCGGCGCCGGACTTGTAGCTGCTGCTCGCAATACAGCCGCTCCACCCGCTTATAGTTCACGAGACGCCCTTCCTGCCGCAGCTTGAGAGAGATCATCCCCACGCCATAGCGGCGATGGCGATGCGCCAACGCAAGGATGCGCTCGCGCAACTCAACGTTGCGGTCCTCGCGCGGGCGATAGCGCAGCGCACTGGCGCTCATGCCGATCGCTGCCAGGGCGCAGCGCTCGCTGGCGCCACCTGCGATCCACTCGCGCACCAGCGCACGACGCGCCGGTGCGCTCACCATTTTTTTGCAGCGCATCCTTGATCAGGTCGTTCTGGAACACCTGCTCGGCCAGCAACTTCTTCAGTCGCGTGTTCTCGGCCTCCAGGTCCTTGAGCCGCTTGGCATCGGGCACGCTCATGCCGCCGAACTTGCTGCGCCACAGGTAGTACGAGGCCTCACTGAAGCCATGCCGTCGGCACAGGTCCTTGATCGGCATGCCGGCCTCGGCTTCGCGCAGGAAGCCGATGATCTGCTCTTCGGAAAAACGCTTCTTCACGTCCAATCTCCTCGGGGTAGGGAATTGGACTCCAAACGGAGGTGCTACTCAAAATCGGGGGGACGTCGCCCCCACACGTTGACCACGCTGCAATTCCACGGAAACTCCGCCGGAGGGTTCAATACGTTCAAGGCGAAGCTCTGCCGAAACACTGGCGCTGATCAGCCTGTCAGCACTTTCGGAGACGATAGTCGGATCGACACCGGTTAGCCGCACACCGATAAAAACGGGCGGGGTCGCGTCGTCCGGCAATGCGGGGACATCGTATCCCAGCGTTGTAGGCCCACGATCATGTGGAGTCAAACTCCGTACCAATGGGACGACCGTTCTCGTCTCTATCCGCTCCTTTGCAATGGGCATAATGGCAGGCGGCAATTGCGCGCTGCATCCGGCGACCTGATTAGCCCTGACCATCAGCTGGATTTTTGTTGCAGTCCTGCAAATAGCTTGGTTTTACCGATGTTTTCCATGATGTCTGATCTTGGCGCTGCTGATGCGAGGAGCCGGTGCGAAGTTCTTTCAGCCAGGCCCCCATGGCGGCCTGGCATTGGGCTGGCTTAGCGATAAGCGCGGATCTGCTGCAGCTGAAGGTCGGGGCTAATCAGGTCCGGCGATCAGGCAGGCGATCAATGCCGTGGATGCAAAGCGCTTTCGTTCGTTTGCAAGGCGCACGGTACTTATCCAGCGAGTGGTGATACGGCAGCGGGGATTTTGCTAGGGCCTGTTAACATTAATGTCTCGAGCGATTAAACTATTGGGCATGGAGATCACGCCAGCACAATTTGCACTCATCGAGCATTGCCTACCTTTGCAACGCGGCAATGTCAGCATGACCAACCTGCAGGTAGTCAACGCCCTTCTTTACGTCGCAGAGCATGGCTGCAAATGGCGCGGTCTGCCCGAGCGCTTTGGCAACTGGCATACGGTGTACACGCGCATTAACCGTTGGGCCAAGTCCGGTGTGCTGGACCGGATGTTCGCCCAATTGCAGACCTGCCAGATCGTGCGCATCAAAATCGAAGCGGTCTCGCTGGACTCCACCAGCATCAAGGTGCATCCGGATGGCACTGGCGCATTAAAAAAAACGGCCCACAATCCATCGGGAAATCGCGCGGCGGATGGAACACCAAAATTCATATGGTTGCCGCAGATGCTCGAACAGCCATCACGTTCGGATTGACGCCTGGCAACGCACATGACGCACCCGCAGGCCGCGCGTTGCTTGAACACCTGGGGCCAGTGGAGCGGCCGGTTCATCTGCTGATGGATCGCGCTTACGAAGGCAATGAAACCCGCCAGTTGGCGCTCGATCTTGGCTTCGTGCCGGTGGTTCCACCCAAGTCCAATCGGGTCGATCCTTGGGAGTACGACAAGGAAATGTACAAGCGGCGCAACGAAGTGGAGAGGCTGTTCCGTCGCTTGAAGGGCTACCGACGGATTTTCACGCGCTTCGAGAAGCTGGATGTCATGTTCCTTGGCTTCCTCAGCTTCGTTCTGGTCGTTGATGGGCTTCGGATGTGTTAACAGGCCCTAGTTTCTTAGAACCTGTTCACGATCTTATTCAAACCATGCAAACTCCACGAATGCGCAAGAAGAACGATCCAAGTGACATGAGCCGTGAGCGGTTCGAGCAAATCCGCCCGATTCTGGAGCAAGCCCGCAAGCGCACCAAGCCTGTGACAGTGGATATGTATGAGGTGTGGTGCGCAGTGCTGTATCTGCTACGGACAGGGTGCCCGTGGCGTGCGTTGCCCAGTGACTTTCCGAAGTGGCGCACGGTGCATTCCTACTTTGCCAAGTGGAGCGAAGTGGACGATGAAGGAATAAGCCTGCTGGAGCGGGCGCTTAAAAAATCAGGTTGGCGCGGCCCGCGAGAAACAGGAGCGCAAGGCCTGCAGCACGTTCTTGATCGTGGACGCGCAGAGCGTGAAGAACAGTGATACAGCCGGCCAGAAAGGCTATGACGCGGGCAAGAAGGTATCGGGGATCAAGCGCCACATCGCGGTGGATACGCAAGGCTTTCCACATGCCGTTGCGGTGACCACGGCGGAAGTCACCGATCGTCAAGGTGCGCTGGAGGCATTGAAACGCTGCCGATCGGGTTTAGGTCGGGTGAAACGCCTGCTGTGCGACAGCGGCTACACCGGAGATCCCTTCGCCGAGGGCGTACGGGACATTCTGGGCAAGCATGTCACCGTACAGATTGCCAAGCGCAGCGAGCTGCATACCTTCAAGGTCATGCCCAAGCGCTGGAGTGTCGAACGCAGCTTTGCCTGGCTGGAGAAGAACCGGAGGCTATGGAAGAACTGCGAGCGAAGGCTCAATACCAGCTTGCAGTTCATCCATCTGGCGTTCCTGGCAATGCTGCTCAGGAGATCGTGAACATGTTCTTAGAGCGGCTAACAAAACGACTGCGCTCACCGCCAGGCGGGCGCGGCCGGCACCCGGAACGGCATGTACCACGCGTCCACTGCGGTTGTGAGCGCGCCGTCCGCGCCCACCTGACCGCTGCGCGCTCCGTTTTGTCAGCCGCTCTTACAACCATGAGCGCCCGAACATGGCGCCAGGCGGCATCACGCCAGCGATGAAACTGGCGATGGATGCATAACTCCACGTCTGAAGTCCGCTAAAAGCAGTGGGATTACCCTGATCGGGTGAACGTCCAGAACAAAAGCCCAGCGCATTGGCTGGGCCGTTGGTGGCAAGACCAAGTCGCAGACCTCGCAGAGGCGATCAACTGAAACGTCTACGGCGGATCTGCTCGCGTTCGTCTGCCGTCAAATCATCAATGTGGATGTAGTGGACGCCTAGAACGCGCGGTGCGCTCAGAAGCTGCGATTCGCTCTCGTCCTGGCTATTGTCGGGCGAAGAGATCAGGCCAACGATCTTTCCATGCGGGGCCACCCGCCATAGGGCCACGCGCTGGAAGACGCGTGGCTCATCGGCCTCGGCAGCTTGTGGATAGGTGGCGTACCAACCATCGGCAGGCAGGTAGCGATAAGAACCGTAGTCGTTCATAGCGTCTCTGGGCGATGCGGGATGACATGCTGATTATCGATATGCGCCGGTAGGCCGGATGCGAGAGCTTCTGATTTGGCGCTGCAGCTACGCACCGGACCATCTGGGCTTCGCTGCTGCGAGAAGGGTTTCGCGCCCGACGCTCAGTGCACCGGATGGGCTGCGAGAGCTAACAGCTACGTGTGGCGGGGCGTTGGGACGGCCAAGCCGCACCTGAGCGGTCGACGCCGGCACCCCGCTCGCAATGCCATTGCGAGCGTGCCGATCGACTTTTCCCGGAAAATTCTTGCGGCGACAACGCGTCAGGACGCAATCAGCTGTTTTTTACCGGGTGGCGAATTCCTGCCTGCCCATCCCAGGAAAAAACGCATAGCTGCAATAAGTCGCCCCTAAAAAACCCCCAGACCACATCCATTGCAAGGCTTCATCTGCGTTTTCGGTGTGCTGGAATTGCCAGTGTTCGTTACGCTACGTCCTGGTTTCTGGCAGTTTTTGCCCATGCGGACACGCCGTCCTGCTGCCGAGCAATTGCATGCCGATGAGCTGTGTCGTTCGCGTCTGGAGAACCAGATCGACTTGCGCCATCCGCTGGTCCAGCTGAGCCATCGGCTGCCGTGGAGTGCGTTGGAGCAGGCGCTGTCGCCGCAATTGCCGGCCACCACCGGCACAGGCGGTCGACCCGCATTGCCGATGCGTCTGATCGCCGGGCTGCTCTACCTCAAGCACGCCTACGACCTGTCCGATGAAGCGGTGTGCGAACGTTGGCTGGAAAATCCGTACTGGCAGTTCTTCACCGGCGAGGTGGTGTTCCAGACCTGCGTGCCGTGCGATCCCAGCTCCCTGACCCGTTGGCGACAGCGTCTGGGCGAAGCCGGGATGGAAGAGCTGTTGGCGCACACGATCAACACCGCTCACACGATGAAGGCGGTGGATGCGCGCGAGTTGTCGCGGGTGATCGTGGATACCACCATGCAGGAAAAAGCGATCGCCCATCCCACCGACAGCCGTTTGCTGGAGGTGGCGCGCAAGAAGCTGGTGCTGCTGGCCAAGCGACACGGCATCGCACTGCGACAGAGCGATGCGCGGCAAGGTCCGGCGTTGCGCCGCAAGGCCGGGCGCTATGCGCATGCGCGCCAGTTCAAGGCCAACGCACGATCCTGGGACGCGTATTACGCGATCTGCAACGCAAGCTGGCCCAGCTGGAACCGTCGGTACGTGAGCGCATCGGTGTCTGGTTGGAGCGCGCACAACGGTTGTTGGCACAGCGTCCCAAGGACAAACAAAAACTCTACGCCTTGCACGCGCCGGAAGTGGACTGCATGAGCAAGGGCAAGGCCCGCCAACCGTACGAATTTGGCGTCAAGGTCGGCATTGCGGTGAGTGCGCGCAAGGGCTTGATTGTGGGCGCGCGCAGTTTTCCCGGTCATCCCTACGACGGCGATACGTTGGCCGAGCAACTGGAACAGGCGCGCGGGCTGCTGCAGGATGTGAATGTGATCCCGCAGGTGGCGATTGTGGATCTGGGGTATCGCGGGCGCGACGTGGAGGGTGTGCAGATCCTGCATCGGGGCAAAGCCAAGAGGCTGACACGACGGCAATGGCGCTGGATCAAACGACGGCAAGCGGTAGAGCCGGTGATCGGACATCTGAAACGGGACTGCCGCTTGAATCGCTGCCATCTCAACGGCGCCCAAGGCGATGCACTGCACGTGCTCGGCTGCGCCGCTGGCGACAACCTGCGGTGGCGGCTGCGCTGGATCGCATGTTTGCGTGCCTGGTTGCAGGTGGCGCGGGCGCGTTCCTCAACGCGCTCAAGCACCATGGGGCCCGCACACATGGCACTGGAGGTTTGAGAGGGGTTTTTCAGGGGCGACTGATTACAGCCGTTTTTTTCAGATATTGCATCTGCTGGCCATTACCAGCCCAGCATCGCCGATCGGAACAACATTTATCTGCCGATGCAGCGCCAGCGATGTGGGATTGGCAGGCACTACATCGACCTTGCATACCCGCTACGGCTGTCCTGCCACACGCGCCTTATGGATGAGTTCGTTATACAGCTGCGTGGCACTACCGCGCCGCGGTGTGCGCGGCAATGACGATGCGATTCACGTACACAAACCGTGCAAAGCAGTCGCCTCCAGGCGAAATTCGTATTGGCATACGGTGCGTCGTGATCCAGCGTGAGCAGCAGGCCGAGCGACAGTGCAAGCGAGCCACGCGATCTGCAGCAAGGCAGTCAGGCCTTCCCTGTAGAGCAACGGCAGTTCGGTGGCATGCGGATTGTTGAGTGCAGGTAATCCGGCGTGCCGTGCATGTGTACGGCGTGCAGCTGCCGCAGCGTGGTCAGTGTAGCTCGACCGCGCTGCGTAGCAGTTGGTCGTCTGTGTGCCGTTCCAGTGCGAGCTCGATCAACCGCGTAATCAGACCGCGATAGTCCAGCCCGCTTGCCTGCCATAATTTCGGATACATGCTGATGCGGGTGAAGCCTGGCAGCGTGTTGACCTCGTTGATCACGATGCGCCCATCGGCGCACAAAAAGACGTCCACGCGCGCCATGCCTGCGCAGCCCAGCGCCTGGTAGGCCTGCACTGCGATCTGCTGGATGCGTTGCTGGGTCTGCGCATCGATGTCGGCCGGAATCACGATCTCGGCACCGTGTTCGCTGATGTATTTGGTTGCGTACGAATAGAATGCGTCGTGCACCACCACTTCGCCGCAGACGCTTGCGTGTGGCACGGCATTGCCCAGCACGGCGCATTCGATTTCGCGCCCGGCAACGGCCGCTTCCACCAGCACCTTATGGTCATAGGCCAACGCCAAGGCGAGTGCAGCAGCGAATGCGTCGGCCGTGCGCACCTGGCTGACGCCGACCGATGAGCCCTGGTTGGCCGGTTTGACGAACAACGGCAAGCCCAGCTGCGCGATCAACGTATCCACATCGGCGTGCGCGGCGGTGTGGCGGTCGAAGCAGACGAACGGTGCCACCGCCAGCCTGGCATCGCGCAACACGCGCTTGGCCATGTCCTTGTCCATCGCCACCGCCGAGCCCAGCACGCCGGAGCCCACGAAGGGCAGGTTGGCCATGCGCAGCAGCCCCTGCAGCGAGCCGTCTTCGCCCAAGGTGCCGTGCACGATGGGGAACACCACATCGATTTGCGCCAGCGCCAGCGCCTGCTCCGGCTGGATGGGCCGCAATTGCTGCTGTTGCGCGCCCGGCAGCAGTGCCACCCCGCGACCACTGCGATGCAGCGCAATACGTGCCGGGTCGTCGGCATGGAGCAGGAAGCTGTCGGGGTCGTTGACGTGCCATTGGCCTTGCTTGTCGATACCAATCAGCACCGGCTCGAAGCGTTGCGGGTCCAGCGCATCCAGGATGTTGCGCGCCGATTGCAACGAAACCTCGTGCTCGGCCGATTTGCCGCCGAAGATGAGGCCGACCCGGATCTTGCGCATTGCCTGCTCCTGCCATTGGAAGCGGACAGGATGCCTGTGGCGTATGCGCTGAAGGAAGCCTTGCCGCATCCAGCGATGGCAAACAACGCCGGCATGCCCGATGCGCCTGACGATGCGCCGCCGTGCGCGGTCACGTATCGCCGCAACGAGCGCACGACCGCCACGTCGGCAGCCAGCGCAGGCGCCATACCGCCGTCAAGCAGCTGCGACATGCAGGGACGGTAGAATGCGGACATGCCCGGATCACTCTTCACTTCACTCAAGCCGCTCGCCGGCCAGGCCCTGCAGGCAGCGCTCAACCGTGCGCTGGCGTTGGACCCGGACACCCGCGATGCCCTGCTGCCGCTGGAAGGCCAGCGTATCGCGCTGACCCTGGACGCGCCTGCGCTGGCCCTGCAGATCCGCGTGCATGCGCGCCGGTTGCTGGTTGGCCCGGTCGATCCGGCGCAGGAGCCCGACCTGGCGGTGCGCAGCAGCCTGGCCGGCTTGCTCGGGCAACTGCCGCTGCTGGCCAACGCACGCCGCACCGGCGCGCCGGCGGGCCGGCTCAAGGTCTCCGGCGATGCCGAACTGGCACGCCAGCTGCAGCAGCTGGCTGGTCGCTTCGATCCGGATTGGCAGCTGCCGTTTGTGGCGGTGTTCGGCGAGATTCTGGGCGTGCAGATCGCCAGCGCGGTGGGCGCCGCGTTGCAGCAGGCACGTTGCAGCGCAGTGGATCTGGCGCAGAGCGCGGCCGAATTCGTCACCGAAGAATCGCGCGATGTGCTGCCACGCGCCGAGCTCGAAGCCTTCCACGATGACGTGGACGAGCTGCGCGACGATGTCGAACGGCTGGCCGCACGCGTGAGCCGCCTGCGCGCGAGCGGAGGCGCGGCATGAAGGCGATCCTGCGGGCCAGCCGCATCGGCCGGGTGATCCTGCGCTACCGGCTGGACGCCTTGCTCGAAGGCACCCCGGCCGAGCGCTGGCTGCGCCTTGCAAAACCGTTCGTGCCGCGCGCCAGCGCCGAAATCGCCGTGCAATCGCGCGGTGCGCGGCTGCGCCTGGCGTTGCAGGAATTGGGGCCGATCTTCGTCAAGTTTGGGCAGATCCTGTCCACCCGGCGCGATCTGATTCCGGCCGACGTGGCCGAAGAACTCACCTTGTTGCAGGACCGGGTCAAGCCGTTCGATGGCGAAGCCGCGCGCCTGATCGTGGAGCGGGCGCTTGGCCTGCCGGTGAGCGTGGCATTTGCCAGCTTCGACACCGTGCCGCTGGCGTCGGCGTCGATTGCCCAGGTGCATGCGGCCACGTTGCCGCCTGATGCCAATGGCGTGCGCCGCGAAGTGGTGGTCAAGGTGCTGCGCCCGGAGATTGAGCGTCAGATCGATGCCGATATTGCGCTGCTGCACTCGCTGGCCACGCTGGTCGAACGCACCCACCCGCGCGCCGACAAGATCCGGCCGCGCGAAGTAGTGGCCGAGATCGAAGGCACCTTGTCGGCCGAACTCGACCTGCAGCGCGAAGGCGCCAACGCCAGCGTGTTGCGCCGGTTCTGGGAAGGCTCGGACGATCTGTACGTGCCGGAAGTGATCTGGTCGCACACCGCCGAGCGCGCGCTCACGCTGGAGCGTGTGTACGGCATTCCGTCCGACGATATCGCCAAGCTCGATGCGGCAGGCATCGACCGCAAGGCGCTGGCGGCCAAGGGCGTGCGCGTGTTCTACACCCAGGTGTTCCGCGACAACTTCTTCCATGCCGATGCGCACGCTGGCAACATCTGGGTCGATTCGGACCCGGAGCGCCGCCTCAATCCGCGCTTCATCGCGTTGGATTTCGGCATCATGGGCCAGCTCTCGCAGGAAGATCAGTACTACCTGGCCGAGAACTTCATGGCGATCTTCCACAAGGATTATCGCCGCATGGCCGAGTTGCACGTCGAGGCAGGCTGGATGCCGTCGAACGTGCGCATCGACGAACTGGAAGCAGCCGCGCGCTCGGTGTGCGAGCCGTATTTCACCCGGCCCCTGTCGGAAATTTCGCTGGCGCAGGTGCTGATCAAATTGTTCCGCGTGGCGCAGCGCTATGAATTGACCCTGCAGCCGCAGCTGATCCTGCTGCAAAAAACGCTGCTCAATATCGAAGGCGTGGGCCGGCAACTCGACCCCAAGCTGGATATCTGGGCAGTGGCGCGGCCGGTGCTCGAACGCATCCTGCGCGAGCGTTACAGCCCACGCCGCGTGCTGCGCGAACTGAGCAAGCGGTTGCCGGAAATCATGACCCATGCGCCGGACATGCCGCGGCTGGTGCACAGCTGGTTGAAGCAGCAGGTGGAAGGGCGCCATCAGATCGACATCCGTTCCACCGAACTGCTCGCGCTGGACCTGAGCTTGCGCAAGCTGCAAACGCGCGTGGTGACCGCCATCACCGGCAGCGGGTTGCTGGTGGTCGCTGCTGTGCTTTACGGCCTGCATCCGGATGGCTGGTACCTGGGCACGGTGCCGGTGTGGAGCTGGATCAGCGGCGGTGCCGGTTCGGCAGCGCTGCTGGTTGCCTGGTTGCGGCGTTAGGGGACGACCATGCCCGACGCATCCGATGCAAGCACACCCGTGGCGCCGATTGCTGCGCTGGATGCGCCACCGCGCACGCAAAACCCAGCTATGGGCCGGTGTTCGCTGCGTAGATGGGCGGCCGTCAGAAGCGCGCGCTGGGTGACGTGTTCGGGCTGCGCAACTTCGGCGTCAACCTGACCACGTTGGCGCCAGGTGCACGCTCGGCGCTGCGACACGGGCATTCGCTGCAGGACGCATTCGTCTACATCATCACCGGTGCGCCGACGCTGATCACCAACGCAGGCGAGCAGGTGCTGCAGCCGGGTATGTGCGTCGGCTTCCGCGCCGGTGATGGCGATGCGCATTGCCTGATCAATCGCAGCGAGGCGGTGGTGACGTACCTGGAAGTGGGCGACCGCAGTGCCGGCGATAGCGTGGCCTATCCGGACGATGACCTGATGCTGGTCCCCCTGGCAGACGGGCAGCGCGTGTACCGGCACAAGGACGGCACGCCCTACTGAGCACGCTGGTGGTAGTCCATCTATTGGCTTTGAACGATGGTGCAACACGCCGCGACACCCGAATACGCCTGCTCTGACGCTGGCCTGGTTCGGTCGAGTGAGACGTGAAGCAGCCACCCACACAGCAGGTAGGCATCAGCTGCGTGGGTAGCGCCCAGCAACCGCACCGTACGGGCGATACAGGTTCCAGTCGCTGTGTCCGCCGTCGGCAGTGCGGCGATACAGTGGCATGCGGTGTCGGCGACGCGGATAATCCGCCGGTGAGCATTGCCCCCGACCCGTTACAGATTCTCTATCAGGACGACGTCCTGGCCGTTGTCGACAAGACTGCCGGCCTGATGGTCCATGACAGCAAGCTGGCCCGCGGCGAGGACGACTTCCTCGCCGACCGCCTCCGCGAGCAGTTGGGCCGGCCGATCTTCCTGGTGCATCGCCTTGATCGCGCGACCAGTGGCTGCCTGCTGCTGGCGTTCGATCGTGAGACCGCCAGTGCGCTGGGCAAGGCGCTGATGAGCGGGGACGTGCAGAAGGATTATCTGGCCGTGTGCCGCGGCTGGCCGGCCGAGCCGCGATTCACTGTCGATCACGACCTCGATGGCGGGCCCGGCAAGCCGGTCAAGAAGCCGGCGCTCACCCATTTCCAGCGGCTGGCCACCGGCGAGTTGCAGGTCCCGTCCACCGGCTTTGCCACCTCGCGCTACGCCCTGCTGCGCTGCCAGCCGCAGACCGGGCGCTTTCGTCAGATCCGTCGGCATCTCAAGCACCTGTCGCACCATTTGATCGGCGACACCAGCCACGGCGACGGCCGCCACAACCGCAGCTTCCGCATGCTCGGCATCCACCGCATGTTGCTGCATGCCAAGCGCCTGGCATTTCCGCATCCGGCGGATGGCCGGCGCATCCGCGTCACCGCGCCGCTGGATGACGAATTCACCAAAGCCTGCGCGTTGTTTGGTTGGGATGTGGCGCAGTTGTAGGTGGCGTGTCCAACACGCTCGCCACTCTCCGCCACTGATCTACACGTCCCAACAACGCACGCTCTTACGATTCCCCCATCCCGATTCCCCGCCTCTCAGGGCTTTTTGGCCGGAGCAGGTGCGTTGACGATCTTCTCCAGATCCTTCTGCAGATCCGCAAACAGCGGCAGCATCCTCTGTTGGATCGCGCCCATCAGGTTCTGGGTCAGGGCCGGGGTCTTGTCGAGCAGGCTTTGGCCGGCTGAGCTCTCGTAGAACTCGGCCATGGCCAGCACATCCTCGCGCGAGAACGAGCGCTTGTAGATGTCCACATACGTTGGCCGCAGCTCCGACCACGACAGCGCCTTGCGCACGGTCTGGCGGGTGCGTTCCTGGATGCGTTGCAGCTGGGCTTGTTGGTCGGCGTCGAGTTGGCGTTGCGCGGTGAGCTGGGCAAATTGCTGCTGCTGCATCGCTTCGATCTGCGGCAGCATCGTGTCCAGCATGGTCTGCGCGCGCGATGCGGCCAGCAGACGGTTGATGTCGGCATCACTGGGCGCTTGCGCCAATGCGGCCGGGGCGGCCACGGCCAGCAGGGCCGCCAGCAGCAACCGGCGAGCCAGGCTGCGCGTGGCAGCGAGCGAAGAAGTAGGTGTCATCGGAGCATTCTGCGAACGGGGGACCTGCCTCAGCATACGGGAAGCCGACGTTCGCGCGCGCGTCCACCCCGCTGCCGATACAATCGGCGCACATGGCCAGCGACCCGATCCAGATCACCCCCAGCCTGACGATTCCGCCCAGCGAACTCGTCGAACGCTTCGTGCGTGCCAGCGGCGCCGGTGGGCAGAACGTCAACAAGGTCTCCACCGCGGTGGAGCTGCGTTTCGACGTGGCCGGTTCGCCGTCGCTGCCTGAGCCGTTGCGGGCGCGGCTGCTGTCGCGGCGTGACCGCCGCATGACCGCCGAGGGCGTGCTGGTGATCGACGCGCAGCGCTTCCGCACCCAGGACCGCAACCGCGACGATGCGCGCGAGCGGCTGGCCGAGATCATCAGTGCGTGCCTGTCGGTGCCCAAGCGCCGGGTCGCCACCAAACCAAGTCATGGAGCCAAGCTGCGGCGGCTGGATGCCAAGCGTGAGCGCAGCCATATCAAGCGTGGACGCTCTGCGTCCCACTGGGAGTAAGCGTGAGTCAACCCGACCCGTCGTTGCCACCGGTAACACAGGCCAACATCCTGCTGCAGCCATCGCCGCCCCGCATGCCTCGCGCGCATGGGCGCTTCATCCGCTGGTTCGGCCGCACCGCCTTGCGCCTGACCGGTTGGCGCCTGCTCGGGCGGCTGCCCGACGAACCCAAGCTGGTGATGATCGTGGCCCCGCATTCGTCCAATTGGGACGGCTTTGTGGGGTTCGCTGCCAAGTTCGCGCTCGGCTTCGAGGTGCGTGTGCTCGGCAAATCGCAGTTGTTCTGGTGGCCGCTGGGCCCGCTGCTGCGCAAGCTCGGCGCCATCCCGCTGGACCGCAGCTCGCCGCAGGGCACCATCGGCCAGGCGGTGCGGCTGATCCGCAACTCCGAGCAGATGTGGTACGTGATCACGCCCGAAGGCACGCGCAAACGCGTGGAGAACTGGAAGGCCGGTTTCTGGAAGATCGCCTCCGATTCCAAGGTGCCGATCCTGCCGGTGTATTTCGACTATCCCAGCAAGACCGTGGGCATCGGCGAGCCGTTCTGGACCGGCAAGGACATGGCGGCCGATATTGCAGCGATTCGCACCTGGTACCGGCCGTGGCGCGGCAAGCATCGCGATACGTTGTGATGTGCGTCCGCCAGGCGCGCATGCGCCTGTCAGCGATTGTTCGGCGCCCCGCAGGGCGATGGTGAGACCCAGGCAAACATGAAGATCAGCAACTTTCGCGTCATGGATACGCACGGCGACAGGATCGCCGCAGATGCGCACGGCAACAACGTCGCGTTTTGCTGTTTCGCTTGCGGGCATCGCGTTGTTGCTGTGGCGCTGGAAAATCAGCGCAGAAGCGACGAGGAACACCCTGCAGTCTGTAAGGGCTGTAGTGCACGTTAGAGAAACTCTACATCCATGTAGATGCGCTGCCGACTGGCCTGCCGTTCCAATCCTGATGCGTCCTGGTGCAGCGCGGCGCGGCATGCGAAAGCCGCGCCATTCATTGAAATCCCCACCGCCGGCGGCGACGGTGGCGCCATCGCGCTGGATGCGCACGGCAATGCCGCATTTCCGTTCAATACCGAGGGCATGTACCGCGGCTGGATCGGCGCCGACGACACCCCGCATGTGGCGATTGGCGATTTTCAAGGACGAGACGTTGTAACGCCGCCATCCCCAACCGCGTGCCTCCACCCAATCCAACGGCACATGCCAGCAGTCGCGAAACCCGCTAGCGTGGTCGGCTGCACTACCCACTCAGGAATCACACGCCATGTCGCGTACCGTCGTTCTCGCCGCAGCCATCACCCTGGCACTGGCTGCTTGTTCTGGAAAAGAGTCGTCCGGCCAGGAGTCCACCACCGTGCCCGAGAAAACCACCCCGGCCCCGGCCGCAGATGCTGCATCGAACCCCTTGCTGACCGCCAGCACGCTGCCGTTCCAGGCGCCGCCGTTCGACAAGATCAAGGATGCCGATTACCTGCCGGCGTTCGAAGAGGGCATGCGCCTGCATCTGGCGGACATCCGCAAGATTACCGATAACCCCGAAGCGCCCACCTTCGACAACACCATCGAAGCGATGGAGCGCGGTGGCGAAACGCTCAGGCGCGTGTCGCGCATCTTCTTCGGGCTGGTGCAGGCCGATACCAGCGACGCACGTCAGAAAATCCAGGAAGAGATTGCGCCCAAGCTGGCTGCGCATCAGGACGAGATCAATCTCGATCCCAAACTCTTCGCACGCGTCAAAACCATCTACGACCAGCGCGACACGTTGAACCTAGACCCGGAGCAGAAGCGTCTGGTCGAGCGCGATTACCAGCAACTGGTGCGCGCCGGTGCGCAGTTGTCCGATGCCGACAAGGACAGCCTGCGCAAGCTCAACGTGGAAGAAACCACGCTCTCCACGCAGTTCCATACCCGCCTGGTCGCCGCCTCGGCCGCCGGTGCGGTGGTGGTGGACGACAAGGCCAAGCTCGATGGCCTGAGCGAAGCCGACATCGCTGCCGCGGCCGATGCCGCCAAGGCGCGCAAGCTCGACGGCAAATATCTGCTCAGCTTGCAGAACACCACGCAGCAGCCGGTGCTGGCGTCGCTGAAGAATCGCGAGCTGCGTGCCGAGGTGTTGAAAGCCTCTGAAACGCGCGCGGAAAAAGGCGATGCCAACGACACCCGCCAGACCATCCAGCGCCTTGCGCAGCTGCGTGCGCAGAAGGCCAAGTTGCTCGGCTTCGACAACTACGCCGCCTACAGACTGGGCGACCAGATGGCCAAGACGCCGGACGCCGCGCGCAAGCTGCTGACCGACACCGTGCCCGCTGCCACTGCCAAGGCACGTCGCGAAGCGGCCGAGATTCAGAAGGTCATCGACGCGCAGAACGGCGGCTTCAAACTCGCCGCCTCCGATTGGGACATCTACGCCGAGCAGGTGCGCAAGGCCAAGTACGATCTGGACGAAGCGCAGATCAAGCCGTACTTCGAACTAAATAATGTGCTCAAGAACGGCGTGTTCTACGCCGCCACGCAGCTGTACGGCATCACGTTCAAGGAACGCACCGACATCCCGACCTATCACGCCGACATGAAGGTGTATGAGGTGTTCGATGCGGACGGCACCTCGATGGCGTTGTTCTACACCGACTACTTCAAGCGCGACAGCAAGTCCGGTGGCGCGTGGATGGACGTGTTCGTCGAGCAGGACGGCCTTACCGGTGCCAAGCCGGTGGTCTATAACGTGTGCAACTTCACCAAGCCGGCCGCCGGCCAGCCGGCGTTGCTGAGCTTCGACGACGTCACCACCTTGTTCCATGAGTTCGGCCATGCGCTGCACGGCATGTTCTCCAAGGTGAAGTACCCGTCGATCTCCGGCACCAGCACATCGCGCGACTTCGTCGAGTTCCCCTCGCAGTTCAACGAGCACTGGGCGTCCGATCCGAAGGTGTTCGCCAACTACGCCAAGCACTACCAGACTGGCGCGCCGATGCCGGCCGAGCTGGTGGAAAAGATCAAGAAGGCCAAGACCTTCAACAGCGGCTACGCCACTACCGCATACCTGTCGGCGGCGCTGCTGGATCTGGCTTGGCACACCCAGCCGGCCGATGCGCCGCTGCAGGACGTGAGCAAGTTCGAAGCCGACGCCTTGAAGCACTTCAAGGTGGATCTGGCCGACGTGCCGCCGCGCTACCGCAGCAGCTATTTCGACCATATCTGGGGCGGTGGTTATTCGGCCGGGTACTACGCGTACTTCTGGTCGGAAGTGCTCGACGACGATGCGTTCGAGTGGTTCAAGGAAAACGGCGGCCTGACCCGCAAGAACGGCGACACCTTCCGCGCCAAGATCCTCTCGCGCGGCAACACCGTCGATCTGACCACGCTGTACCGCGACTTCCGCGGCAAGGATCCCAGCGTCAAGGCGCTGCTGGAAAACCGTGGATTGACCGAATAAGGCACTCGCGTGCACGACGCACGCGAATGCCGGCGATGATCCAGACGGGATGGCTTTGCACCATCCCGTTTGCTCGCGTCGTTTTTAATGCATCGCAATAGATGCGTCGCAGCAGCGGGTGCCGCATTACGCCGGCGGCAGTGCCCGATCCTCCTCCCCGATCTGCACGATGACCTCGTGCGACTGCGATGCGGACGCCACACCTGGACGCAGCTGCTCCACCGCTTCTGGCAGGGTCAGTGCGGGTGAGGCATGCGTCGCGGATGACGTGGCCCCGGATCGCTGGGTGAGCGCTTTGGCTCGACTCAACAGCGCTTCAACATCGCTGCGTTGCACCAGCGCATTGATCGCTTGACTCGCCTTGGTTGCCCGCCGTTGGGACAGCGCTTCGTTGGCGCCCCCCATGACACCGCGTAATACTTGCTGCTTCAATCCGATGTCTGTATCGCCCTCGCGGCGGTTGTTCTTGACGGTGATGGCGGTGTGCTGATTCAGCGCGCCGACCGCAGCCATGCCTCCTGACAGGGCGGAAATTGCCAATGCCTGTGGGATCGGCACGTTGCGCGTTCCGCCCCGCGCCGCGGAGCTGGCCTTGCCGATCACCGAGGACGCCGCGCTGCCCAGTACGCCTAGATGAAACATCTGGCCAATGCGTTGGGCGGTCTGTGCCGAGAACTCGCGCGAAGTGTACTTCTTGATGATATCGCCGATCAGTTGGTCCGAGACCACAGACTTCTCGGCGCCGAGCAGCAGCGTTGCTGCGACGCCGTCCGGATCGAGTTCGTCCAGCCTGCCCTCGCGCAAGGCTTTCAGATCCTGGCTCAGCAATTTCAGCGCCTTTGCCGGGCCGGCGCCGTGGCCCGCTTCCAGATCCAGGTCGTCGTCGCCTGTCGTCGCCTGCGGGGAGCGCGGCGCGGCGACTTGGGCCTTGAGTTCCTTCTCCATCGCTACCAGTCCGCTGGTGATGCGTTTCACCAGCGCCTGCGTCGGCGATTGAATCAGTTTGCGCAATTTGCCCTGATCGATCTCCTCTGCCGCCACTGGCTCACCACGTGCAAGTTTCGCCTTGCCCGTGTCGGTCAACACATCGGCGTACAGCAGATTGAGCTTGTTGTTGTAATCCTGTTTTGCCTGTTCGTCGAAGCCGGCAGCCACGTGCTGCACAGCACTCATCAGCAGGGCGCCGACGGTCTGCGCGGTCGGCGACAACGCCCGCATTGCGCCGGTCTTGCTGAGCAGGCCCAGCGTTCCGGACAACGGCGAACGCAGAATACGCGGGACCGCTTGCCAGCGATTGCCCATCCATTGCCGTTCGTGCGCGCCCTGGGTCATGACAAAGTCGTGCTGGGCCTGATGCAGGCGCGTTTCGGCTTGCAGCACTTGATGAGCCGCGGCAATGAAGTCGGCTGTTGGCTGCGCCGCGGGGTTCTGGTCTGCGGCGTCCTTGAGTGCGCGGAACCTGTCGCAGCACCCGCTGAATTCTGCGATATGGCTTTCCAGCGCCTTGGCAAGCGCCGGTAGCCAATGCTTGTCGTTGATCTGCTTCTTGTCCGGCACGATGACGTGCCCGCCGTGCTCGCGGATGGATTCGCACAAGCTGACCACCGCCGACTGCTGGGCCGCATTCATGGGCGCGGCGATCGCTGCTGTCGCAAAGCCGAATCCCGCGCCTGCCCAGGGCTGATGGGTTGCGTAGTTGATCCAGGGCGAGACGATGTACTGCATTGCATTGTTGAGGAAGCTGCCGGTGGGGTTGGGCATGCCCGACAGCAATGCGCTACGCCGCAAGTTGGCAATCTCGTTTTCGCTCAATCCCTGCGCCCTGTACCAAGCCATCGCATCCGTCTCGCGGATGCGGCCCAACAGATCCGCATGTGTTGCTGCGCGTTCCTGCGGGCCGGTGGCGTCCGCCAATTTCATGGGCCTCGTCTTGTTGATGAGTTCGGCGGCCAGCTCCGGCTCGACCGGGCGCAGGTTGTCGGCAGCCAGTTGCTCTTTGAGTCGCACCAACGACGCGTTGCCGGTATTCGGCGACACTGCAGGCTGCGAAACCTGCAGTTCAACCGATTGCAAGTGGCTGGCCGACTGCGCTGCAGACGCCGTGACGTCTGCGGTCTCCTTTCCGCGCTTGCTCGGGCGGCGCGAGAGCATGGTCAATGCGCCCTCGGACTGTGCAGGCGAATGGCTGGGCGATGCGTGCGCGGATGCTTCTTCTTCGATCTCATGGATGCCCGCAGGCGATGCCGGCGCGGTGCGATTGAACGGAGTGGCGGATGAAGCAGGTTTCATCACATTTCTCCTGGTGCTTGATGCAGTGGCGGCATCGGTCAATGGCCGCTGCCGGGTAATGCAATCGTCAACCAGCCTGGAACTGGGCGTATTGTCCGTGGGGGCGTGGTGAGCCATGGGGCGACGGAAGCAACGAGTTCAACCACGCCACGCAACCGTTGCAGAGATGAAGCTCCAAACGGCGGACCGCATTGCAGGAGGATTGAATCAAACTGCCGGGGCCATCTTGGCCAGACAACAGAACTGACGTCGCTGCATCCGAATCCCCCCCATCGGTGCGGGCCGATGTCAGGTGCGCCGCAGGGTTGGCGAAGCGGTCATGCGCAACGGGCGCCGCGCGCATCTGCGTGCGTGGTGCGCCATCAAAATGTGACCTGACCAGCCCAGACTCTCAGCCAGTAGTCGCAGGATCTGCGCCAGCAGGGAGGGATGCTGTTGCCAGCTGAAGCTAAACCCTCGAGGGAGTTCCCCCGGCTCTGCCTGGGTGGCAGTAGCCGTTTGGCATTTACAGGCGTCCATCCCGGAGATTCCGATTGTGAGCCGCCAAGCACGCAATCGGAGAATCCGAGATGGACAAGTACCAACGTCTATGCCACAGCCAATGGGAGTGCCTGTACCACGTTGTTTTCATTCCGAAGCGACGAAGACTGGTGTTGTACAAGGAGCTCCGGATCCACGTGGTCGAGGTGTTTCGACGCTTGGCAGAGCAAAAGGAAAGTCGGGTAGAGGAAGGTCATCTGATGCCAGATCATGTGCACATGATGTTGAGGATTACGCCGAAGTTGGCGGTTTCTCAGGTGGTGGGCTACATCAAAGGCAAACCTGATTAGCACGCACTTTCAGCGGTGAACAGGGTGACATCACGCAGGGCCCGCTCGGACCACGGCTTGCTGGCGGCTGCGGCGGCCAGCAAGCTGGGCACCAGCCGAGTCAGATCGAAACGGCGGTTGAACCGCCACATCGTCTCTGCCAGGTAGCGCTGGGCGTATTTGGCGAATTTGAAGGCGTGATAGGCACCGTCCAGCGAACGCTTTAGGTTGGACAACACCACGTTGACCCAGCGTGCGTTCTCTGCCTCGCAGCGACTTCGACCGCTGCCTTCGATCACGGTGTGCGCGTGCTCGGCTTCCAGTGCTCGAAACACACCGAGTCCATCACTGTAGACATCTGCTCCAGGATGCAGGCGTTGCCCGATCCATTCCGACAGCGCCGCCTTGGTGAAGCCTGGGACCGGATCCATCACCGCGCGCAATGGACGACCGTCTTCAGTGGTCTCCACGGCGATCACGAAAGGGCGCTTGTTCTCCGAGCCGCGCCCGGCCTTGCCACCGTTGCGTTCTCCTCCCAGGTAGGCATCGTCCAGTTGCACGATCCCGCCCAACTTGCGGTTCGCCTCGCGTTGGGGCATGGCCTGCATCAGCTTGTGCTTCATTCGCCACGCTGTCGGGTAGCTCACTCCCAGGTGTCGCATCAACTCCAGCGCCGACAGGTTCGTCTTGCTCTGGCCCAGCAGATACATGCCAAGCAGCCAGGTGCGTAGCGGCAGCTTGCTGTTGTCCATCACCGTGCCCGAGCGCAGGCTGGTCTGGCGATAGCAGGCCGTGCACTGCCAGTACGTGGTGCCGTGACGCTGGAATCGACTGTGCGCGGTAGCGGCGCAACGCGGACAAACAAAGCCCTGTGGCCAGCGCGAGATCTCCAACGCCTGCTCGCACTGCTGCGCGTTGCCATAGCGCTTGAGGAACGCCGGCAACGACAGCCCGGCTTGGAACTGCACACGATTCATGGCCATGATCTGGTCTCGGTGGAGCGACGGTCCTAGCATCGACCGGTCGGCTCTCACTGGCTGCGACTGTGCTGAAAGATCGTGCTAATCAGGAAGGCAAAAGCGCCATTCATCTTGCTCGGATATATGCAGAGCGCAAGCGGAATTTTGTCGGTCAGCACTTTGGGGCAAGGGGCTACTTCGTCGCCCCTGCAAAATTCACCAAACACACCAAGCCAACCGATGTGGGCGTGTGTTCCTCGCTCGCAATGACATTGCGAGCACTGTGGCCAGCATGATGAGTCTCGCAACCATAGGCGCAAAAAGACCCTTCAGTCCCAGACGCACCATGGCCCGCAGCAACCAGCGGATGTTGTACCCCGCCGCGCACAGCACTGCGTGCAGCGCATCGCCGTTCGCTCCTTGCAACCAGCACCGATCCATGCCGTTGTCGTGCTTCAAGTGTCCGATGGCCGGCTCCACCGCCTGGCGTCGCTTCAGCCAGCGGCGCTGCTCATCTGTCAGGCGTTTGAACGTGCCCCGGTGGATGATCTCAACGCCGGGATTGGCCGCACCACACCGCGAAAGCCCAGGTCCACCACCACCTGTTTAGGTGCGCCTGCTGTGTCCTCGCTCAGGATCCGGGCCTGCTCCAGTTGCTCGTGCAACGTGTGGCCGTCATAGGGGGTGCCGGTGAAGCTGCGCGCGCCGACCATCAGGCCCTGTTTGTGCGTGATGGCCACGCTGACCTTCACCCCGAACTCGTAGGGCTTGCGCGCCTTGCCCTTGCCGATGCACTCCACTTCGGGCGCGTGCAGGGCATCGAGTTTGTTCTTGCCATTGGGTTGCTGAGCATGGATGCGCTCGGCGCGCTGCATCAGCGTGTGCAGATTCTCCAGCGCCGGCGCCGTGGCCTGGCTGGCTTGCCCGATCTTGCGCTGCACCTCGCGCAGTACGATGCCCAGGAGCGTGCGCTGGCGTTTGAGGACCTTGCGCAGGCGCTTGAACTGCCTGGCATGGGCGTAGCCGCCGGCTTTGCGCCGCAGCGTCTTGGTTTCTTTGGCGAAGGTCTGCTTGAGCGCGATGCCCGCGCGCTTGGCCGCCGCCACCAGCTTGTGCCGCGCGTTCTCCATCAGGCGCCAATCCACCGGATGAGCAATGGCCTTCTCCTGCACGGTGGTGTCCACGATCAGCCGTTCGAACTCGGCGGGCACGATGGCCTTGGAGGACACCGCGGTGTCGATGGTGGCCTTGAGCAGTTCCTCGACCCCGGCCTCACCGATGGCCGCGCGAAAACGCCCGACCTGCGTGGCATCGCAGGGCAGGCGCGGCTCATAGAACGCCATGCCGCTGAAGTGCTGCCAGACCACGTTCTGGGCCCAGCGCTCCACCAGTTCCTCGTCGCTGAACTTGTAAGCGTGCTTCAGGTCCAACAGGCTGGCCATCAAGCGAATGGGAAGGCGTGGGCGGCCGGCAGCGGCAATACCGGCACCGGCCACTTGCACCGAGGGGCCGAACAGATCGTGTTGCGCCACCGCGCGACCTGCGCGCACCTTGCGAGCGAAATGCGGGGCCAACACCGCCTCGATCTGCGCCCAGGGCAGCCGACGGGCCAGCACCGCCAGCGGGTGGCGCGGATCGATCATCTCGGCCAAGGGCTGGCGGAAGAAGTCGGCGTTCTGGGTGTAGGCCATCGGTAAAACTCCCAGGAATCAGATGCTGATAGACCAATTGTGAGGGATCGGCGCCCCTGCTGTAACGCCGCAAACCCTGTGTTCATGCGGGGTCGCGGGGTTTTGCAGGGGCGACCACTTAGCTGTAGCGAGCAGTCGTTTGGATGGTATGCACTGCGGGGACTCATCGCCTTCTACGTGTGCAGTTCCGAACACAGCCGCGCCCGCACCGCTGCTGCGCAGACATGCTGTTGGCTACTCTTGGTTGAAGCATGGGCAATGCGCGCGCACCGGCATGAGCGCCCGGCAGCGACACGCGCGCAGACGCGGCATGCCGCAAGGGAGTAGAACGATTCCCTGTTGAATGTCCACCGCCCTGCGCATCCAGAACACGCGGCGCGTAACGCGCGATTGCGTCATCAGCCCATTCGCAATATCAGGCACTACGGAAAAATTGCTAGCGCTGCGCTTCAATCGCCCTGCTCAGCGCAAAAATCTTCCCTGCATGCCGCCATTTTTCCCCGGGCGCACTGCCCGGCAGCGGCTTTTGAAACCGCCACATCAGCGCTTCCCATGCCTGGATGCGCGGATCGGCCGCATCGCGCGCCGCTTTGGCGGCCGGGTCGTAGTGCTCGCTCACGTCCATCAGCATGACTAGCCGATCGCCGCTGCGAAAGATCTCCAGTTCCAGAATGCCGGCCTGCTGCAAGGAAGCCACCACTTCCGGCCATACCTCGGTGGGCTGATGCCAACGCTCGTATTCGGCGATCAACGCCGCATCGTCGTGTAGATCCAGCACATAACAAAGACGCGGCATGCTCAGGCTCCTGCAATCACGGGCGCCGCGCGGCGTGCGCGCAACGCAAACAACAAGATCACCGCAAAGCACGCACCCGGCACCACCAATGCCCAGTGGATGCCGGCCATGTCGGATACCGCGCCCATCACCGCAGTGAGCAACGCCCCGCCGATGATGGACATCACCAGCAGGGACGACCCCAGCTTGCGGGCATCGTCATGCATGCCGTCCAGGCCCAGCGCAAAAATGGTCGGGAACATCACCGACATAAACACGCTGGCTGCCACCAGCGCATACAACCCGGTCCAGCCAGGCAGCGCGATGGCCACCGCGCACAAGATCAGATTGATCACCGCAAAACTGGCTAGCAGCTTGGCCGGCGCCAGATAGCGCAGCAGCGCGGTGCCGATGAAGCGGCCGGCCATGAACAACACCAACGAGATGGTCAGATACGTGGCCGCGGTTTTTTCCGGCGTGCCGGGCACCGCATCCTGCAGATAGCGGATCAGATAGCTCCAGATGCCGACCTGCGCGCCCACGTAAAAGAACTGCGCCACCACCGAAAATACGAACAAGCGGTTACCCAGCAATTCACTGAAACGTGCGCGCTTTGGCGCCACGCCGGCATCGGCATCCGGCGCGCTGGTGGGAAAGCGCACCAGCGCAATCAGGATCGCCCACAGCACCACCACCGCACCGATGATCAGGTATGGCATCTGCACGGCCGACGATTCGGTGGCGAAGAACGCCTCGCGCGCGGCCGGCGCCATTGCCGCCAACTCGGCTGGGGTGCGTTCCACGCCGGAGAAGATGAAGTGCTGACCGACCAGCACCCCGGTGATCGACCCCAACGGGTTAAACGCCTGCGCCAGGTTCAAACGCCGTGCCGCGCCATCGGCTGGGCCAAGCACGGTCACCAGCGGGTTGGCAGTGGTTTCCAGAAACGCCAGCCCGCTGGCGATCACGAACAAGGCCAGCAGGAACAGCCAGTAGGTGTGCACCTGCGCGGCCGGATAGAACACGAACGCGCCGCACGCGTACAGCAGCAGGCCCAGCACCGCCGCCGCCTTGTAGCTGTAGCGGCGCATGAACATCGCCGCCGGCATCGCAAACATGAAATAGCCCATGTAGAAGGCGCTCTGCACCAGCCCGGCCTGCAGGTCGGTCAGTTCGAAGGCCTTCTTGAACTGCTTGATCAGGATGTCGTTGAGGTTGTTGGCCATGCCCCATAAAAAGAACAGGCTGACGACCAACAACAGGGGAACCATGGCGGTACGCGCCAGGTTGCCGCGCGGTGACGCGGCAATGTCACTTTGATGCATGCGACCGTTCCCCTCCCAAGGCTGTGGCGCTTGCTTTGCAATCGGGCGAGCGTACTGCGCAGGCCAGCTCCATGCAAATATAAAATCTTTGTTTATATTTGCACTGACACGCGCCACCTGACCCCCACCCCGCGTTGCCTGTACCCTGGCGCGCCGCACCTTGCCCGGACCTGCAAACGGATGAGCACCGAACACGCCAAGTACCGCGCGCCGGCCCTGGACAAGGGCCTGGACATCCTGGAGCTGCTGGCGCGCGACGCGCACCCGATGAGCATGGGCGCGATTTCGCAAGGTGTGGGGCGCTCGCGCGGAGAGATCTTCCGCATGCTGCAGGTGCTGGAAGAACGCGGCTACCTGATGCGCGATGCCGATGGCGACTACGTGCTGAGCAACCGCTTGTTCATGCTTGGCATGCAGCAGCCGCAGGTGCAGAACGTCACCGAAGCCGCGTTGCCGGTGATGCGCCGGCTGGCCGACGCGATCTGCCAGCCCTGCCACCTGGTGGCACCTTCAGGCGACCAGATCGTGGTGATCGCCCAGATGGACGTCCCAAGCGACCTGGGCCTGGTCGTGCGCCCCGGGCACCGCCGCCCGCTGGCCCATTCCACTTCCGGGCTAGTGCTGTTCGCCTTCCAGCAACCCGATGTGCAGGCACGCTGGCTGAATGCGCTGGATACCAGCGACGTGGCCTACGACCGCGCACGGTTTCTTGAGGATGCACAGCAAACCCGCAACGATGGCTATGCGATGCATGCCAGCGAGGCAGTGGTGGGCGTGGTCGACCTGACCGCTCCGATCCTGCAAGACGGCAGCGCCACCTACACGCTGACGGTGCCCTTCATCGAACGCCGCCCCGAGCTGGTGAATCCGCAAGCGGCCTTGCAGGCCCTGTGCGCCGCCACCGCCGAAATCTCCGAGGCCTTGATGTACCACCCGCCCCGCGCGCTAGGACATTGAGTCCTGCAGTCACTGCAGCGTGCCGATTGCCGGCCGCAGCACCCCGCTAGACAACGCAGGGCTGGGTGCTTCATCACGGGCACGGCAGCGGCCTGTATGAGCCTGACCGTTCATCGCATTAGGGCCTGTTAACACATCCGAAGCCCATCAACGACCAGAACGAAGCTGAGGAATCCAAGGAACATGACATCCAGCTTCTCGAAGCGCGTGAAAATCCGTCGGTAGCCCTTCAAGCGACGGAACAGCCTCTCCACTTCGTTGCGCCGCTTGTACATTTCCTTGTCGTACTCCCAAGGATCGACCCGATTGGACTTGGGTGGAACCACCGGCACGAAGCCAAGATCGAGCGCCAACTGGCGGGTTTCATTGCCTTCGTAAGCGCGATCCATCAGCAGATGAACCGGCCGCTCCACTGGCCCCAGGTGTTCAAGCAACGCGCGGCCTGCGGGTGCGTCAGGTGCGTTGCCAGGCGTCAATCCGAACGTGATGGCTGTTCGAGCATCTGCGGCAACCATATGAATTTTGGTGTTCCATCCGCCGCGCGATTTCCCGATGGATTGTGGGCCGTTTTTTTTAATGCGCCAGTGCCATCCGGATGCACCTTGATGCTGGTGGAGTCCAGCGAGACCGCTTCGATTTTGATGCGCACGATCTGGCAGGTCTGCAATTGGGCGAACATCCGGTCCAGCACACCGGACTTGGCCCAACGGTTAATGCGCGTGTACACCGTATGCCAGTTGCCAAAGCGCTCGGGCAGACCGCGCCATTTGCAGCCATGCTCTGCGACGTAAAGAAGGGCGTTGACTACCTGCAGGTTGGTCATGCTGACATTGCCGCGTTGCAAAGGTAGGCAATGCTCGATGAGTGCAAATTGTGCTGGCGTGATCTCCATGCCCAATAGTTTAATCGCTCGAGACATTAATGTTAACAGGCCCTAGCCCAGGCTAGCCGCGGACATGGACTGAACCCGCCCAGACGCGTCTGGCGAGCGTTCACCGCTATCTCAGACAACAACAGCCTGTCTCGCACCCGGCAATAGCCAAGGCTATAAAGATCAGACTGACCTTCGCGTAAGGGCAAGAAGCGCGAAAACCGGTTTTGCGTTGTTACACTGCTCGCCCCTTGGGGAGTAGCCTGCTTTCGTCCATCGAAAGCGCCTGTATCAACATACTCGGCCAGTGCGCCGTGGTGCAGGCAACCAGTTTCGGTCTGGCGAGACCAGCGGCATGCGTGCACGACGACGGTTGGCGCGGGCGCATGCCGTTGTGAGCGTGCCCAACCCGAGAGTGTCGATGTCTCCTTTTTCCATTGTGTTGATCGGTTTTGCGATGTCCACCGACGCGTTTGCCGCGGCGATCGGCAAGGGCGCGGCGATGCGCAAACCGCAGTGGCGCGATGCGCTGCGCGCCGGTTTGATTTTCGGCTGTATCGAAGCGATCACCCCGGTAATCGGCTGGGTGCTGGGCCGTGCCGCATCCAGTTATTTGTCTGCCTACGATCACTGGATCGCCTTCGTGCTGCTGGGTGCATTGGGCACGCATATGATGATCGCCGGCCTGCGCAATGGGCCGGACGATGCCAACGATGCGGAGGCCAAGACGCCGAAACGGCATGGCTTGCTGGGCTTGGCCACTACCGGTTTTGCCACCAGCATCGATGCGATGGCGGTCGGCGTCAGCCTGGCGTTTCTCGATGTGCACATCGGCGTGGTGGCGGTAGTGGTGGGCCTGTGCACCTTCAGCATGGTCACCGCAGGCGTGATGCTGGGCCGCGCGCTCGGCAATCTGATCGGCAAGCGCGCCGAAATTCTGGGTGGATTGATTCTGGTGATCGTCGGCAGCGTGATTCTGTACGAACACCTGGGCGCCGCCACGTAAGCGCACGGCGGCTCCCGTAGCAGCGCACCTGGGTGCGATGAGGCGTTATCGATACAGCCTCGCGCGCCCGGATGCGCTCCTACGCTGTATGGGATGGCGACCCGCACACGATAGGCATCGTGGCATGCAGCGCCCGTGTAATGGATGCCGCGTGCATCCCGGCACGTCGGGGCGATGGCGGAGATGCATCCGTCAGCGTTTCTTCGCATCGTGATGCGCACTCAAAAACGCACGTAGCGATGCCGGTTTCACCGGTTTGGTCAGCAAGCGATAACCACGTTCGCGCGCGAGCTGCTTGAGTTCGTCGCGGCCGTCGGCGGTGAGCAAGGCGCCGGCGATCGGTGCGGGTGCGGCGGCTTGCACGGCATCGAGCGTGTCCAATCCATCCATGCGGTCGTGCAGGTGGTAATCCACCAGCATCAGGTCCGGCTGTTCGCGGGCACGTTCCAGCGCCTGATCCACCGTGCTGGCGGTGATCACTTCCACCTGCCAGCGGCCGAGCAGTGCGCGCATGCCGTCGAGAATTTCACGGTCGTTGTCCACGCACAGCACACGCAAGCCGGCCAGCGAATCGCCACTGGGCGATGCACGCGCGACCGTCGCCGGCAACAGCAGCGTCACCGGCACCGGCGCCACACGCGGCAGCAGAATCGAGAACATGCTGCCGCGGCCGACCTGGCTGCGTGCGCTCAAGTCGTGATCGAGCAGGCGCGAGATGCGTTGGCAAATCGACAAGCCCAATCCCAGGCCCTGCTCACCCCAATCGAAGGGCTGCTGATAGCGGCGGAATTCTTCGAAGATCTGCCGCATATGGTGCTCGGGAATGCCCGGGCCGGTGTCCCACACCTGCAGCTCCACCTGCTGCCCACGCCCGCGCATGCCCAGCACGATGCGGCCCTGGCGCGTGTAGCGCAGCGCATTGGCCAGGAAGTTCTGCATCACCCGGCGCAGCAGACGGCGGTCGCTGCGCACCCAGATCGGGCGGCTATGCACCTGCAGACGAAGACCGCGGCTGGCCGCCACCGGCGCATATTGCGCGGCCAGTTCGTGCATCAGTGCGCTGGCGTCGAAACCTTCGACTGTGGGACGTAATCCGCCGGCATCCAGGCGCGAGACATCGAGCAAGCCGTCGAGCAGTTCTTCGGCCGCACGCAACGAGGCATCCACACGTTCGGCCAGATGGCGCTGTTCTTCGTTGTTCTGGTGGCTCTCGCGCAAGGCCGAGGCGAATAGACGCGCGGCATTGAGCGGCTGCAACACGTCATGGCTGATGGCCGCCAGAAAGCGGGTCTTGGATTGCTGCGCCAGCTCGGCTTCGCGCGAGCGATCGGCCACGCGTTGTTCGAGATTTTCGTTGGCATCCAGCAAGGCGCGTTCGGCGCGCTTGTAGTCGGTGATGTCGTTATAGCTGGTGACGTACCCGCCCCCCGGCAGCGCCTGGCCGCGCATTTCGATCACCTTGCCGTCGCTGCGGGTGCGCTCGAACACATGCGGCGAGCCGGCGCGCATATGCCGGATACGGCGGTCGATCTGGTCTTCGATATCGCCCTCGCCCAGCTCGCCTCGCTCGGCGTTGTAACGGATCAGATCGGCCACCGGGCGGCCCACATACAACATGCCATCGGGATACCCGAACAGCTGCTGGTAACGCCGATTCCACGCAGTCAACCGCATGTCCGGGTCGACCACGCTGACCGCCGCGCTGATGTTTTCCAGCGTGGTGGACAGAATTTCGCGATTGAAGCGCAACTCCTGGCCGGCTTCATCCAGCACCGCCACCACTTCGCCCAGTTCCATGCCCGAACCGCGCAACAGGCTGGTCAGCACCAAACGTGCAGAGGCCGCACCGATCGAAGCGGCCAGCAAGCGCTCGGTGAACTGCACCCAGGCGCGGTCGGCGACCACGCTGGGCTGCAGTTCGCGCTCCAGCAGCGCCGCTTGATCGACGAAGGCGCGATGCGCATGCCGCTCACCCACCACGCGCTCGGCCAACGCCTGCAGATCGGCCACGCGCACATGCCCCGGCCAGTCGCCGGCCACCGCCGGGCGCTGCGCGTACGGGTCCAGAAACGGCGCTGCACGCAGCCGCTCGTCCACGCCGGGACGCCAGCGTGCGGACACCAGCATCATCGCGCCGACGTTGATCAACAACGACCAGAACGTGCCGTGCGCGAGCGGATCCCAGCCGCGCATCCCGAACAGCTGCTGCGGCTGAAGCCAAGCGATGCCGAACGGCCCGTCCACCAGCCATTCCGGCTGCAGCCAACCGGCGCGCGTGGCGGCCGGCAGCAGCAGCGTGTAGATCCAGGTCATGAAGCCGAGCACCATGCCGGTCTCCACGCCCTTGCGGCTGGCCCCACGCCAATACAACCCACCGATCACGCCCGGCGCGAACTGCGCCACTGCGGCAAATGCCATCAACCCAAAAGCAGCCAAGGTGGTGTCGTTGGCGACACTGCGGTGGTAGCCATAGGCAGTGAGCGCCAGCAGCAAGATGGCAACGCGACGAATCCACAACACGCGCGAGGCCACCGCCGCGCGTGCATCGGCGCTGCCACGGCGACGCAGCAGCACCGGCATCACCAGGTCGTTGCTGACCATGGTGGCTAACGCGATACTGGCCACGATCACCATGCCGGTGGCGGCTGAGAACCCGCCCACGTAGGCCACCAGCGCCAGCACGGTATTGCCCTGGCTGAGCGGCAGGGCGAGCACCACCGCATCGTCCACCACCGCACTGCCCTTGCCGAACAGCGCGATGCCGGCCGAGGCGATCGGCACCACCATCGCCGAGATGATCACCAGATAGGCGCCGAACAACCACCGCGCGCGGCGTATATCGCCCACGTCGCTGCATTCGACCACCGCCACATGGAACTGACGCGGCAGGCAGATCACCGCCAGAAAACTCAGCAGCGTCTGCGAGATGAAGCCCACCGAAGGCGTGTGCTCGAACAGCGTGCGCGCAGAATCGGCGATATGCGGCTGGTGGTCGCTCGACCACAGCCACGCGAACAACCCCACCGCCACGATGGCGACCAGTTTGATCACCGACTCCAGCGCGATCGCCAGCATCATGCCGCGGTGGTGCTCGGTGGCATCCACCTGGCGGGTACCGAACAGGGTGGCGAACAAGGCCATCAGCAATGCCACGTACAACGCCGGGTCGGCGAAGATGCCGCGCCCGGCGCTGCTATGCCCGGTCAATACCTCCAGGCTCATCGCCACCGCCTTGTACTGCAGCGCCAGGTACGGAATGATGCCGACCAGCGCGATCACCGCCACCAACGCCGCCAGCCGGCGCGAACGGCCATAGCGCGAGGAGATAACATCGGCGATGGACACGGTGTTTTCGGCGCGGGCGATCAGCGCCAGGCGCTCGATGATGCGCCAGCCGAACAGCAGCAACAGCAGCGGGCCCAGATAGATCGGCAGGTAGCCGATGCCGTTGCGCACCGCCGAGCCCACCGCCCCGTAGAAGGTCCACGACGAGCAGTACACCGCCAATGCCAGGCTATAGACCGCCGGCCGCAGCCACGGCCGCTCCGGGTACAGCGGACGGCGGTCGCCCCACCACGCCACCCCGAACAGCAGGGCTGCGTAGCCGATGGAAACCAGCAGCAGGATCCAGCTCGAGACCAACATGTCCTCCTGCACGGCGCAGTGCCAAGCGTGAAGTGTACGCAGGCGCGCAGGCGCGCGTTGCGCGCGCGGCATGCGGCGCCGGGCACGCGTTGGCCGCATGGGTTGCGGCGGCGTCCGTGTCTCGCCTGCCGCACCGCTCACGGCGCTGTACGGACGCGCCGCAGTTGTTGCTGGACATCGATCATCGCAGACGGGCAGCAAACACGTGCGGGCTGCGGGCTGCGGTCAGCTTGTGGACGGAAGGCCGTCACCGCTGCGGTGACCCGCAGCCTGTGCGCACGTGCCAGGACAGTCACAACGCGCGGCGCCAATGGCAGCCAACGGTGCTGCACGACCATAAACGCAGGACGCAGCAACCGCCTGGCGACATATGCCGCGCACATATCGCAGCCGCGCTTGCCAGCACGCTTGATGTTAGCGCTATCACGGCATACTGTCTGTCCACCTTGAATCGGACGATGTGCCGAAACGGTTCAGTGCGCGATGTCGGTCGGCATGGCGCGGCTATCGCCATGCAACGCTGTCGTCCGCGGCATCGGCGTGATGCCAGCGACCGCTGCATTTCAAGCATGACAGTCACCTCTGCGCGGTGGGCTGTCATCGCAGGGCGATGGAGCGCGGCACATGTGCAGGCGTAGTACATGCCGCCGCAGTGAATCGGCCCACCCTTCTCTCGCAACCGCAGTCGATACATGCGTCGCGCCACATCCATCCAGAACTCAGCACCGCATGCCTGGAGAGCCCATGTCCGTTCCAGCAAGAACACAGACCTCGTCAATTGCGCCGTCGCGCGTGCGATCCCTGCTGATCATCGCGGTCGGCCTGTTCGCCGCCGACGGTGTCTGGGCCTGCACCACGCCGGTGTCGGTGTGCGAACGCGATAGCGCCGGCGCAGTCGCGCTGATCCGCTCGGAGGTGCCGGCCACGGTCGTGGTCGATGCGTCAGCCGATCCCGCCGTACGCTCGGTCGCCGACAATTTCGCGACCGATCTGCAACGGGTCGCAGGCCGCAACAGTGGCGTGACGACCGATCTGGCTTCCGTGCGCGGAACGGCTGTGATCGTTGGCACCCTCGGCCAGAGCCCGATCATCGATACGCTCATTGCCGCCGGGAAAATCGACAAGCGCGCGTTGCTGCAGCGCTGGGAGGCGTACACACAGATTGTCGTCGACCGCCCCACCGCGCAGATCGATCGCGCGCTTGTCATTGTCGGTGCCGATCGCCGTGGCGCGGTCTTCGGCACTTACGATGTTTCAGAGAAGATTGGCGTGTCGCCCTGGTACTGGTTTGCCGACGTCGCAACAGCGCATCGCTCCAACCTGTTCATCACCCGCGGCAGCGTGTCGGATGCGCCGAAGGTGCGCTACCGCGGCTTCTTCATCAATGACGAAGATCCAGCCTTGAAGGGCTGGGCGATGAAGAAATTCGGCGGCGTCAATTCGAAGATGTATGCGCATGTCTTCGAACTGGGCCTTCGCATGAAGGCCAACTATCTGTGGCCGGCGATGTGGGGCAAGGCATTCAATGTCGACGATCCCAACAACATGGTGCTGGCCGACCAGATGGGCATCGTCATGGGGACCTCCCATCACGAGCCGATGATGCGCGCGCAGAAGGAGTGGCATCTCAAGAGCATCCCCAACAGCGGCGGTGCCTGGGACTACACCAGCAATGCAGCCAATCTGCGCGCGTTCTGGAAGGGCGGCATTGCGCGGATGATGTCCAAGGGCGGCGGCCAGCGCTACGACAGCCTGGTGACCGTCGGCATGCGCGGCGATGGCGACGAACCGATGGCCGAAAGCACGGCCAGCCATGTGCTGGAACAGGTCGTGGCAGACCAGCGCGCCATCATTGCCGACGTGACGAAGGCACCGGCCGCGCAGACGCCGCAGGTCTGGGCGCTCTACAAGGAAGTGCAGGACTACTACGACCACGGAATGCGGGTTCCCGACGATGTCACCCTGCTGTTTTCCGACGATAACTGGGGCCAGATTCGCCGCCTTCCTGTCGCCGACCTGCAACGCACCGGCGGTTATGGCGTGTACTACCACTTCGATTATGTCGGGGCGCCACGCAACTACAAATGGATCAATACCAATCAGATCGAAAAGATCTGGCAGCAGATGGATCTGGCCTATCAGCGCGGCGCACGGCAGCTGTGGGTGGTCAACGTCGGCGATATCAAACCGATGGAATATCCGCTGAGTTTTTTCCTGAAGATGGCCTGGAACCCGGAGGCGATGACGCCCGGCGCACTTGCGGCGTATCCGCAGCAATGGGCGCAGGCATCGTTCGACGCGGCGCATGCCGCACGCATCGGAGAGCTGATCACCCGCTACAGCATGCTGGTTGCACGGAGAAAGCCGGAATTGGTCGATCAGGACAGCTTCGCCCTGGGCGAAGGTGCGCCGGCCACGCTGGATGGCGGTGAGTTCGGCGCCATCGTTGCCGAATGGCAGGCACTCGAACAGCGCATGCTCGGCGTCAAGGCAGGCTTGCCGGCCGACCAGCACGATGCCTATTACCAACTGATCGAGTATCCGATCGCGGCAGTCTCCACTCTTTACCAGCTCTATTACGCGGCCGCATGGAACAAGCGCCTGGCCGCACGCAACGATGCACGTGCCAATGTGTTCGCCGACATGGTCGAAACCACCTTCGAGCGAGACAAGGCACTGACACAGCGCTATCACGCGATCAACGGCGGCAAATGGGACGGCATGATGAACCAGGTCCACATGAGCTATGTGATCTGGAACGACCCCACCCAGCAGTCGATGCCATCGATCAGCCGTGTTGGCAGCGACACACCGCCCGACCGGATCGCACGCTCTATCGCGTTCGCACCGCCTGCCGCGCAAACGCCGGGGGTGATCGCGCTCGAAGCGCCCATGTTCTCGCGGGCGATCGCCAACAAGGGGCTGCAATGGACCGCCATCCCCGCGCTGGGACGCACGCAAGGCGCCCTGGTCGCGCTGCCGCAGGGCAAGCCCGCCACGACGGCCGAAGACCGTGTCGCAGTGGAGTACGACGTGGTGGTCACCACACCGGGCCCTGCGACGCTCGGCCTGTATCTTGCGCCCACATTGGATACGTCCAACCGCGGGCCGCTCCGGCTCGGCGTGTCCATCGACGATGGCCCGGTGACCACGGTTAGCTCAGCCCTGCAACCGGCCGGCGGGGCGAAGAACACGCCGGCTGAAAAAGCCTGGGCAACCGCGGTACGGGACAATGCGGTATTCGTGTCGGCGCAGATGGGCGCGGTGGCCAGGGGGCGGCACACGATCAAGGTCTTCAGGATCGACGACAACATCGTTCTGGAGAAGCTCGTGCTGAGCACTGTGCCGGTGCCAGCGTCCTATCTGGGGCCGGCGCCAACACGCTGACGAAAGGCGGGCTGGAGAGCATCCAGGACGCTCTCCAGCTGCTTCTTGGCAACCATTGGTTACGTCGGGACGGACCTTGCCGCAACGCCGGCCGACCCCAGCCTCATCCCGGCAGCCGTACCTCGACCCGATACACCTGCCCACCCACGATGTTGCCGATGCGCCGATCCGGACAGACCTCGCCATCCACCAGCACCTGCATCGCAGTGCGGCCCGCCTCGCGCATCAGCGTGACCTCGAAGTCCGCACCACGGAACTGACGTGTCGCACGCGCGTGCGGCCAGTGCGATGGCAGCTGCGGACGAATCGCCAGCGCATCGCCCTCGCCGACCAGGCCAAATAACCCTTCCAGCACGCAGCGATACACCCACGCCACCGTGCCGGTGTTGAACAACTGACTCGAACGCCCGGCCGTGCGCGGGTACTGATGCCATGCGCCGCGGTAGTAGTTGGGCAACGACACCGGCAGGTGCCCGCGTTGCAGTACATCCTCGCGTGTCGGCCCTGGCAGCAGGGCGCGCAGGATCTCCCAGGCGCGGTCGGCTTCGCCGATCTGGTACAGGCTGTACAAATAGAATGCCGCCGCGTGGTTGTACACCGCACCGTTTTCCGCTGCGCCCGGCCACTTCTGCGTCAGCCGGCCGACGTCGTCGCGCATATGCGTGTACGCCGGCGCCAGCATCACCGGGCCATACGGCGTGTGCAGCTGCTCGCGCACCGCCTCCAGCAGCGCCGCACGTTGCTCCGCATCGGCAGTACCGGCCAGCAGCGCGAAACTCTGCGGATTGAGATAGATGCGCCCCTCCACATCCTCCGCGATGCCGAAACGCACGCCGTCGTCGGTGATGCCACGTGCGTACCAGTTGCCATCCCACAACTCACGATTGGCATCGGCGTTGATGGCGGCAACTGCCTCACCGAATGTCTGCCCCTGCGCGCTGCGGCCCTGCGCGCTGCAGATCTCCGACCACAAGCGCAATGCATACGCGGTGGCGACGGTGAGCCAGCCGGACACCCCCTTGCCGCGCCAGCCGACCATGTTCATGGGGTCGCACCAATCGCCCTGCGCGATAAAACTCAGACCACGCGCATCGCGCGCATCCAGCAGCCACTGCATCGCCGCATCCAACCGATCAGCCACACTCAGGCGCTGCCCGTCGTGGGTTTCCACGATCGCGTCCAGGATGCTGGCATCGCCGGTTTCGGCCAGATACGCGCTCAGGAAGATCGGCAGCCACACGCAGTGGTCGGTATGCGGCACCTGGTTGATGTATTTCAGCTCGGCGCCTTCCACCAACAGAATGCCGTCCGGCATTGCGCCGCTGGGTTCCTGCTGCGACAAGGCATGCAGCAACGCCGCGCGTGCGGTGGCTGGCTGCAGATAGGCCATGCCCATATGGTCCTGCAGATAGTTGCGCGTCTGCGGATCGGTGGTCAGGCGATTGACGTCGCCGTGATAGAACACCTGACGCGGCAACCAGTGGTTGACCAGATTGTCCAGTGCCGCATCGGGTGTTGCGATCTGCACGCACCCCTGGCCGGCCTGCAGATAGTGCGCATACTCACGCGCGGCTTGGGCAAAGCCGGCTTCGGACAGGTAGCGCGCACGTAGCGCGGCGATGTCGGCGTCGTCCTTGGCCGGCCCGAATGCGAAGCGGTGGACGCTGGCGGCATCGGCGTCCAGTGTCAGCCGGTATTGCAATGCGGCGGCTGGCGTTTCGTAATGCGCAGCATGGTTGCCCAGCTGCTCGGCCTGCACAGCCGATGGCGCGTGCAAACCACCCTCGCCTTCGAACGCCATCTGCTGCGCGTCCCAGGCCACCGGCGTCTGCTCGTGCAGCAGGAAGGTGCAGTCCTTGAAATCGCGCTGGCGGAAGTAATCGTCCACCTTTTGATACGGCGCCACGCTGCGGCAGACGATCCCGCCCAAGGCCGGATCGTAACCGCCGGATTGATGCATCCACGACATGTAGCCGACCGGAAAATAGGCATACAGGCTCAGCCTGCGCGCGCGCGCGGACACGTTGTGCACACGGCATTCCCACAGCTCCACCGCATCGTCGGTGGGCAGAGACACGCACAACTCCACCACGATGTCGTCGTGACGCACGCGCCAGCGCACATCGTGCTTGCCCGCAGAGAATTCAAACGCTTGCGGCTGCGCGCGCACCGGTTCATGCGGCACCGAATACAACGCGCCGGTGTCTTCGTCCTTGAGATAGAAAAAGCGCCCGGGATGATGCGCATAGTACGGCTGCTCCGGCATCATGAAATTGCGTGCTTCTAGCATCGGCGCGTGCGCGTATTTCGATGGCTCCGGCTGCATGAACTGGCCGGTGGCATAACCGCGGCAGGTCAGCTGCAGCATCATGCGGCGGTTCCACAAAAAGCCGCCGGCATTGGGCATGGCGGTGGGGCTATAGAGCGCGTAGCGCGCACCGTCGGCACTGGGTGCCAGCAAGGTGGACAGATCGTCGGAACCAGCAAGAGGCGTTGCAGACACGGTCACAGGTGCTCCTGTTCGTCGCGCTTGCGCGCGGCCAGTTCATGCTGGATGCGGTTCAACAGCCCGTCGTCCAGAGGATAAAAACGCATGGTCCAGGCCGCCAGCAGCGCAACCGCACCAGGAATCACTGTCAGCAGCAGCACGATGCCGGTCAACGACCCGATGGACTGCGCGGTGTTGGCGACATAGCCCATCGCAGCCAGCACCCAGGCAATGCCGGCCGAGGCCAACGCGCCGCCAAGCTTTTGCGAAAATGTCGCAGCCGCAAACGTCATCGCCGTGGCACGGCGGCCGGTGCGCCATTCGGTGTAGTCGGCGCTATCGGCATACATCGAAAACGCCAATGGCGATTTCGGCCCCAGCGCCAGCCCGATCAGCATGTTCAAGACAAACACGGCCCACACCGCATCGGCCGGCACGAACCACATCGAACAGCTCAGCAGGCCGACCAGCACCATCAGCCAGAACATCAGCTGGCGCTTGTCCCAGCGCCGCGTCAGCAGCGGCGTGATTGCCGCACCCACGCCCAAGGCCACCGAATAGCTGCCCAGAAACAGGCCGACCAAATCCGCGCGTTGTACGTAGTACTTGAGGTAGTACACGCCCGCACCGCCGCGCATGGTGATCGTGATCATGATGATCAACGACAGCACGAACAGGACGCACCACGGTTTGTTCTGCAGCAGGTCGGCGATGTCGCGACGAATCGGTGTGCGTTGTTGCGGCGGCGGTTGCACGCGCTCGCGCGTGGTCAGCGCCACAGTGACCAATAACAGCAGCGCCACTGCGCCATACAGCATCATCGTGCGCTGCCATCCGAGCGCATCGTTGCCTGCGCCGAACCAGCGCACCAAATCCATCGTGACGTAATTGACCAAGGTGGTGCCTGCAAACGCGCCGATGAAACGCAGGCTGATGAGACCGGTACGCTGCTGGCTGTCGGCGGTGATCACGCCCGACAACGCCGAATACGGAATGCTCACCACTGTGTACGCCAGCATCATCACCAGGAAGGTGATGGTGGCCCACCACATGCGCCCGTGTTGATCCAGATCCGGCATGGTGTAAGCAAGCACACCGGTAGCCGCCATCGGCAACGCGCCCCACAGCAGATACGGGCGGAACGTGCCGAGCCGGCTACGCGTGCGGTCGGCCAGCGCGCCCATCGCCGGATCGGCAATCGCATCGGCAATCTTGGTCAACAGGATCATGGTGCCGACCGCCGCAGCCGGCAGGTGCATGGTGTCGGTATAGAAGATCAGCAAGAACGCCGAGATGTTGGCCCAGTACAGATTCAGACCCAGATCGCCGGCGCCATAGCCCAGCTTTTCGCGCCAGCGCAGGCGCGCCGATGCAGGAGACGTTGCGGGCGATGACGTCATCGACACACCTTCAAATGCGTTGTACTCGGCCGAACACGCCGTTACGCTGGGTGCCCGCGCACCTGGCGAGGAGCGCCGACGCTACACCACGCATCGGCTGCCGCCAACGTGAAATCCGCTCGAATGCCGAATCGATCCAGAGATATAACCTGACGTGATGGACACCGCGACACACGCCACGCCCGCGTCCGCTTCACCGCTTGCCATCGTGGTGATGGGCGTGTCGGGTAGCGGCAAGACCACCATTGCGCAGGCACTTGCAGCGCATTACGGCTTCCGTTTTCTGGATGCCGACGACTATCACAGCGTGGCAGCGCGCGCGCAGATGGCGGCCGGCCAACCGCTCACCGATGCGATGCGTCTGCCATGGGTGGAACTGCTATCGGCGACGCTGCGCGATTGCGTACAGGCTGGCGAATCGGTGGTACTGGCCTTCTCCGGTTTGCGCAGCGCGCATCGCCAATTGTTGCGCAACAGCGGCGTGCCGATGCGCTTCGTGTTCCTGCACGCAGGCCCGCACGTGATCGCCGCCCGCCTGAGCGCCCGCGCTGGCCACTTCATGCCCCCCATGTTGCTCGACAGCCAGATACAAACGCTGGAATTGCCGCTGGACGAAGCGGATGTGGTCTCGGTGGAGGTGGATGCCAGCGTTGCTGCCGTGGTGCAGGACGCGATCGCCCAGCTGGCAACGATCGATCCCGCTGCACTGCAACATGCTTCACGCGCGTCGGAGCGCGTGTAGGTCGGCGCAGATGACTTGCATGAAGCGTGAGGTGATTTCCGCTTAGTGCAGTTGCGTGCGTTGTGCGTTGTGCGTTGTGCGTTGTGCGTTGTGCGTTGTGCGTTGTGCGTTGTGCGTTGTGCGTTGTGCGTTGTGCGTCACGATGCTGCCGCTGCTGTGTCTCGATGGGCAATACGTCAGATCAATGACGTCTTGCGCATCGTTAACGCAGTGCACGCAGACAGGGCACACGATGCAACGCCGCCTGGTGTGCTTGCTGTCACGCTAGCTTCGTCGCAGCCAAGACGCCTCCATGCAGCCGTATTCCGCGGCCGGCACCTGAGCCGCCAGAGGTTTCATCGCGCCACTGCCTTCTCCCCTCGGGAGAAGGTGCCCCAAAGGGGCGGATGAGGGTACGGGCCACGCCCGCATGCATGCATGCATCCGCACGCCACACCATGAGCGCCGCGCCGCACAATCGCCCACGGCGGTCAGCGCGGACGTCTACCCGTCACAGCGCGCTACGCGTATCGGCTGCGATGCCCCCACATTGCGCGCCCAAACTCTTGTCGTGCCGTCTTCGATCGCAACCTCGATCGCAGCAGAAACCCACTACAGAAGGTTGCGCGAAATTTCCTGGTTACTTCTTGCAAACTGTTGTAATCCGCACACATTCAACCCAGGCCGCATCAATCATTTTTTCTATCGCGATCGCGCAAGATAGTGACGAATCATCACGATTGGTGCGAATAACGAGCCGATTTAGCGCAAATTTTTCAAGCTGGTCATACCAGATGCAAACGCACCCGAGCGATTTCTGAATGCAGCGCCTGGCAGGTGTTGCGCGGTCACGTCAATCGTGCATCCTTCTGTCAGCAGATCTGGGGGGATCCAACGCTTCCTTCTATCTAGGACATGCCGTGATGACCAATCCCAAACGCCGTTTGCGGTTACGTAGTTTGACGCTCGTTCCTTGCCTGCTCTTCAGTGCCGTGGCTTTCGCGCAGTCTGGCGCCACCACCGCGCAACAGCCGGTATCGTCCCTGGATACCGAGGCATTCGCACGCTCCGGCCAGGTCTGGCGCAGCTTCGGTCAAGACCTTCCCTTCGCCAGCCCCAGCAACTGGACCACCGCCGGTGGCGGCTACTTGAACTCGCGCTTTGCACCGGGCGAGTGGAAGATCAATCGCACCACCGCCAAGACGCTCAAGCCGGCGTGGACGCTGACCACCACCGGCGATATCTCGGCCACGCCCAGCGTCGAAGGCGGCACGCTGTATGTGCCCGACTGGGGCGGCACGCTGTATAGCGTGGACACGCAAACCGGCAAGCCGAACTGGCAGGCCAAACTGTCCGATTACACCGGCAACGCCAACTCGGTGACGCGCAACACGCCGGCCATCAGCGCCAAGAGCATCATCGTTGGCGACCAGGTCGCCGGCACCTTGCTGGCGCTGGACAAGAAGACCGGCAAGCTGCTGTGGAAGACCACGGTGGAAGCCAACCCGCAGGCGCGCATCACCTCCTCGCCGGTCATCTACGGTAACCGCATCTACGTCGGCGTTTCTTCCGGCGACTGGGGCAACCTGGCGGCCAACCACACCTTCAGTTTCCGCGGCAGCGTGGTGGCGGTGGATCTGAACACCGGCAAGAAGGTGTGGCAGTTCTATAACGTGCCCGAGGGCTACACCGGCGCATCGGTGTGGGGCCAGGTGGCCATCGACCCGATCAACCGTCGCCTGTATTTCGGCACTGGCAACAACTACAACATTCCGCAGGACGTTGGTAACTGCATTTCAAACGAGCGCTCTTACCGCGGCAGCGAAATCACCGTGCAGGATGAGCTCAACTGCATGGCGCCGGACAACTACGTCGACTCGGTGATTTCGTTGAATCTGGATACCGGCAAATTGGTTTGGGCCAACCGTGCACAGGGGTACGATGCGTGGAACCTGTCCTGCCTCGTGGCACCGACCAACGGTCTGTGCCCCAACACGCAGGCAACCAACCTGACCGGCCCGGATTACGACTTTGGCGGTGCTGGCGTGCAACTTTTTGCCGTGCCGGGCAACGGCAGGTTGCAGCAGTTGGTCGGTGCTGGTCAGAAGAGCGGCATCTACTGGGCCTTCGACGCCAAGACCGGCGCCAAGGTGTGGTCGACCCAGGTCGGCCCCGGCGGCACCACCGGTGGCGTGGAATGGGGTACCGCGTTCGACCCGTACAAGTCGCAGGTCTACGTGGCCATCAACAACAACGCCAACACCACCTACACATTGGGGCCGGCAAACGTGCAGACCCATAACGGTGGTTCGTGGGCCGCGCTGGACGCGGCAACCGGCAAGATCAAATGGCAGGTCAAGGTGCCTGGCATCAACCCGGTGAATCCGACCGTGCCGGCGGGCGGCCAGGGCTCGCTGACGGCCTCGCCGAACCTGCTGTATGCCGGCTCGATGGCCGGCAATATGGTCGCACTGGACGCCGACACCGGCGCCACCGTGTGGAACTACGACGCTAGCGGCTCGGTGGTCAGTTCCCCGGCCATCGCAAACGGCGCACTGTACTGGGGCGACGGCTACGGCCGCTTCAACTTCGGCACCGCCGCCACCGGCAACCAGCTGATCAAGTTCGTGCCGGATAACACAGCAGCGAAGTCAGCAGGATCCGCAGGACGGCAGTGACGCGTCCTGTCTGGAACACGACACTGCCGTCTTCGGGCGGCAGTGTCGTGCCGGTGGGTGCTGTTGGAGTGGTGTGGCTGCAAACGCCGCACGGAGTGATCCGCAATGCGGTGCGGGATCGTCTGCAGCGATGAAGCTGCGTCCACGCGCTAAACACGGTGCGGCAAACAGAAGGCTGCGAGTGGTTGCCAGTCGGGTACGGACGGCGTGCAGCAACCGCAGGGTACAAATGACATGGCGCACCGAGCAGCGGCCGCCCCTGCCTAGTGGCTGCGCACGCGTGTCGTTCGCTGCTCCAAGCGCGCAGCTACAGCCGCGTGACCTGGCATAAGCGAATCTGCCCCGCTTCCAACCCGTGCGCCTCGGCCGCCCGCCGGCGCAGCGCGCACACCAAACCGGCGGCATCCAGCTCGCCATCGGCTGGCACGTCCACGCTATGCGCCAGCTGTCCCCACAGCACCGGCCGGCCGTCGCAATAGCCTTCGTAATCGGCGAAGTAATGCAGCTGGCGCCGCTCAGGTCCCGACGTGGACATCGCCTTGAATCTCCGTGCAGCCCAGATGTTCCAGCGCGATCTCCAGCCCCAGCAGATAGCTCTGCGCGCAGTAGCCACGCACCGTGGCGATGCAGTGCCCCAGACCGTTCGGCAGGCAGCGTTCCGGGCGGTCCACGCTGTCGTCGTGCGTTTCGACATAGGGGTAAGGCAGGTCTCTGAGCACGCGATGCAACCGCGCACTGTCCACGCAACTGCCCGGATCGATCAGCGCAATCTCCATCCGCGCCTGACCGGCCACACGCAGCGCATCCAGCAGTTCCTGTTCCGAACCACAGGCACGCAAGGCCACGGTCTTGCCCGCGTCCCCGGCGCAGGCCACCAATTGGCGAATGACAGCGCGCGGCAACGGCTGCGGCCCACGCACCAGCGGCATCGCCGCCTCCGGCCCGCGCATGATCACGATCGACATGGCGTCCTCCTCAGGCAGCAACGCGCAACGGCGCGTGCATCGACGGCAGACACCGCGCGGCAATGCCAAGCGACATCGCATACGCACGCAGCGCATCGTGCGGCGTGATCACCACCGCCAACGGCGCATGCTGCGCATGCAGCCACGGCTCCAGCTCCTGATCGGAATCGGTATGCAGCTCGATATACGGCGTGGGCAACGCGTCCACGGCAGCACGCAAGGCCAGCGCGCAGCTGCGCTCGGACAAGGGCAGATCGCCCGAATCCAGCAACACCAGCTCCACCTCGGCATCGCCACCGGCCGCATGCAGCTCGGCAATCAAGCTATCCACATCGGCACACGCCAACGTGCGCAACGCACGCCCAGCACACTCAGGCAACTGCATCGGCGCCAACGGCGCCGGATCGGCCTGAGGACCTCGCAAAATCAGGATACACATCGTGTTCGGCTCAACGCACCACAGTGCGGGAGTGCCAAGGTAGGCCTTTGGTGCGTAAAGGGGCTAGGCACCCGCCGATGTGCTGGCATAAAGCGTGAGTAAAGAATATGGAATCGACGCACGTCGGCCGGTCTCCCACCTTCCAAAAAAGGGCAAACTTGGTAGCGCTAAATCTCGATCACGGCGTGCGACGTCCCCCCCCGATTTTGAGTAGCACCTCAGTTTGCAGTCCAATTCCCTACCCCGAGGAGATTGGACGTGAAGAAGCGCTTTTCCGAAGAGCAGATCATCGGCTTCCTGCGCGAAGCCGAGGCCGGTATGCCGATCAAGGACCTGTGCCGGCGGCATGGCTTCAGTGAGGCGTCCTACTACCTGTGGCACAGCAAGTTCGGCGGCATGAGCGTGCCCGATGCCAAGCGGCTCAAGGACCTGGAGGCCGAGAACAAGCGGCTGAAGAAGTTGCTGGCCGAGCAGGTGTTCCAGAACGACCTGATCAAGGATGCGCTGCAAAAACAATGGTGAGCGCACCGGCGCGTCGTGCGCTGGTGCGCGAGTGGACGCAGGTGGCGCCAGCGAGCGCTGCGCCCTGGCAGCGATCGGCATGAGCGCCAGTGCGCTGCGCTATTGCCCGCGCGAGGACCGCAACGTTGAGCTGCGCGAGCACAGTGTTGCGTTGGCGCATCGCCATCGCCGCTACGGCGTGGGGATGATCTCTCTCAAGCTGCGGCAGGAAGGTCGTCTCGTGAACTATAAGCGGGTAGAGCGGCTGTATTGCGAGCAGCAGCTGCAGGTCCGCCGCCGCACGCGTAAAAAGGTGCCGCTAGGCGAGCGTGCGCCGTTGCTGCGGCCCACCAAGGCCAACCCGGTGTGGTCGATGGACTTCGTGTTCGACCGCACCGCCGAAGGCAGGGCAATCAAATGCCTGGTGATCGTGGACGACGCAACCCACGAAGCGGTCGCCATCGACGTGGAGCGTGCGATCTCGGGACACGGCGTTGTGCGCGTGCTGGATCGGTTGGCACACAGTCGTGGCCTGCCGAAGATGATCCGCACGGACAATGGCAAGGAGTTCTGTGGCAAGGCCATGGTCGCCTGGGCGCATGCCAATCGTGTGCAGCTACGCCAGATCCAGCCTGGCAAGCCGAACCAGAATGCCTACGTCGAATCCTTCAACGGCCGGCTACGCGACGAATGCCTCAACGAACATTGGTTTCCAACGCTGCTGCATGCGCGCACCGAGATCGAACGCTGGCGCCGCGAATACAACGAACACCGCCCCAAAAAAAACAATCGGCGGAATGACGCCGGCGGCCTATGCCCAGCAGTTGGCCAATAGCGATATCATCAACCCCGGACTCTAAACCCGACTGCTACTCAGGATGGGGGGACGTCGAGTCAGCGACGCATTGATCTTCCTCGGCCGCGCCCAATCGCGGCCGAGGAATTTGGGATTTACTAAGAACCTGTTCACGATCTCCTGAGCAGCAGTGCCAGGAACGCCAGGTGGATGAACTGCAAGCTGGTATTGAGCCTTCGCTCGCAGTTCTTCCATAGCCTCCGGTTCTTCTCCAGCCAGGCAAAGCTGCGTTCGACACTCCAGCGCTTGGGCATGACCTTGAAGGTATGCAGCTCGCTGCGCTTGGCAATCTGTACGGTGACATGCTTGCCCAGAATGTCCTGTACGCCCTCGGCGAAGGGATCTCCGGTGTAGCCGCTGTCGCACAGCAGGCGTTTCACCCGACCTAAACCCGATCGGCAGCGTTTCAATGCCTCCAGCGCACCTTGACGATCGGTGACTTCCGCCGTGGTCACCGCAACGGCATGTGGAAAGCCTTGCGTATCCACCGCGATGTGGCGCTTGATCCCCGATACCTTCTTGCCCGCGTCATAGCCTTTCTGGCCGGCTGTATCACTGTTCTTCACGCTCTGCGCGTCCACGATCAAGAACGTACTGCAGGCCTTGCGCCCCTGTTTCTCGCGGGCCGCGCCAACCTGATTTTTTAAGCGCCCGCTCCAGCAGGCTCATTCCTTCATCGTCCACTTCGCTCCACTTGGCAAAGTAGGAATGCACCGTGCGCCACTTCGGAAAGTCACTGGGCAACGCACGCCACGGGCAACCTGTCCGTAGCAGATACAGCACTGCGCACCACACCTCATACATATCCACTGTCACAGGCTTGGTGCGCTTGCGGGCTTGCTCCAGAATCGGGCGGATTTGCTCGAACCGCTCACGGCTCACGTCACTTGGATAGTTCTTCTCGCGCATTCGTGGAGTTTGCACGGTTTGAATAAGATCGTAAACAGGTTCTAAGAACCTGTTTACGATCTTATTCAAACCGTGCAAACTCCTTAGTTCTACTGTGTTACTAAATCCGAATCCGTTGGTACGGTGAGACCCCGCAACACGGGCAGTGTGGGAGGCTTCTGGCGATCAGCCTAGCCAGTCCGAAGGCCAGCGTGGCAATCGAGTTGGGATGGTGACGTTGCATTGGGGCCAGACCGGCGCGGGCGGACGCTTTTGGATACTGCAGGCATCTTGAATGCGACGGAGTTTTTTTTACTGCGCAGGCGCTCGCGCATCAAGAACCCGTATGCGGCGATGCACAGACTGGCGTGATGGTGAAAACCACGCCAGTTGCGCCCTTCATAGTGATGCAGGCCCAACTCCGACTTCAGCTCCTGATAATCGCGTTCAATCCGCCATCGGCCTTGTGCCGTGGCAACCAGTGTCTTGACCGGCGTTTGCTTTGGTAGCGTCGAGAACCAGTAGTGGCGGGGCTCGGACTCTCCCGGCGGCCACTCGATCAGCAGCCACTGCTCGTCATGTGCCTGGCAATTGTGTGCGGCACGAACCCGCACCGCCGCGAACCGCGAACTGAGCGTTGCGTCGCTGCCCTGGCGCCAGCTGACCTGCCGATACGTCCTTGCGAGCAAGCTCTGCGCGACTTCATGTACCGAGATCGGCGCATGTGCGCTATCGCGCATCGGTCGTGTGCGGGGCCGACCGCCCTTAGGGCTGGCTGGCGGCATGGGCGCAGGTTGGTGCGATCCCCACCAGACCTTCGTGTTGCTGCGGACGCCAACCATGTACAGCAGGCCGCGTTCGCTGAGCTGGTCTCGCCAGTGGGTCTCGGTGCCGTAGGCCGCATCGGCTAGCACGACGCCTGCCGCAATCCCTGTCGCCAGCGCGCTGTCGATCTGATCCATGGCCAGCGCTGTCTTGGTCTGAAACACGACCTGATCCGGAACGCCTGCCTTCTTGCGCCGCACAGTATCCTGAGCCCACTGCTCGGGAAGATACAGCCGATAGCCCACTGGCAGGCTGCCGTGTTCGTTGGCGATCGACAAACTCACGGCAACCTGGCAATTGTCCGTCTTGCCAAGGCGGCCGCAGTACTGGCGTGCAACACCGACCGAATGCACCCCCTTCTTTGAAAATCCCGTGTCGTCCACGATCCAGTGACACGCTGTGCTCTTCCTGCTCAGGGTCGGCAGCACCTGTGCCGCCACCGCCGCCAGCAGCGCTTGATCGCTCCAGTCGGCATCGGCCACCAGATGGTGCATCGATTGATGGGCTGAGCGCACGTTCTGCGGGTGCACCCGCGCGGCCATGGGCTCCACGCTCTTGCGCCCTCCAGGCAGTAGCAACCCCTTCAGGTACCAGTGTGCGGGCTGTTTGCGATCCGCATGGGACAGGGCGGCAGCAACTACTTCCCCGTACTGTTCAAAACGCACTTCCAGTGACCTATTCAACACAGCTCTCCCACGCGGCCTGAAGGTCTTCCCATAGTGGCACAAAGGTACGATTATTTGTAACACAGTAGAACTAGTTCTACTGTGTTACTAAATACGAATCCGTTGGTACGGTGAGACCCCGCAACACGGGCAGTGTGGGAGGCTTCTGGCGATAAGCCTAGCCAGTCCGAAGGCCAGCGTGGCAATCGAGTTGGGATGGTGACGTTGCATTGGGGCCAGACCGGCGCGGGCGGACGCTTTTGGATACTGCAGGCATCTTGAATGCGACGGAGTTTTTTGGCTCTCTTGAATTTCAAGTGGGTTGCCGGGCATGCGGGTTGAACGTTTGGAAGTCCAGCTTGCCGGCAATCAGGAAGATGACGGTCTTGATGGTGGACAGGCGTTTGAAGCCGCGAGCTCTGCGCTTGGCGGACTGGAACAGGCCATTGATGGCTTCAAGGAAGCCGTTGGTCTGACGGGTCTGCGCCCAGGCGACGATGCCGTCCATGTGGCGGCGCACGAGGGCTGCGACTTCCTTCATCGCCTCGACCTTGGATCGCATCACGCAGACGCACCAGTGCTTGAGCATCTCGCGCATCACGTTGATCTGCTTTCGGTCAAGCGCCTCGCGCAACTGCTCCTTGTAGAGCCACGCGCGGGCCGTCCGTGTGAGCTTGGGTGCCGTGATCAGCCCGTGCAACGCTGCGCCGGCCGTCGGTTTGAGGCTGAAGACATCCTTGAGCAGCGTCCAGCGCATGCCCTTGAGGGACTTCTCGGTGCGCTGCTCGATGCGCCTGGTTTTGTCCACGGCCGCGTTCGCATGTCCGACAACGTGGAACTTGTCGAAGGTGATCTGCGCGTTGGGCAACTGGTCGCTTACGCCCTTGATGAACGCGGGCGACATGTCGATGCTCACCGAGGTGATCTGTTCGGGAGGGCAGCCATGAGATGCCAGATCGGCAGCCAGCGCCTTCACGGCTTTGGCGTCCCGCCCCTCAGTCACGAAGATCACGCGTCGCGCCTGGGCGTCGGCAGCCAAGGTCACATAGTCGTGGCCGCGAGCGCGCGACGTCTCGTCGATGGCCAGCGACGTGACGTCGCTGAAGTCGGCCTGCTCCAGGGCCATCTCGACATAGCGGTTGCACACCTGCATGCACCGGTACGCCGACTCGCCCACGATGCGCGCAACGGCCGCGAACGGCATCTGCTGCGACAACATCAGCACCAGCGCCTCGAACAACAGCGTGAAGCCCGACAACCGCCCAGCGAAGTCCGGCTCGACCAGGCGAACCGATCCGTCCCCAAGCTTCACACGCGGCGTGCGAACCTTCAGGTAGCACTCGTGCTGGAAAAAGTTCAGGTGCCGGTAGGTCTTGACCACGGTGTCATGAACCGGATGCAGCCCCTTTTGGCCCGATACCTTGAACCTCGTGCCCGGCTTGAAGTCCACCGGCACCGTCAACACCTTGGTCGCTTCGTCGAACTCGACCGCGCCTACCGACCACGGCGCGCCGATCCCCAGCGCCGCTTCAAACACCTTGGCCGTCATCCCAATCCCCGCGTCAGTGGTAAACCACCCGAAATCCTACCCACTCAAATTTTCAGAGAGCCAGTTTTTTTTACTGTGCAGGCGCTCGCGCATCAAGAACCCGTATGCGGCGATGCACAGACTGGCGTGATGGTGAAAACCACGCCAGTTGCGCCCTTCATAGTGATGCAGGCCCAACTCCGACTTCAGCTCCTGATAATCGCGTTCAATCCGCCATCGGCCTTGTGCCGTGGCAACCAGTGTCTTGACCGGCGTTTGCTTTGGTCGCGTCGAGAACCAGTAGTGGCGGGGCTCGGACTCTCCCGGCGGCCACTCGATCAGCAGCCACTGCTCGTCATGTGCCTGGCGATTGTGTGCGGCACGAACCCGCACCGCCGCGAACCGCGAACTGAGCGTTGCGTCGCTGCCCTGGCGCCAGCTGACCTGCCGATACGTCCTTGCGGGCAAGCTCTGCGCGACTTCATGTACCGAGATCGGCGCATGTGCGCTATCGCGCATCGGTCGTGTGCGGGGCCGACCGCCCTTAGGGCTGGCTGGCGGCATGGGCGCAGGTTGGTGCGATCCCCACCAGACCTTCGTGTTGCTGCGGACGCCAACCATGTACAGCAGGCCGCGTTCGCTGAGCTGGTCTCGCCAGTGGGTCTCGGTGCCGTAGGCCGCATCGGCTAGCACGACGCCTGCCGCAATCCCTGTCGCCAGCGCGCTGTCGATCTGATCCATGGCCAGCGCTGTCTTGGTCTGAAACACGACCTGATCCGGAACGCCTGCCTTCTTGCGCCGCACAGTGTCCTGAGCCCACTGCTCGGGAAGATACAGCCGATAGCCCACTGGCAGGCTGCCGTGTTCGTTGGCGATCGACAAACTCACGGCAACCTGGCAATTGTCCGTCTTGCCAAGGCGGCCGCAGTACTGGCGTGCAACACCGACCGAATGCACCCCCTTCTTTGAAAATCCCGTGTCGTCCACGATCCAGTGACACGCTGCGCTCTTCCTGCTCAGGGGCGGCAGCACCTGTGCCGCCGCCACCGCCACCGCCAGCAGCGCTTGATCGCTCCAGTCGGCATCGGCCACCAGATGGTGCATCGATTGATGGGCTGAGCGCACGTTCTGCGGGTGCACCCGCGCGGCCATGGGCTCCACGCTCTTGCGCCCTCCAGGCAGTAGCAACCCCTTCAGGTACCAGTGTGCGGGCTGTTTGCGATCCGCATGGGACAGGGCCGCAGCAACTACTTCCCCGTACTGTTCAAAACGCACTTCCAGTGTCCTATTCAACACAGCTCTCCCGCGCGGCCTGAAGGTCTTCCAATAGTGGCACAAAGGTACGATTATTTGTAACACAGTGAAATTAGGTCGGGTGAAACGCCTGCTGTGCGACAGCGGCTACACCGGAGATCCCTTCGCCGAGGGCGTACAGGACATTCTGGGCAAGCATGTCACCGTACAGATTGCCAAGCGCAGCGAGCTGCATACCTTCAAGGTCATGCCCAAGCGCTGGAGTGTCGAACGCAGCTTTGCCTGGCTGGAGAAGAACCGGAGGCTATGGAAGAACTGCGAGCCAAGGCTCAATACCAGCTTGCAGTTCATCCATCTGGCGTTCCTGGCAATGCTGCTCAGGAGATCGTAAACAGGCTCTAAGAGGAATTTGGGATTTACTAGGGCCTGTTAACACATCCGAAGCCCATCAACGATCAGAACGAAGCTGAGGAAGCCAAGGAACATGACATCCAGCTTCTCGAAGCGCGTGAAAATCCGTCGGTAGCCCTTCAAGCGACGGAACAGCCTCTCCACTTCGTTGCGCCGCTTGTACATTTCCTTGTCGTACTCCCAAGGATCGACCCGATTGGACTTGGGTGGAACCACCGGCACGAAGCCAAGATCGAGCGCCAACTGGCGGGTTTCATTGCCTTCGTAAGCGCGATCCATCAGCAGATGAACCGGCCGCTCCACTGGCCCCAGGTGTTCAAGCAACGCGCGGCCTGCGGGTGCGTCAGGTGCGTTGCCAGGCGTCAATCCGAACGTGATGGCTGTTCGAGCATCTGCGGCAACCATATGAATTTTGGTGTTCCATCCGCCGCGCGATTTCCCGATGGATTGTGGGCCGTTTTTTTTAATGCGCCAGTGCCATCCGGATGCACCTTGATGCTGGTGGAGTCCAGCGAGACCGCTTCGATTTTGATGCGCACGATCTGGCAGGTCTGCAATTGGGCGAACATCCGGTCCAGCACACCGGACTTGGCCCAACGGTTAATGCGCGTGTACACCGTATGCCAGTTGCCAAAGCGCTCGGGCAGACCGCGCCATTTGCAGCCATGCTCTGCGACGTAAAGAAGGGCGTTGACTACCTGCAGGTTGGTCATGCTGACATTGCCGCGTTGCAAAGGTAGGCAATGCTCGATGAGTGCAAATTGTGCTGGCGTGATCTCCATGCCCAATAGTTTAATCGCTCGAGACATTAATGTTAACAGGCCCTAATAAGTCAGTAAATTAGGGGGCGAATTCAACTCTGATTCGCAACGCTGTTGAGGACCTCCTCGGAGAAGACTTCGAGGGGCGTTTTGAATCCAAGTATCTTGCGCGGACGATTGTAGAGCCGCTGCTCGATCCATCGCAGGTGCGCATCGGTGATGGTGCTGAAATCGGTCTGTCGTGGCAAGTATTGGCGTGTCAATCCGTTGGCATTCTCGTTGCTGCCGCGCTGCCATGGGCAGTAGGGATCTGCGAAATAGAAATCGCTCTGCAGGCAGGCGGCAATGAGCCGATGATCGGCGAACTCCTTGCCGTTGTCGGCGGTGAGGGTGTGAACTGCATGGCGCAGGCCGCCCAGTCGCTGGACAATGGCGTTGCGCACGTTCTCGGCGGTGCCGTCGGGTGAATAAGCCAGCAGATGCAGGCGACTGCGGAGTTCGGTCATGCTGACCACCACGGCGCGTCCGTGTGAGGCCCTGATGGTCTCCAGCTCCCAGTCGCCGATGCGGCTTCGCTGCTCAACCACGCTTGGGCGCTGTGTCCAGCTGCGCCGATGCGTCAGCTGCCCGCGGCCATCGCGCACGCCACGCCGACGGCGCTTGCGGCGGCGTTTGCGTAGATGCATGAACAGCTGACCACCAAGCTTCTGGTCGGCGTCGATGTGCCGATAGATCCATGCGTGACTGGCCAAGCCGGTGCGGCCGGCGATCTGTTCGGGACTGGCGTCCTCCCTCAGCAGGACCTCGATCTGGCCGATACGCTCAGCGTCGATGCGTGGACGCCGGCTGGCGTGCGTGCGCCGATGGGCGCTGATGCGCTGCGCGTGATCGGGCTGGTACCGCGCAGCGTGCTGATTGCGGCGCAGCTCACGACTGATCGTGCTGGGCGCACGCGCCAATACATCGGCGATGGCGCGCATCGACATCCCGGTTTCATATAACGCATGCAGACGGTATCGTTCCGATAGGTCAAGGCGGCTGGATGACATGGGCAACTCCACTTGGCGGTGAAGTGCTCAGGTCAGGTCGCCTGGACCACGTCACAACCGTTGGTGTTGCGATCCAGAGTTGAAGCCGCCCCGGCCGAAGTGGCCTCGTCGTTCGGTTTGCATCGCGGCTGGGCGTACAAAGTGCTGGCACGAGCACAGGAGGGCGGCGCTGGCGCATTGATGACGCGTAAGGGCAGCGGTCGCCCACGGACGTTGACGCCGGCGCAGGAGCGCCAGGTGTTCGGCTGGGTCAATGGTAAGAACCCTCGCCAGCATGGCTTCGCCTTCGGTCTGTGGACGCGGCAGGTCGTGCGTGAACTGATCGAGAAGAAATGTGCCGCACGGTTGAGTCTGGCCAGCGTCGGCACGTTGCTGGCACGGCTGGGGCTGAGCCCACAGAAGCCGCTGCAACATGCCTATCAGCGCGATCCGCTGGCGGTAGCACAGTGGCAGGAGCAGACGTCCCCGGCGATCGTGAAGCACGCCAAGCGGGAAAAGGCCGAGATTGACTTATGGGACGAGTCTGGCTTCCGTGCCGATGCGGTGCAAGGACGGACGTGGGCCGTCAAGGGCGTCACGCCGGTTGTCGCGGTGCCGGGGCAGCGCCAGAGCATCAGTGCGGCCTCGGCGGTGAACAGCAAGGGCGGGTTCTGGTTCGCCGTGTACAGCGGCGGCTTGAACGGTGAATTGTTCGTGGACCTGCTCAAGCGAATGATGAAAGGCCGTCGCCGTCCAATCCATCTGGTGCTTGATGGTTCCTGATTAGCACGATCTTTCAGCACAGTCGCAGCCAGTGAGAGCCGACCGGTCGATGCTAGGACCGTCGCTCCACCGAGACCAGATCATGGCCATGAATCGTGTGCAGTTCCAAGCCGGGCTGTCGTTGCCGGCGTTCCTCAAGCGCTATGGCAACGCGCAGCAGTGCGAGCAGGCGTTGGAGATCTCGCGCTGGCCACAGGGCTTTGTTTGTCCGCGTTGCGCCGCTACCGCGCACAGTCGATTCCAGCGTCACGGCACCACGTACTGGCAGTGCACGGCCTGCTATCGCCAGACCAGCCTGCGCTCGGGCACGGTGATGGACAACAGCAAGCTGCCGCTACGCACCTGGCTGCTTGGCATGTATCTGCTGGGCCAGAGCAAGACGAACCTGTCGGCGCTGGAGTTGATGCGACACCTGGGAGTGAGCTACCCGACAGCGTGGCCAATGAAGCACAAGCTGATGCAGGCCATGACCCAACGCGAGGCGAACCGCAAGTTGGGCGGGATCGTGCAACTGGACGATGCCTACCTGGGCGGAGAACGCAACGGTGGCAAGGCCGGGCGCGGCTCGGAGAACAAGCGCCCTTTCGTGATCGCCGTGGAGACCACTGAAGACGGTCGTCCATTGCGCGCGGTGATGGATCCGGTCCCAGGCTTCACCAAGGCGGCGCTGTCGGAATGGATCGGGCAACGCCTGCATCCTGGAGCAGATGTCTACAGTGATGGACTCGGTGCGTTTCGAGCACTGGAAGCCGAGCACGCGCACACGGTGATCGAAGGCAGCGGTCGAAGTCGCTGCGAGGCAGAGAACGCACGCTGGGTCAACGTGGTGTTGTCCAACCTAAAGCGTTCGCTGGACGGTGCCTATCACGCCTTCAAATTCGCCAAATACGCCCAGCGCTACCTGGCAGAGACGATGTGGCGGTTCAACCGCCGTTTCGATCTGACCCGGCTGGTGCCCAGCTTGCTGGCCGCCGCAGCCGCCAGCAAGCCGTGGTCCGAGCGGGCCCTGCGTGATGTCACCATGTTCACCGCTGAAAGTGCGTGCTAATCAGGTCAATTGATGCCATGACACGCCCGCTTTCCAGCGAGGTCGTGAAGGCATCCGGCGGCGCAAGCCAGACCACGTTGCCGGGTGCGCAGGCCATTGCGTTGCGTGGGGAGCAGGATGCGGATCTGCCCTGGTTACAGTATCTGTACGCCAGCACGCGCAGCGACGAACTCGCACGCGTGCCCTGGCCGTATGCCACAAAACGCGCATTCGCAGATCAACAGTTCGCCCTGCAGCGCACGCATTACCGGCAACAGTTTGCCGACGCGGATTTTCTGATCGTGCAGGCCAACGGTCTATCGATCGGCCGGCTGTATCTGCACCGCGCCACCGCGCACCACACGCTGGTCGATATCAGCCTGCTGCCGGACTGGCGTGGCAAAGGCATCGGCTCGCAGCTGATCGCGCATGCGCAGGCGCGCGCGTGCGATGCTGGATGTGCCTTGTCATTGCATGTGCTGCACGCCAACCCCGCTGCGCAACGCCTGTATGTCCGCCTCGGATTCGTTGCAGGCAACAGCACCCAGACCCATCTGCAGATGCACTGGCATCCGCGCGATCACCTGCTCAGTTGAACGCGCAGCTGGCCGTGTTCAATTGAAGACGGCCTGATACAGGAACCCGTCGCGCTCGCGCGCCACCGGTACCAGGAAGATACCGATCTCGCCGAGCCGCGCATGCCGCATCTGATAGGTCTGCTGGGGAAACAGAAAGGCCGAGCCGTTACGAAACAGCAACGAGAACGGCGCACGTTGCGAATTGCGCGCGTGCTGCAAGGGCCGCGCCTCCACCAGCACGAACGGCACCTCGCCCTCATTCAAAGCGGCGGCAAAGGTCTCGTTGACGCTGCCGGCAAAGTGTTCAAGCGTCAGCAACTCCATGGAAGATTCCTGCAGCGACGAAGCAGCGTGGATCGTCACGTTTTGTGGCCGGTTCGACAAGGTGCCGCTGCCGACAACGCGACGTGCTCGGCAGATCGTCGCGCGACAGCGACAGGCAAGACGGCACGGCACACGCGCCAAGCTGCAGGGAGACACGGCGCGCTGTAGAAACGGTCGCTGACGTCCCTACTGCAGCGTACGTTTCTCGATCCCGCTCGCATGCGTGTGGCCTGGTTACGCTGCAGGACACGCTGTTACGCAGACAGCGACACGCAACCCGCACATCGCCACTGGGTGAATGCGACAATACTGCACGCGCCAGTCTGGTTATGTTCAGCGGTGCGCGGGCTACTCTATCGCGTTGGAATTTTGTTAAAGGCACCAATGACGGCTTTCGCTTCCCCTGTCGTGCAGTTGTCCGGTGTCCGTATCGATCGCGACGGGCGCACGATCCTGCGCGATGTCTCGCTGGATGTGCCACGCGGCAGCATCACGGCCGTGCTCGGTCCGTCCGGTAGTGGCAAATCCACCATGCTGGCGGCGCTGACCGGCGAGCTGCGCCCGGTCGCAGGCACGGTCACGTTGTTCGGCAATGCGATTCCCACCGGTAGCCGCGCGCTGCTGGAGATGCGTCGCAACGTCGGCGTGCTGCTGCAGGGCAATGGCCTGCTCACCGACCTCAGCGTGGCCGAGAACGTCGCGCTGCCATTGCGCACCCACACGCGCTTGCCGGCAGCGGTGCTGCAGCGTCTGGTCCAGATGAAGTTACATGCAGTCGGCCTGCTGGCCGCAGCCGATGCATGGCCGCGCGAGTTGTCCGGCGGCATGGCGCGGCGCGTGGCACTGGCGCGCGCGCTGGCACTGGACCCGCCGCTGATGATCTACGACGAGCCGCTGACCGGACTGGACCCGATCGCTTCGGGCGTGATCATGAGCCTGATCCAACGCCTCAACGATAGTCTAGGCCTGACCAGCATCATCGTCACTCACCATGTGCACGAGACGCTGCCGATCTGCGATCAGGCGGTGGTGATCGCCAATGGCGGCATCGTGTTCGCCGGGACGCCCGAACAATTGCAAGACAGCGCCGACCCGCTGGTGCAGCAGTTCCTGCACGGCCAGCCGGACGGCCCGATCGCCTTCGATGCCGCGCCGCGCCGCGACCGGAGTGCTGCCTGATGGCCTTCGTCGATTCCATCCGCGCCTTTGGCCGCGCCGGGCTGTTCTCGCTCACGGTGCTGCGCGGTTCGCTGCCCACGCGCGATTTCATTGCCGAGCTGGTGCGCGAAATCTACAAGGTCGGCGCACGCTCGTTGCCGATCATCGCCGTGGGCGGTGCCTTCGTCGGCCTGGTGCTGACCTTGCAGGGCTACCGCACGCTCACCACGTACGGTGCGTCCGATGCGTTATCCACCTTGTTAGGCCTGTCGCTGTACCGCGAACTGGCGCCAGTGCTGACCGCCTTGTTGTTCATCGGCCGCGCCGGCAGTTCGATTGCGGCCGAGCTCGGCTTGATGCGCGCCACCGACCAGATCAAGGCGCTGGAGCTGATGGCCATCGACCCGGTCGCCAAGGCGGTAGCGCCGCGCTTCTGGGCGGCGGTGCTGACGGTGCCGCTGTTGACTGGCGTGTTCTGCTCGCTGGCCATCACCGGTGGCTATGTCGAAGCGGTGCATGTGCTGGGGATCGACAACGGCACCTTCTGGTCCGGGCTGAGCAATAGCGTGGACGTCTGGGACGACTTCGGCGTGGCGATGCTCAAGTCGGCGATTTTCGGCGGTACCGCTGCACTGGTTGCCGCCTACGTGGGCTTCCACGCCGAACCGACCATCGAAGGCACTTCGGTCGCCACCACCCGCGCGGTGGTGAATGCCTCGTTGCTGGTGCTGATGTTCAACTTCGTCCTTTCTGCAATGTTGTTTAGGTGAGTGGAATAACTATGGCCATGCGTGGACCACGACTCGAATTCGCCGTCGGCGCCTTTTTGCTGCTGACCCTGGCCTCGCTGCTGGTGCTGGCGGTGGCGTCGACCAACCAGCGTTGGGGCTTTGGCTCCAGCCAGTACACGCTGACCGCCCGCTTCAGCCAGATCGGCCAGCTGCGTGCGCAGGCACCGGTGAAGATCGGCGGCGTGACCATCGGCAAGGTGTCCGACATCAGCCTGGACCCGACCAAGTTCGATTCGATCGTGACCCTGTCGCTGGACACCAGATACAAGGATCTGCCCGCCGACACCTCGGCCGGCATCTTCACCAGCGGCTTGCTCGGTGAGAGTTATATCGGGCTGCAGCCGGGCGGCGACCCGGACACCCTCAAGCCAGGCGACGAAATCGGCTTCACCCAGCCGGCAGTGGATCTGCTGCAGCTGGTCGGCAAATACATGTTCAGTGGTGGCGGGAGCGGCAGCAATGCCAATGTTCCGGCCGCCACCAATGGCCAGGCGCCCGCGCCTGCCCGGACCGCTCCTCCCCCTACGGAACCACATCAATGAAAACGACCCTGCTTTCCGCTGTCCTGGCCTCGACCCTGCTGGTGTGCGCACCGGCCACCGTGCTGGCGCAGCCGGCGGCGGCCAGCGCGCCGACACAGGGCGCGGCGACCAAGACCGTCATCGACAGCAGCACCCGCATCCTGAGCACGCTGGACCAACGCCGTGCCGAGTTCCGTAGCAATCCGGCGGCACTGCGTCAGTTCATCAATGGCGAATTGAACCAGGCCTTCGACCGCGACTACTCGGCCCGTCTGGTGCTGGGCGTGCACGGTCGCGGCGCCTCCGATGCCGACGTCAAGCTGTTTGCCGATGCACTGGCCGACAACCTGATGCAGCGTTACGGCACCGCGCTGCTCAACTTCGAAGGCAAGCCAACCTTCCGCGCCAAGTCCGAAAGCGCGCTGCCGGGCAACCGCGGCGTCAAGGTCTCCACCGACCTGCTGCGCGCCGGCAACGACCCGACCCCGGTCGATTACCTGATGCGCAACACCGGCGGCCAGTGGAAGATCTTCGACGTGATGATCGAAGGCATTTCCTACGTGCAGACCTTCAAGACCCAGTTCGACGGCCCGCTGCGCGAAAAGGGCATCGCCAAGGTGGCTGCCGAGCTGCGCACCGGCAACCTGCAGGTCGGTGCGGCACCGGCCAATGGCAACTGATACCGTGCAACGCACGGGCGATGCGCTGGTCATCACCGGCGTGCTCGACCGTGCGGCGGTCACTGCGATCTGGCCGCAGGCGATCGCACAGCTGGATGGCGCGCGCACGCTGGACCTGGCAGGTGTACAACGTCTGGACAGTGCCGGCGTTGCAATGCTGGCCGAACTGGCTGCCCGGTTGCGCCACACCGGCAGTGGCGCGGTCGTGGGCGAGGCGTCCGGTCTGGACGAATTGCGCGCTGCCTACCGGTTGTCCCCCACTCTCGATTTTCAGGCCTGAGCGCCACCCCATGACCCAGTTCCGTTCTCTTCCGTTATTGGCCTGCCTGTTGCTTGGCGCGTGCGCCAGCCAGGCACCCAAATCCGCACCGCCGTCGGGCGGCACCGCCATTGCGCCTGCTGCCGATGCACCGGTCCGCGACGACGCCGTGATGACCGCGCAAGCGGCCGCCGCCGGTGTGTCCGCCCCGGACGCAATGCCGGCCAGCGCGGCGGCTCCTGCCGATCAGCAGGCCGCGGCGGGCACCGACACCGCCACTGCAGGCGCGCCAACCGATGCCGAAAGCGATTTCGATGCGTTGTATGGTTCGACCACCCCGCAAGCGGGCGCCAATGGCGCGCCGGCGCAACCGGGCGCAGCGCCGGCATACGACCCGTGGGAGCGCTACAACCGCGGCATGCACCGCTTCAACATGGCGGTGGACCGTGGCGTGGCGCGTCCGCTGGCGACGGCCTACACCAAGGTGGTGCCGAGCCCGGCCCGTCTGGGTGTGACCAACTTCTTCGATAACCTCGGCACGCCGTTGACCATGGTCAACCAGCTGCTGCAGGGCCACCCGGTCTATGCGGTGCAGTCGCTGGGCCGCTTCGTGATGAACAGCACGCTCGGTGTCGCGGGTCTGTTCGACCCGGCCTCGGCAGCCGGCATCCCGCGGCGGAGCGAAGACTTCGGCCAGACGCTGGGTGCGTGGGGCTGGCGCAACTCGCGCTACTTCGAACTGCCGCTGTTCGGGCCCCGCACCCTGCGCGACACCTTCGGGCTGGCTGGCGATATTCCGCTGTCGTGGATTCGCCACGTGGACGACGGCGGTACGCGCTTCGCGCTGCAGGGCCTGCAACTGGTGGAAACGCGCGCGCAGCTGATGTCGCTGGATTCGCTGCGCGACCAAGCGCCGGACGAATACGCGCTGACCCGCGATGCGTGGATGCAGCGCCGCAATTACCAGATCACCCGCGATCTGCGCAGCCACAACGAAAAAAAGAACAACGCCCTGCCGGACTATCTGCGCGAGGACAAGGACAATACCGTGCCGGGTAACGCCATGCCGATCCCGAACTGGGTGCGTTGAGCGGTTAGGTTTTTGGTGAGTGATGCATGTAGAAGCCCGGGAGCGATCCCGGGCTTTTCTTTTCCTGATTAGCCCTGACCTTCAGCTGCAGCACCTCCGCGCTTATCGCTAAACCGGCCCAATGCCAGGCCGCCATGGGGCCCTGGCTGAAAGAACTTCGCACCGGCTCCTCGCGTCAGGAGCGCCAAGATCAGACATCATGGAACACATCGGTAAAACGAAGCTATTTGCAGGACTGCAACAAAAATCCAGCTGAGGGTCAGGGCTAATCAGTCGCCCCTGAAAAACCCTCTCAAACACCAAATGCCATGTTTGCCGGCCACATGATGCTTGAGCGCGTTGAGGGGCGCGCCCGCACCACCTGCAACCAGGCACGCAAAAAGGCGATCCAGCGCAGCCGCCACCGCAGGTTGTCGCCAGCGGCGCAGCCGAGCACGTGCAGTGCATCGCCTTGGGCGCCGTTGAGATGGCAGCGATTCAAGCGGCAGTCCCGTTTCAGATGTCCGATCACCGGCTCTACCGCTTGCCGTCGTTTGATCCAGCGCCATTGCCGTCGTGTCAGCGTCTTGGCTTTGCCCCGATGCAGGATCTGCACACCCTCCACGTCGCGCCCGCGATACCCCAGATCCACGATCGCCACCTGCGGGATCACATCCACATCCTGCAGCAGCCCGCGCGCCTGTTCCAGTTGCTCGGCCAACGTATCGCCGTCGTAGGGATGACCGGGAAAACTGCGCGCGCCCACGATCAAGCCCTTGCGCGCACTCACCGCAATGCCGACCTTGACGCCACATTCGTAGGGGCTGCTTGCCTTGCCCTTGCTCATGCATTCCACTTCCGGTGCGTGCAAGGCGTAGAGTTTTTGTTTGTCCTTGGGACGCTGTGTCAACAACCGGTGTGCGCGCTCCAACCAGACACCGATGCGCTCACGCACCGACGGTTCCAGCTGGGCCAGCTTGCGTTGCAGATCGCGTCATACCCGTCCCAGGATCGTGCGTTGGCGTCGCAGCACCTTGCGCATGCGCTTGAACTGGCGCGCATGCGCATAGCGCCCGGCCTTGCGGCTCAACCCCGGACCTTGCCTCACATAGGTCTGCCGCAAGACGATGCCGTGTCGCTTGGCCAGCAGCACCAGCTTCTTGCGCGCCACCTCCAGCAAACGGCTGTCGGTGGGATGGGCGATCGCTTTTTCCTGCACGGTGGTATCCACGATCACCCGCGACAACTCGCGTGCATCCACCGCCTTCATCGCGTGAGCGGTGTTGATCGTGTGCGCCAACAGCGCTTCCATCCCGGCTTCGCCCAAGCGCTGTCGCCAACGGGTCAGGGAGCTGGGATCGCACGGCACGCAGGTCTGGAACACCACCTCGCCGGTGAAGAACTGCCAGTACGGATTTTCCAGCCAACGTTCGCACACCGCTTCATCGGACAGGTCGTAGGCGTGCTTGAGGTCAAGCAACCCGGCGATCAACCGCACCGGCAATGCGGGCCGACCGCCTGTGCTGGTGGTTGCAGGCAACCGTGGCGACAGCGCCTGTTCCAACGCACTCCACGGCAGCCGATGGCTCAGCTGGACCAGCGGATGGCGCACGTCGATCTGGTTCTCCAGGCGCGAACGACACAGCTCATCGGCAGGCAACTGCTCGGCAGCAGGACGGCGTGTCCGCATGGGCGAAAACTGCCAGAAACCAGGACGTAGCGTAACGAACACTGGCAATTCCAGCACACCGAAAACGCAGATGAAGCCTTGCAATGGATGCGGTCTGGGGGTTTTTCAGGGGCGACTTATTAGGGCCTGTTAACACATCCGAAGCCCATCAACGACCAGAACGAAGCTGAGGAAGCCAAGGAACATGACATCCAGCTTCTCGAAGCGCGTGAAAATCCGTCGGTAGCCCTTCAAGCGACGGAACAGCCTCTCCACTTCGTTGCGCCGCTTGTACATTTCCTTGTCGTACTCCCAAGGATCGACCCGATTGGACTTGGGTGGAACCACCGGCACGAAGCCAAGATCGAGCGCCAACTTGCGGGTTTCATTGTCTTCGTAAGCGCGATCCATCAGCAGATGAACCGACCGCTCCACTGGCCCCAGGTGTTCAAGCAACGCGCGGCCTGCGGGTGCGTCATGTGCGTTGCCAGGCGTCAATCCGAACGTGATGGCTGTTCGAGCATCTGCGGCAACCATATGAATTTTGGTGTTCCATCCGCCCCGCGATTTCCCGATGGATTGTGGGCCGTTTTTTTTAATGCGCCAGTGCCATCCGGATGCACCTTGATGCTGGTGGAGTCCAGCGAGACCGCTTCGATTTTGATGCGCACGATCTGGCAGGTCTGCAATTGGGCGAACATCCGGTCCAGCACACCGGACTTGGCCCAACGGTTAATGCGCGTGTACACCGTATGCCAGTTGCCAAAGCGCTCGGGCAGACCGCGCCATTTGCAGCCATGCTCTGCGACGTAAAGAAGGGCGTTGACTACCTGCAGGTTGGTCATGCTGACATTGCCGCGTTGCAAAGGTAGGCAATGCTCGATGAGTGCAAATTGTGCTGGCGTGATCTCCATGCCCAATAGTTTATTTGATTAGCCCCATCCCTCAGCCGCTAGTTGCAGGATCTGCGACGCTGCGGTTGGACAATGCCCCCAGCTCAAGGCAACGGAGGTGGCAGATGGGCATCAATATCGTGCAGTTTCAGCCAGGCTTGTCGCTGAGCGAGTTCATGGATCGCTACGGAACCGAAGCCAAGTGTTACCGGGCGTTGTATCGGTGGCGCTGGCCGAAGGGATTTCGCTGCCCGCAGTGCGACGGTCGCGCGCGCTCGCGCTTTCGACGCGATGATCAGGTGTACTACCAATGCCGGGCGTGCCGGCATCAAACCACCTTGCGTGCCGGCACGCTGTTGCAATCGAGCAAGCTGTCTTTGCGCCTGTGGATGCAGGCGATGTACCTGTTGACCTCCAGCAAGACCAACCTGGCAGCACTGGAGTTGAAGCGGCATCTTGGGGTGACCTACAAGGCGGCCTGGCGCATGAAGCACAAGATCATGCAGGCGATGACCGAGCGCGAAGAACCGCGAAAACTCAAGGGATTCGTGCAGATCGATGACGCGTATCTGGGCGGTGAGCGCAGCGGCGGCAAGCGCGGACGAGGTTCGGAGAACAAACAGCCGTTCGTGATCGCGGTGCAAGTGGACCACACCCACGAACACCCCGTCTTTGCGGTGATCGAGCCGGTGAAGGCCTTTGACAACGCCTCGCTGGAGGACTGGATCGCGCGACGTCTGGAGCCGGAGTGTGAGGTCTATAGCGACGGCCTGGCATGCTTTCGCCGTCTGGAGGAGGCCGGGCATGCCCACACCACGCTCGATACCGGTGGCGGTCGTGCTGCAACCGACGTCCAGGGAGCACGTTGGTTGAATGTGGTGCTGGGCAATGTCAAACGCGCCATCAGCAGGACCTACCATGCGGTGGGCCAGGCCAAGTATGCAAGGCGCTACCTGGCCGAGGCGGCCTATCGCTTCAACCGCCGATTCGACCTGAAACAGATGCTGCCGCGGCTGGCGACGGCACTGCTGCGCTGCACACCTTGCCCAGAGCGCGTTTTGCGTATGGCAAGCAACTTCCATGGCTGAGGGATGGGGCTAATCAGGATAGTTTAATCGCTCGAGACATTAATGTTAACAGGCCCTAGTAATGCCTGCTGCGGGGAAGGTGTGCCTGTAACCCGGGAAATACACGGCGGCTTCAACTCTGATTCGCAACACCAACGCTTGTGAAGTGGTCCAGGCGACCTGACCTGAGCGACTTCATTGCCAAGTGGAGTTGCCTATGTCCTCCAGCCGCCTGGACCTGTCGGAACGATACCGCCTACATGCGCTACATGAAACCGGGATGTCGATGCGCGCCATCGCCGATGCATTGGAGCGTGCGCCCAGCACGATCAGCCGCGAACTGCGCCGTAATCAGCACGCTGCGCGGTACCGGCCCGATCACGCGCAGCGCATCAGCGAGCATCGGCGCACACAGGCCAGCCGGCGTCCACGCATCGACGCTGAGCGTATCGGCCAGATCGAGGACCTGCTGAGGGAGGACTTCAGTCCCGAACAGATTGCCGGTCGCACCGGCTTGGCCAGTCACGAATGGATCTATCGGCACATCTACGCCGATCAGAAGCGCGGTGGTCAATTGTTCATGCATCTACGCAAACGCCGCCGCAAGCGCCGTCGGCGTGGCATGCGCGATGGCCGCGGGCAGCTGACGCATCGGCGCAGCTGGACACAGCGCCCCAGTGTGGTTGAGCAGCGCAGCCGCATCGGCGACTGGGAGCTGGATACCATCAGGGCCTCGCACGGAAAGGGTGTGGTGGTCAGCATGACCGAACGCCGCAGTCGTCTGCATCTGCTGGCTTACTCCCCCGACGGCACCGCCGAGAACGTGCGCAACGCCATTGTCCAGCGACTGGGCGGCCTGCGCCATACAGTTCACACGCTCACCGCCGACAACGGCAAGGAGTTCGCCGATCATCGGCTCATTGCCGCCTGCTTGCAGAGCGATTTCTATTTCGCAGATCCGTACTGCGCATGGCAGCGCGGCAGCAACGAGAATGCCAACGGGTTGACACGCCAATACTTGCCACGACAGACCGATTTCAGCACCATCACCAATGCGCACCTGCGATGGATCGAGCAGCGGCTCTACAATCGTCCGCGCAAGATACTTGGATTCAAAACGCCCCTCGAAGTCTTCTCCGAGGAGGTCCTCAACAGCGTTGCGAATCAGAGTTGAATTCGCCCACCGAAAACGGCAAAAAAAATCAGGGGTTTGAGCGCCCTCAGCGCCGCAGATGTGGCTTGCTTCATTTTCCGGCCGCGTTGATCAGACCATCCTTAGGTCTTCGATGAAGCGATGGGTAACGCGTCACTTGATAAGCAAAATCAGAAAGTTGCTGCGGGCCGCTTGCCGGGCTTTTGCCTGGAAATCTGTCCACAACTGCTATCAAACTAGTCGTCAAGGACCGCGTCGATATGGCGTGGCCCTTACCGCTGACAACTCCCACACCACACCGTGGCGCGTTGGCCGATCATCGCGTGCTTCAACACTCGTCCACATTGTTTGCAGGGCTCGCCTTCGCGGCCGTAGACGGTAAGCTCCTGTTCGAAATAACCGGGCGCACCGTCCGGGCTAATGAAATCACGCAAGGTAGTACCGCCGCGTCGGATGGCGTACGACAGGATGTCCTTGACCGCTGCAGCCAGCCGCCTATAACGATCCAGTGATACCTTTCCAGCCTCGCGCAGAGGGCTGATTCCAGCGCAATGCAGGCTTTCGGCAGCATAGATATTGCCAACGCCGACAACCACTGCCTGATCCATCAGAAAGGTTTTAACGGGAGCACGCCGACCATATGCAAGCGCGTGCAGATAATCGCCAGTAAATGCTTCCGATAATGGTTCTGGACCAAGCGCAGCGAGTAATTCATGCGCCTGGATGTCGGATTGCCACAGCAAACAGCCAAAGCGACGTGGATCGTTGAAGCGCAGGACGCGTCCATTTTGCAAACTGATATCCACGTGGTCATGCGCCCGCGGCAACGTATCGCCAGGTAGCACCCGCAGGCTTCCGGACATCCCCAAATGCAGCAATGCGCTGCCGCCCGCATCCGTGTCGATCAGTAAGTATTTCGCACGGCGTCGGACATTGGTGATGGTGGCGCCGGGAAGCAGACGCTCTATCTGCTCAGGAATCGGCCAGCGCAAATCAGGTCGACGCAGGATGACGCCATGGATGCGTTGCCCAACCAGGTGCGGCGACAAGCCACGCAGCGTCGTTTCAACCTCGGGCAACTCGGGCATCGGCGCGTCCAAAGAACTGCCGGTCAGGCACCGGCAAAGCAGGATATGGAGGCCGGGACACTCAAATACAATCGGCGCTTGCGTGCAGACGCTCTTATCTCCAGTGCTTCGACTGCTCAAGCCTGAAGCTGTCATGCATGACGTCGCGTTGTCTTTGCTGCTGGGCTATTTAGTTCCACTGTGTTACAAATAATCGTACCTTTGTGCCACTATTGGAAGACCTTCAGGCCGCGCGGGAGAGCTGTGTTGAATAGGACACTGGAAGTGCGTTTTGAACAGTACGAGGAAGTAGTTGCTGCCGCCCTGTCCCATGCGGATCGCAAACAGCCCGCACACTGGTACCTGAAGGGGTTGCTACTGCCTGGAGGGCGCAAGAGCGTGGAGCCCATGGCCGCGCGGGTGCACCCGCAGAACGTGCGCTCAGCCCATCAATCGATCTGATTAGCACGATCTTTCAGCACAGTCGCAGCCAGTGAGAGCCGACCGGTCGATGGTAGGACCGTCGCTCCACCGAGACCAGATCATGGCCATGAATCGTGTGCAGTTCCAAGCCGGGCTGTCGTTGCCGGCGTTCCTCAAGCGCTATGGCAACGAGCAGCAGTGCGAGCAGGCGTTGGAGATCTCGCGCTGGCCACAGGGCTTTGTTTGTCCGCGTTGCGCCGCTACCGCGCACAGTCGATTCCAGCGTCACGGCACCACGTACTGGCAGTGCACGGCCTGCTATCGCCAGACCAGCCTGCGCTCGGGCACGGTGATGGACAACAGCAAGCTGCCGCTACGCACCTGGCTGCTTGGCATGTATCTGCTGGGCCGACGTCCCCCCTAGTTTGAGTAGCACCTCCGTTTGGAGTCCAATTCCCTACCCCGAGGAGATTGGACGTAAAGAAGCGCTTTTCCGAAGAGCAGATCATCGGCTTCCTGCGCGAAGCCGAGGCCGGCATGCCGATCAAGGACCTGTGCCGACGGCATGGCTTCAGTGAGGCGTCCTACTACCTGTGGCACAGCAAGTTCGGCGGCATGAGCGTGCCCGATGCCAAGCGGCTCAAGGACCTGGAGGCCGAGAACACGCGACTGAAGAAGTTGCTGGCCGAGCAGGTGTTCCAGAACGACCTGATCAAGGATGCGCTGCAAAAACAATGGTGAGCGCACCGGCGCGTCGTGCGCTGGTGCGCGAGTGGATCGCAGGTGGCGCCAGCGAGCGCTGCGCCCTGGCAGCGATCGGCATGAGCGCCAGTGCGCTGCGCTATCGCCCGCGCGAGGACCGCAACGTTGAGTTGCGCGAGCGCATCCTTGCGTTGGCGCATCGCCATCGCCGCTATGGCGTGGGGATGATCTCTCTCAAGCTGCGGGCAGGAAGGGCGTCTCGTGAACTATAAGCGGGTAGAGCGGCTGTATTGCGAGCAGCAGCTGCAGGTCCGCCGCCGCACGTAAAAAGGTGCCGGTAGGCGAGCGTGCGCCGTTGCTGCGGCCCACCAAGGCCAACCCGGTGTGGTCGATGGACGGTCGTGTTCGACCGCACCGCCGAAGGTCGGGCGATCAAGTCTCTGGTGATCGTGGACGACGCGACACACCAGGCAGTCGCCATCGACGTGGAACGCGCCATCTCCGGCCACGGGGTAGCACGCGTGCTGGATCGGTTGGCACACAGTCGTGGCCTGCCGAAGGTGATTCGCACGGACAACGGCAAGGAGTTCTGTGGCAAGGCCATGGTCGCCTGGGCGCATGCCAATCGTGTGCAGCTACGCCAGATCCAGCCTGGCAAGCCGAACCAGAATGCCTATGTCGAATCCTTCAACGGCCGGCTACGCGACGAATGCCTCAACGAACATGGGTTCCCAACGCTGCTGCATGCGCGCACCGAGATCGAACGCTGGCGCCGCGAATACAACCAACACCGCCCAAAGAAAGCAATCGGCGCAATGACGCCGGCAACGTATGCCCAGCAGTTGGCCAATAGCGAGATCATCCCCCCGGACTCTAAACCCGACTGCTACTGAGGATGGGGGGACGTCGAGTGCGTGCTAATCAGTAAAGAAGAAACCCTCTATCCATTTGGATAGAGGGTTTCGGGTAAAGCCCCTGGCGATGACCTACTCTCGCATGGCTTGAGCCACACTACCATCGGCGCAGCTGCGTTTCACTTCCGAGTTCGGGATGGGATCGGGTGGTTCCACAGCGCTAATTTCACCAGGGAGACGGTTGGAGCGTCGCCAGTTTTTGCTTCTCTTCAAAAGTCTGCACACACAGGTGCAGGCTTTTGCGAAGGGAAGCGCATACGGCGCTCGTCTCGCATAGTTAACTTGTGACGTAGCTTGCATTTGATGATCTACCAACGTTCGTTGGGACCAAGGCAACTTGAGGTTATATGGTCAAACCGCACGGATCATTAGTATCAGTTAGCTCAATACATTGCTGTACTTACACACCTGACCTATCAACCACGTAGTCTACATGGTTCCTTTAGGGGGCTTGTGCCCCGGGAAGTCTCATCTTGAGGCGCGCTTCCCGCTTAGATGCTTTCAGCGGTTATCGCTTCCGAACATAGCTACCCGGCAATGCCACTGGCGTGACAACCGGAACACCAGAGGTTCGTCCACTCCGGTCCTCTCGTACTAGGAGCAGCCCCTCTCAAACTTCCAACGCCCATGGCAGATAGGGACCGAACTGTCTCACGACGTTCTGAACCCAGCTCGCGTACCACTTTAAATGGCGAACAGCCATACCCTTGGGACCGACTACAGCCCCAGGATGTGATGAGCCGACATCGAGGTGCCAAACACCGCCGTCGATATGAACTCTTGGGCGGTATCAGCCTGTTATCCCCGGAGTACCTTTTATCCGTTGAGCGATGGCCCTTCCATACAGAACCACCGGATCACTAAGACCTACTTTCGTACCTGCTTGATCCGTCGATCTTGCAGTCAAGCACGCTTATGCCTTTGCACACAGTGCGCGATGTCCGACCGCGCTGAGCGTACCTTCGTGCTCCTCCGTTACTCTTTAGGAGGAGACCGCCCCAGTCAAACTACCCACCATACACGGTCCCTGATCCGGATAACGGACCTAGGTTAGAACGTCAAGCACGACAGGGTGGTATTTCAAGGATGGCTCCACTGCAGCTAGCGCCACAGTTTCATAGCCTCCCACCTATCCTACACAGACGAACTCAACGTTCAGTGTAAAGCTATAGTAAAGGTTCACGGGGTCTTTCCGTCTTGCCACGGGAACGCTGCATCTTCACAGCGATTTCAATTTCACTGAGTCTCGGGTGGAGACAGCGCCGCTGTCGTTACGCCATTCGTGCAGGTCGGAACTTACCCGACAAGGAATTTCGCTACCTTAGGACCGTTATAGTTACGGCCGCCGTTTACTGGGGCTTCGATCAAGAGCTTCGCCTTGCGGCTGACCCCATCAATTAACCTTCCAGCACCGGGCAGGCGTCACACCCTATACGTCCACTTTCGTGTTTGCAGAGTGCTGTGTTTTTGATAAACAGTCGCAGCGGCCTGGTTTCTGCGACCCTCTTCAGCTATAGCTCGCATGAGCCACCAAAAAGGGTGCACCTTCTCCCGAAGTTACGGTGCCATGTTGCCTAGTTCCTTCACCCGAGTTCTCTCAAGCGCCTGAGAATTCTCATCCTACCCACCTGTGTCGGTTTACGGTACGGTCTTCGTGAGCTGAAGCTTAGGAGCTTTTCCTGGAAGCGTGGTATCAGTGACTTCGCCATAAAGGCTCGTCTCGGTGCTCGGCCTTAAAGGATCCCGGATTTGCCAAAGATCCAAACCTACCGCCTTTCCCCGGGACAACCAACGCCCGGTACACCTAACCTTCTCCGTCCCTCCATCGCACTCACGCGAGGTGCAGGAATATTAACCTGCTTCCCATCGACTACGGCTTTCGCCCTCGCCTTAGGGACCGACTAACCCTGCGTCGATTAACGTTGCGCAAGGAAACCTTGGGCTTTCGGCGTGCGGGCTTTTCACCCGCATTATCGTTACTCATGTCAGCATTCGCACTTCCGATACCTCCAGCAGACTTCTCAATCCACCTTCGCAGGCTTACGGAACGCTCCTCTACCGCGCATAAAACCGAAGTTTTACGCACCCCAAGCTTCGGTTCACTGCTTAGCCCCGTTAAATCTTCCGCGCAGACCGACTCGACCAGTGAGCTATTACGCTTTCTTTAAAGGGTGGCTGCTTCTAAGCCAACCTCCTGGCTGTCTATGCCTTTCCACATCGTTTTCCACTTAGCAGTGAATTTGGGACCTTAGCTGTGGGTCTGGGTTGTTTCCCTTTTCACGACGGACGTTAGCACCCGCCGTGTGTCTCCCGGATAGTACGTACTGGTATTCGGAGTTTGCAATGGTTTGGTAAGTCGCGATGACCCCCTAGCCATAACAGTGCTCTACCCCCAGTAGTATTCGTCCGAGGCGCTACCTAAATAGCTTTCGAGGAGAACCAGCTATCTCCGGGTTCGATTAGCTTTTCACTCCTAATCACAGCTCATCCCCGTCTTTTGCAACAGACGTGGGTTCGGGCCTCCAGTACCTGTTACGGCACCTTCACCCTGGCCATGACTAGATCACCCGGTTTCGGGTCTACTGCCCGCGACTATGCGCCCTTATCAGACTCGGTTTCCCTTCGCCTCCCCTATACGGTTAAGCTTGCCACGAACAGTAAGTCGCTGACCCATTATACAAAAGGTACGCAGTCACTCTTGCGAGCTCCTACTGCTTGTACGCACACGGTTTCAGGATCTATTTCACTCCCCTCTCCGGGGTTCTTTTCGCCTTTCCCTCACGGTACTGGTTCACTATCGGTCGGTCAGGAGTATTTAGCCTTGGAGGATGGTCCCCCCATATTCAGACAGGGTTTCACGTGCCCCGCCCTACTCGTCTTCACTGGAGTGGCCCTTTTAAATACAGGGCTATCACCTTCTATGGCCAATCTTTCCAGATTGTTTTTCTAAAGCCATTCCAGCTTAAGGGCTGCTCCCCGTTCGCTCGTCACTACTTAGGGAATCTCGGTTGATTTCTTTTCCTCCGGTTACTTAGATATTTCAGTTCACCGGGTTCGCTTCCAGCAGCTATGAATTCACTGCAGGATACTGCCGAAGCAGTGGGTTTCCCCATTCGGATATTGCCGGATCA
>NZ_CP031697.1:4840000-4990672 GCF_004136375.1 Xanthomonas oryzae pv. oryzae
GTGAAGAGGAAGTTGCCGCCGCTGCACTTCAATCCACCGTAGCGTCTTTCCGTGTAGCTAGCCGGCCATCATAGCCGGCTTTTACATTTCGTCAACACTTTGTGATGTTTTCGATTCGCCCCGTTCGGTGTTGCGATGCTTCGATAAGCGCCGCCGTCCTAAGCGAGGTTGCGCAGTTTATCGAGCCTGAGCAGAAGTGCAAGCACTTTTTGACAGCACCATGACATCGACGTGCGGCCGCCTTTGTACTGCCGGCGATTGCGCGCGCTGGGCATTCCCGCGTTTGCTGGCTGGCACGCTTATCGCGATCAACAGTCATACATCTATCAATGGGCTATCGATCGCTGATGGGCTCGGCGAAGATGCATGCATTGGATAGAGCGACCTTCATGCCCGCTTCCCGCACGCTGCTCGGCGATCTGTCCCTGCCCGCGATTGCCGCCGGCTTTGTCACTGTGCTGGTGGGGCTTGCCAGTTCTGCGGTGATCGTGTTCAAGGCCGCGCGCCACCTTGGCGCCGATCAGGCGGAGATTGCGTCGTGGATGTGGGCGCTGGGCATCGGCATGGGCGTGACCTGTATCGGATTGTCACTGCGCTACCGGGTGCCGGTAGTGACGGCCTGGTCCACGCCTGGTGCAGCCATGTTGATCGGCAGCGCGGCCGGGGTGCCGTTGCGCGAGGCCATCGGTGCTTTTTTGGTGGCTGCGGTATTGAGAATGGTGGCCGGGTTTTCGGGGTTGTTTGCGCGCGCGATCCGGCGCATTCCGGTTTCTCTTGCCTCGGGAACGTTGGCCGGAGTGCTATTGCGCTTCGGTGTGGACATCTTCGTGGCGATGCAAAGCCAGGTCGTGCTGGCGCTGGCGATGCTGGCCACCTATCTATGCGGACGGCGCTGGTTTGCGCGCTACGCGGTGATTGCAACCTTGTCGGTGGGGATTGCGATTGCCGCAAGCCGTGGGCTGCTGCAGGTGGGGACAGTGCAATTGGAACTGGCCCACCCGGTGCTGGTAGTGCCGTCGCTGTCGTGGGCGGCGCTGTCCGGTCTGGCGATCCCGTTGTTGATGGTGACCATGGCTTCGCAGAACGTGTCGGGCGTAGCGGTGATCCGGGCATCCGGCTACGCGGTACCGATCTCACCAACGATCGGCTGGATCGGTGTGGTCAATACGGTACTGGCGCCATTCGGGAGCTTTGCGTTGAATCTGGCGGCAATTACCGCGGCGATCTGCATGGGCCGGGAAGCGCACGAAGATCCGGCACGGCGCTATGAGCGCCGGGACGTTCCATGTGGTGATCGTTTTATTCGGCGCAACCGTAGCGGCGGTGTTTGCGGCCTTCCCACGTGAGTTGGTCATGGCGATTGCCGGGATCGCCCTGTTGGACACCATCGGCAATCGCCTGACGGCGGCACTGCGCGCGGACAGCGAACGCGAAGCCGCGTTGATCACCTTTCTGGTCACCGCCTCCGGGCTGACGCTGGGCGGGATCGGCGCGGCGTTCTGGGGCCTGGCGGCCGGAACCATCACGTTGCTGGCCTTACGATCGAAGACGGCGCCGTAGCGCGTGCCCGCTGATGCGCTGAAATGAGCGGCAGATACAAGTGGTACACGTCGATTTCGAGCACCGGCGCCCGCCTGGGGATGAGCGAAGTCGTTTTATCGGCTGCTTTTATTCCGGATCGCGTAATTGCAGCAGCCAGTGCGCGGTCACGCCGCTGGAGCTGGGCAAGGGTTCGAGATGGAATTGGCGATATGCCGGCTCGCCACCCTGGGTGCGCAGTGGCAGGGTGACGTAGGCGGCGCGGCCCAGGCGCAGCGCTTCTTCCAGCAGTTCGACCTTGCCCCGCTCAGCATCGTCGGCCAGCAAGGCGAGGATGTCGCAGCCGATCAAGTCGGCCACCTCGGTCTGACTGAGGTCGGCGAACGCCGGGTTGACGAACATCAGCCGGTGCGCAGCGGCGTTGGCGCCGCGTTCGATGATGGCCACTCCGTCGCGCAACCGCGACAGCGAGGCTTCGAGCAGGGAGAAATCCTGTTGGAAGCGCTTGCGTTCCATCAGTTCGATCAGCACGCGCAGGCTGCGTGCCGATTCCAGATGCAGCGGCGACCAGCGTCGCGCGCGTCCGCGCACGGTCTGCTGCCACAGATCGAAACTCTTGCGCGGCGACAGCCGCGAGTTGGGGATGTCCTGCAGCTTGGCCAGCTGCGGGTTGCCGGCCCATTTCACCTGCTGCACCTGCTCGCGGCGGGTCCACAACAGGGCGCTGCGCGATTGCGGCATCAGCGGCACGAAGATGAAGCCGGCGGCCAGCGGCGCGAGATCGGCCAGCTCCGGAAATACCTCGCCGATGGCATCCACGTGCAGCGCGCCGACTGCGTCCGCGCGCAGGGCGTCGTGGTGTTCGGATTCGATGTGGTCGCGGATGCGACGCAGCGCATCGGCATCCGGCACGCTGCCATGACGGCTGATCTCGTTGCCATGGAAGATTGCCACGCCGTCGGCGTCGACCACGTCCATCAGGTCCGGGGCCATGTCGGCGAGCATGTCCACGGTCAGGTGCTCGGCATCGTTGAAGTCGGTGATCAGTTTTTCGCGGATGGTGAGCAACACCGACTCCAACCGCGCCCGCCCCACCGCCTGCAGCGCGCCGATGCGCCCGGCCAGCGCGCGGGTAACCGCATCGGTGGCATCGCGCATGGCATGGCTGGTGAAGTGCGGGCTGTAGTGGTGGCAGGAAATCAGCCCCCAGAGCGCATCGTTGACCACGATCGACGACACCAGGGTGGCGCTGACGCCCATGTTGGCCAGGTATTCCAGATGCACCGGCGAGACGCTGCGCAGGCTGACATCGCTCAGATCCACCGGTGTACCCAGGCGCGGGTGCAAGGTGGGTTGGATCGGCGAGGGCTGATAGCGCACATCGGCGATCTGGCGCACGCGGTTGCGCAGGTACAGCGCGCGCGCCTGCGCCGGGATGTCGCTGGCCGGGTAATGCAGGCCCAGGTACGCCTCCAGCTCGGGCTGGCGCGCTTCGGCGATGACGTCGCCATTCCACTCTTCGTCGAAGCGATACACCATCACGCGGTCGAAGCCGATCATGCTGCGCAGGCCCTTGGCCGCGCGCACTGACGCTTCTTCAATGCCCGCATCGCGCTCGATGCTGCGCAACAGCGGCAGCGCTTCGCGCAGGGTGACATCCATCAGGCGCGCATCGCGCGGCTCGATCTCGATCAGCCATTGCTCCGGATACAAATGCCAGGCAGCGACCCAGGGGTGATCGGTGGGCGCACTGCGCTGCGGGAAGCGCACATCGGCATGCAGCACATGCTGGGGTTGATCGTCCACTGCACCAGGTTGTGCGTCCGGCATCTCCAGCACCTGGGTGTAGGCCATGCCCAGCAGCGCATCCATCGGCACGCCGAGCAACTCGGCGGCGGTGCTGCTGGCCTGCACGATGCGGCCATCGGCCGGTTCGATTACGAGCAACACGCCGTAGGGCTGGATCAGGCCGGGAATGTGGATCGGCTCCCGTGCGCAGACATCCATATCCAGGGGTTCGGTAGGCTGATTCACAGGTGCGGCTCCGCTGCGAGGCAGGTATGGAAGTGGGCAAACATGGTCTGCGCGCCATCGATGGCGGCGGCGCGCGCGGATGCGGTGTCGAGGCGTCGATCCAGCGCTGCCTGGAAGCGGCGCCAGCCGGCCGGATCATCGTCGGCCAGCTCGAAATAGCGCAGGGCGCCGGCCAGCGCGGGCTGCTGCCTGCGCAAGGTGCGCGCGATCATCCGCCCGCCCAGCTGGGAGCCTTCGATGACATACACCATGCCCCAGCGCGCGGCATCGTCGGCGCCGGCGGCCGCGCTGGGCAATGCCACCGGCGGGTCCGGTTGCTGGCCGAGCGCGCGCAAGTCCTCGCGCAGTGCCGGTACGCGGCGGCGGTAGTGCCAGCCGTTGCTGACCACGGTGGTGAGCCAGTCGCTGAGTTGCGCTTCGAAGCCAGCCAGCAAGGCATGGTGGCGACGCAGGATCTGCGCATAGGCCGCCGAATCGACCTGCCCCCGTCCCAGCGCCTGCATGAGCGGGACTGCTTCGACCAAGCGATGGGCCTCCTGAGTGGCGTGGCGCAGCGCGAGCGCGGCCGATGGGGGAACTGCCAGTGCATCGGAAGACATTAAGAGCTCAAGGCAGTGCCGCGGCACGAAGGACACCAGCCTAGCAGCGCTTGCGCAAATCAGAAAAAGCGGACGCGAGCGCAAGCTGAATAGGTTGTCTTTATCCCTGCGTTGCAGCCGCGGTGCCGGTGCCCCGCCCTGCCCGTTTCCAGGCCATGCCCCAGCCTGCGGCGAGCAGCACACCGGCCAGCAACCATGGTGCGCCGGGCAGATGCAGTGGCGCACCGCTGCCGATAAACAAGGCGAACACATTGGCGAACAACAGCGGGCCGGCGATGCCGGCCAGGCTGACCAGACCGGTGCGCGCCCTGCACGCGACCTTGCGCATCGGCGCCGACCTCGCGGGTGATCAGGGCTTGCGCGGAAGGGGCGGCGAGCGCCCACAACGCGCTGATCGGCACCCCGATCAGGAACGCGGCGCCGCTATCGGCCAGCCCATAGATGACAAAGCCGATCACCCCGCAGCCCAGCCCCAGCAGCAAGGCGCGGGGTTCGCCGAGCCAGCGCACCAGGCGGCCGACCAGCAACACGTTGACGATGATGCTGCACACGCCGACGCCGGCCAGTACCCAACTCACTTCGCGCGGGCCCCAGTGATATTGGTAGCCGGCGAACAGCACGAAGATGCTGGGATACACGTAGTGCGCCAGGTTGGCCAGGAACACCACCGAGGCCAGGCCGAACACCTGCGGATAGCGGCGCAGCAGCTTGAGCGCGCCAAGTGGATTGGCATGCGACCAATCCAGCCGTGCGGTGCGGCGTTCGACGGGCAGCGATTCGGGCAGCACGAACCAGCCGTACAGCACATTCAACAAGGCCAAGCCGGCGGCAAACCAGAACGGCCAGCGTAACCCCATGCTGCCCAGCCAACCACCGATCAACGGGCCAGCGACGAGGCCAATGCCGAATACGGGACCGAGCATGCCGAACGCGCCGGCGCGTTGGTCGGAGGCGGTGACGTCGGCGATGTAGGCGTTGGCGGTGGAGAAGCTGGCCGAGCACACGCCGGAGATCACCCGTGCCAGCAGCAGCATGGGCAGGCTGTGGGCGACGGCCATCAGGATGAAGTCCAGACCCAGACCCAGGCACGAGAGCAGGATCACCGGGCGGCGACCGAAGCGGTCGGAGAGCGCGCCCTGCAACGGCGAGCAGACGAACTGGATGGCGGCGAACAGAAAGCCGAACCAGCCGATCCAGGCCGCGGCCTGCACGTAATCGCCACCGGTAAAGTGCCGCACCAGGCCCGGCAGCACCGGAATGATCACGCCGAACGACAGCACGTCGATCAGGACGGTGATGAAGATGAAGATCAGTGCGGCGCGGCGCCGGCCCGGGGCGGGAGCGGAATCGGGTGGGAGAGTCATCGCGCGGCGCAGTTGGGCGAAGCGGCGAGTGTAGCCAGGGAAGCGCTGGGTCTGTTGGCCGAGGCAGGCTCAACGTGACGGAGTTGGAGCTTGGATGCTGATAGGAGAGATGCGTTGGGGTGAAGGTACGGGCGAGGCGTTCTCGTGGTTCAGCTGGACGAGGCTGCGCTCGCACCCCATCCGCCCACCGGGTACTTCCCCCCATGAAGGAGGGCAATGTGCCGGTGGAAGAAGGGACTGGCTGACGGTCGGTCTGGCGCAATGAGCAGCGTGGTTAGCTCAATGCCCACTGCTCTGCGGGCCGATACGACACTGCTTGCGTGCCATTTGCGCGCGTGCCCTGGGGCGACCGGGCGCGGAGCGAGGATTGGAGTGAGTGCGGGTGTAGGGGCTGGTTTCAATCCTGCTGCACGAGGCTGCCCCCGTCCCCTCATCCGCCCCTGCGGAGCACCTTTTCCCCCATGCAAGGAGGACAATGTCCCGAAGGGAGAAGGATGAGGCGGCGTCCGTGCGCTGCTGCCCCGCTTGTCGCGGCGGGAGGTGGCCGTTACTCGACACTGATGGTCTGGGTCAGGGTGTGGCTGGCGCCGGGGGCGAGTTCGATCACATCCGGGCCGGCGTTGGCCGCTTCCAGGCAGACGTAGTCGCGCCAGCCGTCGCCCACGTCGGCCATCTTCTTGCCGGCCTCTTCGCCCGGATTCCAAGCCACCAGCGAGCGGCTGCCTTCGGTGGCGATGACGATGCGGCGGCCGAGCACCGGGTCGGTGAGCGTGTAGCGGCCACCGGCATTGGTGTAGATACGGTCGCTGCGGCCGGGATCGCGTGGGTCGCGCAGGCTCCAGTCGCCTTGCTGACGGTGTGCGGTAGCGTAGTTCTCGTATTTATCGAGGTAGTCCAGGCCATCCAGGCCCTGCACGCTGATCTTCAGCGCGTCGCCGACGCGGAAATAGTTGTGCAGCGCCTGGGTGAAACGCACCGGGGCGGCGCTGGTGTTTTCAGTGATCAGGCGTTGCTCAAGCGTGCGGCCGATGCGCAGCGTCATGCGCAGGCGCAACGCCAGGTCGTCCAAGCGCGGCGGGGTGAGCGTGAGCACCACGGTGCCGTCGTCTTCGCGGCGGCTTTCGGTGAGTCGCCAGGCCACGGTGCGGACGAAGCCGTGGGCGGGGACATCGCCGATCTGGCCCTGGCGACCGAAATACGGCCAGCACACCGGCGCACCACCGCGGATCGGGGTGGGCGGCTGCTTGGCGAGCGGCGACAGCCACATCACGTCTTGGCCGCCCTTGGGCACGAACGACACGAGTTGCCCGCCGAACAGGCTGATGGCCGCGGTGGAGAACGGCGTTTCGATCAGCAGCGATGGAAAGCCGTGGAAATCGCCTGTGGTCAGGCCGGTGGTGTCGGACATGGGGGATGCCTTATGGACGATGGCGGATTGGGCGAAGGCCGGGTATGCGGTCGGCAGCTTGAAGGCGGTGGCGCGAACGGCCGCAACGCCGGCGAGCGGCGGCGCGGCGCGCAGGGCGGTGAGGATGCGTTGGCCGGGACGGCCGTCGGCCGGTTGCAGGCCCAGGCGGATCTGCTCGACCTGGATGGCACGGCGGGTGGCGCTGCCGACCATGCCGTCGGCCTCGCCGATCTGGTAGCCGCGGGCGAGCAGCAACTGCTGCAGTTCGCGCCGTTCGGGCCGCCCCAGGCCCGGGTCGTCGGTGGGCCAGGTGGCAATCAGGCCGGGGCCGCCGCGCAGGCGGTCGGCGAGCAGGGCGATGGACAGCGCGTAACTTTCGGCGGCGTTGTAAGCATAAATGGCGTCGTAGTTGCGGAACACCAGGAACGCCGGGCCGGTGGCGCCGGCCGGCAGCAGCAAGGCGGCGGGGGTCTCCGCCGGCAACCCGATCGGTGCCAGCGGTTTGCCGTCGGTGCCGAGCAGGCCGGCGGTTTGCCAGGCCTGCAGCGGTTGGCGGCGGGTGCGGCCGGCCTTGCTGGCATCGAACCCGCGCGGCAGCGTGACTTCCATGCCCCACGGGCGGGCGCGTTCCCAGCCGGCCTTGACCAGATAGTTGGCGGTCGAGGCCAGTGCGTCGGGAATGCTGGCGACCAGATCGCGGCGGCCGTCGCCGTCGCCATCCACCGCGATGCGGGTGTAGGTCGAGGGCATGAACTGGGTCTGCCCGAATGCGCCGGCCCAGGAGCCGGTCAGCCCATCCGCAGCCAGATCGCCTCGTTGCAGCAGGCTGAGCAAGGCGAGGAATTCGTCACGGAAGAACGGCTGGCGGCGGCCTGCACACGACAGCGTGGCCAGCGACACCAGCAGCGGGCGCTTGCCGGTGACGCGGCCGTAGTCGCTCTCCACGCCCCACACCGCCACGATGGTGGCCGGGTCCACGCCGGTTTGTTCGGACAGGCGAGTCAACAGCGCGCGGTGGGTGACCAGCATGGCCTGGCCATCGGTCACGCGCTGGTTATCGACCAAGCTGGCCAGGTAATCCCAGATCGGCGTGGTGAATTCGGGCTGTGCATCCAGCAGCGGCAACACGCTGGGATCAGGCACCAGCCCGGCGGTGAAACGCTGAAAGCCTGCAGGGTCCACGCCCTTGGCAGCGGCCTGGGTCTGCAGGCCAGCCAGGCAGCGGTCGAAGGCGGGATCGGCGCAGGCGGCCAGTGGCAGCAGTCCCAGCACCAACGGCAATGCGCGCCGGGGCAGCGTCATGGCGCGATGGCCGGCAGGTGGGCGGACGTCATGCGGTGGAGTTCTCCTGCGCGGCAAGTCGAGCCGCCGAGGATAGCCAACCTGGCTGGCGACAGGCGTGCAGGATGGCGATGGAGGATGCGTATTAGGTGCTGCTTGCGGCTTAGAGCGGCTCAAACAACGTAGCGAGAGCTGTCAGGTGGGCGTGGTACATGCCGATTCCGAGCACCGGCCACGCCCGCCTGGCGGCTGCTCGCTACGTTTTGTGAGCCGCTCTTGGTGCGGGCGATGTCGCCGCTGGCCTGACTGGCGGCTCAGCTGCCGTCGCCAGTGATTCCGGTCAGCAGCGACAAGGCCGACGCCGACGGGGCACCGGCGGTGACTTGGCGCGTGCGGGCACGGCGCGGTGCATCGTGGCGCGGGCCGAAGCGAATCAGTGCGGTAGCCACGCACGCGGGCAGCACGATCGCAAACACGACCGCCGCCACAATCACCCATTGCCAGAGATTCAAGGTTGCCATGATCCGAGTCCCACCCCGCGGCGGAGTTCGCCTGCACAGCAAGCTTCGGGGATCGGCTGCGAACGTGGCGTCGACAAATCTACGGGCCTGGACGGGCTGAACGGGCCTGGTAGGCTGCGTATTGAACGGCTCGCGTGCGGGTAGACCGCGTACGACTGCGGCGGTGGTTGTGCTGCCAATCGAGGTGACGCTTGGTCGGCGTGGGACTCAGCGCGCGTCGAGGTAGTACCAGCGGCCGGCGTCGCGCACGAAACGGCTGTGCTCGGTCATGCGCACCGCACTGCCACCACCGATGCGATAGCGCGCCAGAAAGACCACCTCGGCTGTCTCGGGACCGGTCTCGAGCGTGCGCTGCACGGTCAGGCCAAGCCAGGTGGTGCGCCCGCCTTCGTCCAGCGACAGCTCGCCTGGGCGCGTGGACGGATGCCAGCTAGCCAGCAAGTACGCGGCGTCGCGACGCACATGGGCGCTATAGCGCGCGCGCATCAGGGTTTCGGCATCGGGCGCGGCGGCACCAGCGTGGTACGGGCCGCAACACCGCGCGTAATCGGCGGGGCGGCCGCAGGGACAGGGATCGTTAGGCATGGACGTCGGCATGCGGGGATTGTGCGGGATGGAATTGGGAATTGGGAATTGGGAATTGGGAATTGGGAATTGGGCGAATTCAACTCTGATTCGCAACGCTTTTGAGGACCTCCTCGGAGAAGACTTCGAGGGGGGCGAATTCAACTCTGATTCGCAACGCTGTTGAGGGCCTCCTCGGAGAAGACTTCGAGGGGCGTTTTGAATCCAAGTATCTTGCGCGGACGATTGTAGAGCCGTTGCTCGATCTCGCAGGTGCGCATCGGTGATGGTGCTGACATCGGTCTGCCGTGGCAGGTATTGGCGTGTCAATCCGTTGGCATTCTCGTTGCTGCCGCGCTGCCATGGGCAGTACGGATCTGCGAAATAGAAATCGCTCTGCAGGCAGGCGGCAATGAGCCGATGATCGGCGAACTCCTTGCCGTTGTCGGCGGTGAGGGTGTGAACTGCATGGCGCAGGCCGCCCAGTCGCTGGACAATGGCGTTGCGCACGTTCTCGGCGGTGCCGTCGGGCGAGTAAGCCAGCAGATGCAGGCCACTGCAGCGTTCGGTCATGCTGACCACCACGGCGCGTCCGTGTGAGGCCCTGATGGTCTCCAGCTCCCAGTCGCCGATACGGCTTCGCTGCTCAACCACACTGGGGCGCTGTGTCCAGCTGCGCCGATGCGTCAGCTGCCCGCGGCCATCGCGCACGCCACGCCGACGGCGCTTGCGGCGGCGTTTGCGTAGATGCATGAACAACTGACCACCACGCTTCTGGTCGGCGTCGATGTGCCGATAGATTCATGCGTGACTGGCCAAGCCGGTGCGACCGGCGATCTGTTCGGGACTGACGTCCTCCCTCAGCAGGACCTCGATCTGGCCGATACGCTCGGCGTCGATGCGTGGACGCCGGCTGGCCTGCGTGCGCCGATGGGCGCTGATGCGCTGCGCGTGATCGGGCTGGTACCGCGCAGCGTGCTGATTGCGGCGCAGCTCACGACTGATCGTGCTGGGCGCACGCGCCACTGCATCGGCGATGGCGCGCATCGACATCCCGGTTTCATATAACGCATGTAGGCGGTATCGTTCTGACAGGTCCAGGCGGCTGGATGACATGGGCAACTCCATTTGGTAGTGAAGTCGCTCAGGTCAGATCGCCTGGACCACGTCACAACCGTTGGTGTTGCGATCCAGAGTTGAAGCCGCCCCGGGCTACACGCCACGGTTGAGTACGTGTCGATGGTGTCTATCTGCAGCGCGAACACTAACCATTGTCCGTCTGCGTATTGCCATCTTGCAGATCACTCACACCGCGCGCGCTGCGTGCACTCAACAGACAAAACCGCTTTGCGGCGTCCTTGTGGCTGATATCAGCGTGTCGTGCGCGCAGTGGAGGTACTCGTCTTGGAAGTAGCTGTAGCGGAAGTACGCGCAGCGGTAGCGCCCGGCGCACGCGTGGCTTTTGCGGCCTGTGGCGACAGGATCGCCATCTGCGGTTTGTCGGTGCCGTCCTTGTTGGGATACACGTTGTACGAATAGGTGGTGTTCCACCACGAACCGGCTGACCACCAGGTCCAACCCAGCCATACATCTGCGTTGGTTTCCATATGCGCCAACATGCGTTTCAGCGCCTGGTTGCAGACCGCGTTGTTGGCGGTACCGAATTCGGCCAGGAAACCGCGCTTACGGTTTGTATGCAGCCACTTGGTGAAGTTACGCAAGCGATCGGCGCCGATCGTGGCGCTGACACAGGTGGTGCTGGTGCCGCTGGAATCGGCGTCCAGATACTGATGCACCTCGAAAGCGTAGCGATTGAGCGGATCGTAGATGGACGCCAACGCGGTGGCGTTGGAGTAGCCATCGGACGTGGGGGAGTACCAACTATGCGCGCCGGTCCACAGTGCGCCCGGCACCAGAATCAGGTTGTTGGCGCCGGTCTTGCGGATCGCATCGATGGCGGCCTGCGCTGCGCCGGCCCATTCGCTGGCCGAAATATTGTTGGGCTCATTCATCAGCCCGAACATCACCGCATTGTCGCTTTTGAACGTCAGCGCGAGGCGACGCCAGACATCGGTAAACGTGGACACCGGTACTTCCGGGCTGCCGATCTTGTAGCCGTAATACTTGGCGTAGTTATGGAGATCGATCACCAGATACATGCCGGCCGCCTTGGCGCGTGCCACCGCCTGTTGCAGCAACGCTAGCTGGGTTGGATCCAGCTTGCCGCGCGCGGTGGGCTGCAGCCGTTCCCACAGGATCGGCAGGCGAATGGTGTTCATGCCAACGCCGGCGAAATAGGTGTAATCGCTGGCCGCGGGATAGGTGTAGTCCTTGTTGAGGACCCCGGGTTTTTGGGACGATGCGAACTCGGCACCCGAGAGATTGACGCCGGCATAGGTGAGCGCGCGCGTCTGCGCGTGGGCCAACGACAGGTTGCCAAACACGATGAAAAGCAGCGTGTAGCGCAGTAGCGCGCGCAACGAAAAACAGAAAGCAGACATGACAAAACTCCTCAGACTGGGTCAGATGCAGCGAAGTTCGTGCGCGTTGCGCGCGATGCTCTGCACCGTCTGAGTCAATGCATCAGCCGTGCCCAATTGCTACGTGTGGTCAATCCTGCGCCAATATGCGCACTGCATCGCAGTCACACTCTGCAAGGCGCGTTGTTGAGATTCATAGGCTGCACAAAATCGCCTGATATCGCGCCATGTTCGCGCAATTGCCGCGTGGGTGTGTCCACGCTGTCGATTTTTCGTCGTATGGAAGCGTCCGCCGTCAGTGGCATGACGTCATGTCCATGACGCCATGCCGCATTGAAAATGCCACCGAGTGTGCAGCCATAGTCTGCCTCGGTCTTTACCGCGAAAAGACGAGGAAAAAGCGGCCAATCGCGGTAATTCTCAGCCCGGTAGAAAGCGCGTGCTCGCTACCGGATAGAAGAGTGATGTGTGGTGATGCTTGCTTGGCCGCGCCCGCACGCGCCTTGACTAGCGCTGTCGTTGCGGGAGAACAGCTGAAACACCAGCGTGCAGCCATCAGGCGAGCGCGGCCGGTGCTCGGAATCGGCAGGTACCCCGCGTCCACTGCGGTTCTGAGCGCGCTGTCCGCGCCCACCTGACAGCTGCTCGCGACGTGTTGTTAGCCGCGCTTAATCGGTAATCCGGTGCGCCTGCTGGCTCAATATGGACATCTGCGGCTTGTCGCGCCCCTGCGCATCCGGTTGCACATTGAACGGATACCCCCTGTTCCACCAGGTGCCTGCTGCCCAGTAGGCCCATCCCATCCACACGTCACTGTTAGATTCCATGTAGCCCAGCATGCCCTTGAGCGCGAGATTGCAGGTGACCGTCTTGCCGGTACCAAATTCGCCGAGAAACCCGCGTTTTCCGTTTAGACGCAGCCATTGGGTGAAGCTGCGCAAGCGCTCGACCCCGACCGTGGCGCTGACGCAAGCGCCGCTGGTACCGCTGGAATCGGCATCCAAATATTGATGTGCCTCGATCGCATAACGATTGAGCGGATCGTGAATGGATGCCATCGCCACTGCATTGGATTGCCCAGCTACCGTGGAGTACCAGCTGTGCGCGCCTGTCCATAACGCACCCGGCACCAGAATCAGATTGGTGGCGCCGGTTTTACGAATGGTGTCGATCGACGCCTGCGCGGCCGTCGCCCACGCTTGCGGTTCTATGTCGTGAGGCTCATTCATCAGCCCGAATATCACGGCCTTGTCGCTCTTGAAGGCGATCGCCAGCCGTCGCCACAAATCGTTGAAGGTCCTGATCGGCACGTTCGTGCTGCCGATGGTGTGGCCGTAATACTTGGCGTAGTTGTGCACATCCACGATTAAGTACATTTTGGCCGCCTTGGCGTTGGCGACCGCCTCCCGGATCAACGCCAGCTGCGCCGGGTCCAGCTGGCCGCCCGGCTTTGGCTGCAGCCGTTCCCATAGGATCGGCAAGCGCACGGTGTTCATGTACTTGCCGGCGAAATAGGTGTATTCGTCGGCCGCCGGATAGTGATAGTCGATGTCGAGTACGCCGGGCTGTTGCGAGGAATTGACCTCGGCGCCGGATAGATTGACGCCTGCATATTTCAGGCCATAAGTGCCTTGCGCCTGCGCGAGCGGCATGGCGGCCAGCAATAACAAAGACAGCGCGCGGCAACGCGGCCGGCGCGTACGGGTGTGAGGGGATGGCATGGCAAACTCCTGTGCGTGCGAAAGACCTGTGCAAGGACGACGCGCTGAGTAAGGGCATGAACGTTCGATGTGCGACAACACGCGTCCATCACAAGACTAGGCGTATACGCACGCACAAACTACGGTTGAGAGGGGGCAATCGGCCAAGCTGTGCAGTGAGACGCAGTTATTGTGTTAGAGCGCGCACGTACGGCCCGAACGCACCGCACTGTTTGCACATGCTTCAAACGAGTGGCACACACCATCTCCTGGGCGATGGCGTGCTCCACATCGCGGGCGAAGGCAGCTGCGTTGCGTGCAATGCCCCTGCGCTTGAGTGCTTATCTGTCCATCGCGATGGGCAGCCTGATTGGCAACGCTGTCCTCGGGCAGCGCCAACCACAGAGGCAGACAATGCGCAGGTGGCGTGCGCACTCGCCGTGGCGCGATACCGGATGAGATCGCTTGCACGTCGTTCGTGCATCGTGGCGCGCGAGCGTCGCACAAGGGCATCGCCGAGACGGCAGCCTGCCACTGCAGCTTGCACAAGCGCATGGACGACATGGCAGGCGCTCGATACCGGGCTGTTGCAGGCCATCGAAGAACGCACATCGGCAATCCGCAGCGCTTGCGCTTGCGCGCGATTATCTCTGCCTTCTGCTGCCCGCAGCGAGCCAGCGGCGGGCAGCCTTGCTCCGAAGCAGGCTGCCCCACGCGGTGCAAGGCAATGACAAAAAAGTGGCCGCAACACTGGTTGCGACCACTCTTTGCCTGCGCCGCTGCCTACTTGCCGGCACGGCGTGCGTACTTGCTCAGGATCGCCATCTGCGGCTTGTCGCTGCCGTCCTTGCCCGGTTGCACGGTGAAGGCGTAGTCCGGCTTCCACCAGGAACCCGCCGCCCACCAGGTCCAGCCCAGCCACACGTCGCTGTTCTTTTGCATATAGGTGAGCATGCCTTCCAGCGCCTTGTCGCAGACGGGATTATTGGCCGTGGCGAATTCGCCCAGGAAGCCCTTCTGCTTGTTTTCGCGCAACCACGAGGTGAAGCCCTCCAGCTTTTCCTGGCCTACCGAGTCGCTGGTGCACACCGGCTTGGTGCCGCTGTAGTCCTTATCCAGGTATTGATGCGCTTCGAAGGCCATGTTGTTGCCCGGGTCCTTGAGGATCTGCAGCGCCTTTGCATTGGAGACGCCGTAGCTGGTGCTGCGCCAGCTGTGTGCGCCGGTATACGCCGTGCCTGGCACCAGGATCAGATTCTTCGCGCCGGTCTTGCGGATCGCGTTGATCGCCCCCTGCGCGGCATTGGCCCAGTCGGGTGCGGAAATGCCGTTGGGCTCGTTCATCAGCCCGAAGATCACCGCCTTGTCGTCCTTGAACTCCAGCGCCAGCCGGCGCCACAGATCGGCCAATGCGCTGGCCGGCACATCGCTGGTGCCGATGCGCTTGCCGTTGTACGTGGCGTAGTTGTGCAGGTCCAGGATCAGGTACTGCTTGTTGGCCTTGGCTGCTTCCAGAGATTTCTTGATCAAGCCCAATTGGGCCTGGTCCAGTGGGCCATTGAGCGCGGGCTGCACGCGCTCCCACAGGAACGGTAGGCGGATCGTATTCATGCCTTTGCCGGCGAAATAGCTGAAGTCCGAGGCGGCAGGATAGGTGTAGTCCTTGAACAAGGTGCCAGGTTTCTTGCGCGAGTTGAACTCGGCGCCGGACAGATTGACGCCGACATACTTCAGGCCAGCGGTTTCCTTCTTCGAGCCAGGCGGCTCCTTGGCCTGGACCAATGGGGTGGCAGCGAGCAAGGTCAACGCGAGCGCGGCGGTGCGCAAGCGGGGGAAGTGCGGGGGAGTGCGGAACATGGGAGTCTCCTTCGTCATCGACGTGGGCGGCCACGGGGGAGGGCAAGGCCAGTGCAGATGGTGCAGGGTGATCGGCTGCTGCGTGAGCCTGGGAGCTCGCACGTTAGCGCGCCATTCACGCGCATCGCGCGGATGTGAACGCCTGCGAACACGCGAAAGGCGCAGCATGCCGCAGCGGTAGCGTGCGCAAGCGGCCAGGTAAGACGCACTGTCGCAGGAGTGCGACATCTGCGCGTTTTAAGCTATCGATCCTTTCTCTGCGTTGTTGGCGCGCCTTGCCGACGACGCAACACCCCGGAGTTTTCAGATGAGCACAGCCCACGCCTACGCTGCCCAGGCCGCCGATCAACCACTTGCCCCGTTCGTGTTCGAACGCCGCGTGCCCGGCCCCAACGACGTACAGATCGACATCGCCTACTGCGGCGTGTGTCACTCGGACATGCATATCGCACGCAACGAATGGCACAACACACTGTACCCGTCGGTACCCGGCCACGAGATCGTTGGCCGCGTCACGGCGGTGGGCAATGCGGTCACCGGCTTCAAGGTGGGCGACCTGGCCGGCGTCGGTTGCATGGTCGACAGCTGCCGCAGCTGCGCCTCCTGCCAGGAAGGAGAAGAACAGTATTGCGAAGCCGGCTTCACCGGCACCTATAACGGGCCGATGTTCGGCGGCGGCGAGAATACCTACGGCGGTTATTCCGACCATATCGTGGTCGATCAGAAATACGTGCTGCGCATCACTCACAGCGACAACCTGGCGGCGGTGGCACCGCTGCTGTGCGCCGGCATCACCACCTATTCGCCGCTGGCGCACTGGAAGGTGGGTCCGGGCCAGAAGGTGGGGGTGGTCGGCCTCGGCGGCCTGGGCCACATGGCGGTGAAAATTGCCAAGGCGATGGGCGCCACCGTGGTGCTGTTCACCACCTCCGAGAGCAAGCGCGCCGATGCGCTGCGCCTGGGCGCCAGCGAAGTGGTCATTTCCAAGGACGAAGCGCAGATGGCCGCGCAGTACAACACCCTGGACTTCATCCTCAACACCGTGGCCGCACCGCACAACCTGGACCCGTTCCTCAACGCGCTCAAGCGTGACGGCGCGATGGTGCTGGTCGGTGTGCCCGAGCAGTCTCACCCGTCGCCGGCGGTGTTCAACCTGGTGATGAAGCGCCGCACCCTGGCCGGCTCGCTGATCGGCGGCATCCGCCAGACCCAGGAAATGCTGGATTTCTGCGCCAAGCACAACATCGTCTCGGACATCGAAACCATCCGCGCCGACCAGATCAACGCCGCCTACGAGCGCATGCTCAAGAGCGACGTGAAGTACCGCTTCGTGATTGACATGGCGACCTTGGATAAGGCGGCCTGATTCGCGATAGCAGCAGGGTGTGATGCCACCGTTTGCGTCCGTCGGACGCAGGCCGTGGCATATGAACATAGCGCCGCTTTACTAATTCTACTGTGTTACTAAATACGAATCCGTTGGTACGGTGAGACCCCGCAACACGGGCAGTGTGGGAGGCTTCTGGCGATCAGCCTAGCCAGTCCGAAGGCCAGCGTGGCAATCGAGTTGGGATGGTGACGTTGCATTGGGGCCAGACCGGCGCGGGCGGGCGCTTTTGGATACTGCAGGCATCTTGAATGCGACGGAGTTTTTTTTACTGCGCAGGCGCTCGCGCATCAAGAACCCGTATGCGGCGATGCACAGACTGGCGTGATGGTGAAAACCACGCCAGTTGCGCCCTTCATAGTGATGCAGGCCCAACTCCGACTTCAGCTCCTGATAATCGCGTTCAATCCGCCATCGGCCTTGTGCCGTGGCAACCAGTGTCTTGACCGGCGTTTGCTTTGGTCGCGTCGAGAACCAGTAGTGGCGGGGCTCGGACTCTCCCGGCGGCCACTCGATCAGCAGCCACTGCTCGTCATGTGCCTGGCGATTGTGTGCGGCACGAACCCGCACCGCCGCGAACCGCGAACTGAGCGTTGCGTCGCTGCCCTGGCGCCAGCTGACCTGCCGATACGTCCTTGCGGGCAAGCGCTGCGCGACTTCATGTACCGAGATCGGCGCATGTGCGCTATCGCGCATCGGTCGTGTGCGGGGCCGACCGCCCTTAGGGCTGGCTGGCGGCATGGGCGCAGGTTGGTGCGATCCCCACCAGACCTTCGTGTTGCTGCGGACGCCAACCATGTACAGCAGGCCGCGTTCGCTGAGCTGGCTTCCTGCTCAGGGGCGGCAGCACCTGTGCCGCCACCGCCGCCAGCAGCGCTTGATCGCTCCAGTCGGCATCGGCCACCAGATGGTGCATCGATTGATGGGCTGAGCGCACGTTCTGCGGGTGCACCCGCGCGGCCATGGGCTCCACGCTCTTGCGCCCTCCAGGCAGTAGCAACCCTTTCAGGTACCAGTGTGCGGGCTGTTTGCGATCCGCATGGGACAGGGCGGCAGCAACTACTTCCTCGTACTGTTCAAAACGCACTTCCAGTGTCCTATTCAACACAGCTCTCCCGCGCGGCCTGAAGGTCTTCCAATAGTGGCACAAAGGTACGATTATTTGTAACACAGTGGAATTAGGGAATTGGACTCCAAACTGAGGTGCTACTCAAACTTGGGGGGACGTCGGTGATACAGCCGGCCAGAAAGGCTATGACGCGGGCAAGAAGGTATCGGGGATCAAGCGCCACATCGCGGTGGATACGCAAGGCTTTCCACATGCCGTTGCGGTGACCACGGCGGAAGTCACCGATCGTCAAGGTGCGCTGGAGGCATTGAAACGCTGCCGATCAGGTTTAGGTCGGGTGAAACGCCTGCTGTGCGACAGCGGCTACACCGGAGATCCCTTCGCCGAGGGCGTACAGGACATTCTGGGCAAGCATGTCACCGTACAGATTGCCAAGCGCAGCGAGCTGCATACCTTCAAGGTCATGCCCAAGCGCTGGATTGTCGAACGCAGCTTTGCCTGGCTGGAGAAGAACCGGAGGCTATGGAAGAACTGCGAGCGAAGGCTCAATACCAGCTTGCAGTTCATCCACCTGGCGTTCCTGGCACTGCTGCTCAGGAGATCGTGAACAGGTTCTTAGGTGGAAGTGCCATGCGACGTAGTTCGATGCTGGTGTTACTCATGCTCGCGGTCTACGGCAGTGCCAGCGCAAGCGATTCACGCGCTGCCCTGCCCCGCGCAGAGACCGTCGACGTGCCGCGCTTCATGGGCGACTGGTATGTCATCGCACATATTCCAACCCGCCCCGAGCGCAACGCCTACGACGCGGTGGAGAGTTACGCGCTGCGACCGGATGGTCGCATCCAGACCACCTTCACCTTTCGCAAGGGCAGCTTTCAGGCGCCGCTCAAGTCCATGCATCCGATCGGCCAGGTAGCAAAGGAGGGCAATGGCGCACTGTGGAGCATGCAGTTCCTCTGGCCATTCAAGGCCGAGTACGTGATTGCCTGGCAGGATGCAGGCTATACGCAGACCATCGTGGCGCGCAGCAAGCGCGATTACGTCTGGTACATGGCGCGTACCCCGCAGGTTTCAGATGCCGACTATCAGCAGGCCGTTCAACGTATTGCCGCCATGGGTTACGACGTCTCGAAGCTACGACGCGTGCCGCAGTCAGCGCGCTGATGCGAAAGCGCCCATGGGGATCTGCACGTCGTGCGGTCCTCGAACCGGCCGAGCGCCTCAGGCGTCTTTCGCGTCCCCGAAGAATTCCCAACCATCGTTCAAGCCGCCCAAGGGCTTGGCCTCGATGCCAGGTCTTCCTCGAAGGCCGAAATCGCCTTGTACGACGGCACCATGGTCGGATACACCGTCACATCCATCGGAAACGCTGTATTTTCCGGGTAATGAGTCGCCCCTGAAAAACCCCCAGACCACATCCATTGCAAGGCTTCATCTGCGTTTTCGGTGTGCTCGAATTGCCAGTGTTCGTTACTCCACGTTCTGGTTTCTGGCAGTTTTCGCCCATGCGGACACGCCGTCCTGCTGCCGAGCAATTGCATGCCGATGAGCTGTGTCGTTCGCGTCTGGAGAACCAGATCGACTTGCGCCATCCACTGGTCCAGCTGAGCCATCGGCTGCCGTGGAGTGCGTTGGAACAGGCGCTGTCGCCGCGGTTGCCGGCCACCACCGGCACAGGCGGTCGGCCCGCATTGCCGGTGCGGTTGATCGCCGGGTTGCTTTACCTCAAGCACGCCTACGACCTGTCCGACGAGGCGGTCTGCGCACGCTGGCTGGAAAATCCGTACTGGCAGTTCTTCACCGGCGAGGTGGTGTTCCAGACCTGCGTGCCGTGCGATCCCAGCTCCCTGACCCGTTGGCGACAGCGTCTGGGCGAAGCCGGGATGGAAGCGCTGTTGGCGCATACGATCAACACCGCTCACACGATGAAGGCGGTGGACGCACGCGAGTTGTCGCGGGTGATCGTGGATACCACCGTGCAGGAAAAAGCGATCGCCCATCCCACCGACAGCCGTTTGCTGGAGGTGGCGCGCAAGAAGCTGGTGCTGCTGGCCAACCGACACGGCATCGCACTGCGACAGAACGATGCGCGGCAAGGTCCGGCGCAGCAATGAGAACACCAACGGCCTGCTGCGCCAGTTCATGCCCAAAGGCGTGGACTTGTCCAAGGCCAGCCAGGAGTATCTCAACAACGTCGCCGACCTGATGAACGCCCGGCCACGGCAGACGCTTGGCTGGAAGACCTCAAACCAGGCGCTGGAAGAAGAGATCGCTCAATTCAACTCACGTGTTGCACTTGCAAGTTGAGACCGCCCTTCCACCGGTGCGAGCAGGTTGTTGTCCTTGTCGCGGTAGTTCTGCGGGTTGAAGATTTCGGTGTAGCTGGCGTAGACCGACACGTCCGGCACGATGTCGTACACCAGCCCCACATACGGGGTGACTTCGTCGCTCACCTCATAGCGGCCGCTGGTGCCGGTGTAGCTGCCGCTGGCCTCGAAAGCCTGGGTGCGGGTTTCCCACGCACTCAATCGCGCGCCGGCAATCAACGACAGTGGGTCGGCCAGCCGAAAACGTGTGGATGCATACACGCCGCGCTGGGTAGTGCGCGCCTGGCGACGCGCGCCGGTGCGCGTGTACGTCACTTCCGAAGCGTCGCCATTCCAGTTGCGGATGTTGGGGATGAAATAGCAACGTTCGGGCGGTCCAAACGCATTGGGGCAGCTCGCCCAATCGGCAGGATAGGTCTGCGCCACGCGATAGGTGGTCGATTGCAGGTCCTGCCAGCTGCCGCCGATCACCACATCGTGCTGGCGGCCGAACAACGCAAACCCGCCGGATAGATACACGTCCACGCTATCGCGCGTGTCCTGCGTGTGTCCCGCGCCGGTGCGCAGAAACACGCCGCTGCCATCGGCGGCCGGGTAACCGGTGCCGTAGACGCGCAGGTTCTGCACGGCGCCCTTGGTGTGGGCGGTGTTGACGCGCAGCAACCAGTCCTCGCCGAAGCGTTGTTCCAGGTTGGCAAAGGCCGTGCTGGTTTCGCGCTGCCAGCGCGTCCATTCCGGTGCCATGTTGGTCGAGCGCGACAGGTTGGCGTAGGAGCCGTCTGCAGCGAAGAACGGCACCGTGCCCCAGGTCGAATCCACCGGTGTATTGTCCTGGCGCTGGTAGCCCACGGTGAGCGTGCTGCTCTCGGTCAGGTCGCCTTCCAGCACCGCCATGCCCGACATTTTGGTGTCGTGGTAGCGGTCGTAGTAGGAATCCCGATCCTGCCAGGCGGCTACCACGCGGCTGCGAAAACGCCCGTCTTCGGTGAGCGGTGCGTGACGTCGGCCTGCATGCGGCGGAAATCCCAGGTGCCCGCGCTCACTCCAGACGAGGCGTCGAAGTCCTTGCCCGGAGGCTTGCGCAGCAGGTTGACCGTGGCCGAGGGAATGCCCGCACCGGTGAGCAGGCCATTGGCGCCGCGGATCACTTCGATGCGGTCGTAGAAGACCGTGTCGTATTCCTGATTGATCGCGCCGCTGTAGGTCGGCAGGCCGTCGACCTGGAAGTCGGTGATCTGAAAGCCGCGCGCGAAATACAACGGCCGCTGGGTGTCGTAGAACGACACATTGACGCCGGTGACGTGACGCATCACGTCGTCGGTGCTGAAAAGCGATTGCGCTTCCAGCCGCTGCAATCCGATCACGCTCATATCGATTGCGGCGTTTCCTGCAAGGTCAACGGCAGCCGCGTAGTGGTGGCCGGTTGCGCGCGGCCCAACGTGCCGTTGACGCTGACGTGACAGAGCGTCTTGGCGTTGGTCGCAGCGGCGGCCCCGTCGGCGTACGCGGTGGAAGCCAAGATCGACAGCGCGCATAGCAGCGCGGCAGACAACATGCCAAGGGGAGCGATGGCAGCAGACATGGGGCGTTCTCGTCGATCGCTGCGGACGCAGCGCGTCACGCAACAGGGTAAGGCACAGGCACACGCGGGCGTCCACTCGAACCGGCTGGCTGACACTGATGGGCTGGCGATGCGACACGAACGACATGGCCGGACGTGGCCAAGATGTGAGGTAGATGTAAATCGTTATTGTTTGTGAGGCAAGCCAGTGGACGTTCTTGCATGCGCGCCGAAGCTGCGGCGCAGGTTGGTGCTGCCTGCAGCGTTGCGTCATCCGCGCCAGGCAACGCGCATCCGGCCCTTCGGTTCGCTTATGCCAGATGCGACAGCGGCAGACCTTCCGGCGCTTTCACCATGCGCAACACGAAGCTGGAATTCACATCCGACACGCCCGTGGCATTGAGCAGGCGATCGAGCAGAAACCGCGAGAAGTGTTCGAGGTCGCGTACCTGCACCTGCAGCAGATAATCCATGTCGCCGGTGAGCGCCCAGCACGCCACGACCTCGTCCCAGCCGCGCACGCCTTGGGCGAAGTGTTCGATATCGGCCTGGCCGTGCTGCTCCAACTGCACGCGTACAAAAGCCTGCAAGCCGAGCCCCAGCGCGCGCGCATCCAGGCGCGCGCCATAGCCGGCGATGATGCCGGCAGCCTCCAGCCGCTGGGTGCGCCGCAGGCACGCAGACGCCGACAGATTGACCTGCACCGCCAGCTCGGCATTGCTCGTGCGCCCCTGAGCCTGCAGCAAGGCGAGCAAGCGCAAATCGGTGCGGTCCAGAGCAATGGGATGATCCATATGTTGCGCACTAGCAAATGATGACGCACGAATCTTGCGCCGTTGCAGTCGAAACACGCAAGATTTGCAATCCCGTTGCGCGGCCATCCGGCTAAGGTGAGGGCTGATCATCGGGAAGTGCCGCTGCATGAATACCGCCCCGCACCGCATCGAAAACCAGCTCACCGACAAGGGCTATGTGCCGGTCTACACGACCGCCGTGGTGGAGCAGCCGTGGGACAGCTACAGCGCCGACGATCACGCGACCTGGGGCAGCTTGTATCGGCGCCAGCGCGAGCTGCTGGTCGGCCGCGCCTGCGACGAGTTCCTGCGGGCGCAGGACGCGATGGGCATGGGCGAAACGCACATCCCGCGCTTCGATGCGCTCAACCAAGTGTTGCAGGCAGCCACCGGCTGGACCCTGGTCGGCGTGCAGGGCCTGCTGCCGGAGCTGGATTTTTTCGATCACCTCGCCAACAAGCGCTTCCCGGTGACGTGGTGGATCCGCCGCCCCGATCAGATCGACTACATCGCCGAACCGGACCTGTTCCATGATCTGTTCGGGCACGTGCCGTTGTTGATGAACCCGCCATTTGCCGACTTCATGCAGGCCTATGGCCGCGGCGGGGTCAAGGCGCACGGCATCGGCCCGGATGCGCTGCAGAACCTCACCCGGCTGTACTGGTACACGGTGGAATTCGGCTTGATCGACACGCCACAGGGCCTGCGCATTTATGGCGCCGGCATTGTCTCGTCCAAGGGCGAATCGCTGCATTCGCTGGAATCGGCAGCACCGAACCGCATCGGGTTCGACCTGCAACGCATCATGCGCACGCGTTACCGCATCGACAGCTTCCAGAAGACCTATTTCGTCATCGACAGCTTTGCGCAGTTGATGGAGGCCACCACACCGGACTTCACGCCGATGTATGCCGATCTTGCGCAACAGACGCAGGTGCCGGCCGGCGCTGTGCTGCCAACCGACCAGGTGATGCAACGCGGCAACGGCGAGGGCTGGAGCCGCGACGGCGACGTGTGAGGCAACTGCGGGAATAACGCGCCGCCGGCTGCTGCACGCCGCGGCACGGCGTGGTGGCGAAGCTGCGATGTGACGTGCTCCGACTCGACACCGTCGCAAACGCGGACTAAGGTCAAACCTCCTCATACCACCTTCGCTCAATGGACCTGACGCATCTGCGCATCCGGCGCTTGGAGCTGGACGACACCCGTCTGCTGTTCACCCTGGCCAACAGCATCCGCATCGATGAGCCCATCGAGGCGCATCGATTATTGTTCAAGGCATCGCCGCCGCAGCGTGCGCAATGGCAGATCACCGAAGACGGCTTCGGGGTGAATTGGCCCGCGGTAGCGCCGCCCACCCCGGAAGGCCTGCTCAACATGCCCGCGCTGCTGTGGCGACGCCGCAGCGCGCGGGTGCTGGCAAAACTCACCAACCTGCGCGGACGTCTGGACGCGTTATCGCCGGGCGAGCGCGAGTTGGTCGCGCTAGCACGCCTGGACGCGGACATGAGCGAGAGTGGCTACGCACGCTATTTCGACCGCTGGGATGCAGCCACCCGCGACGATGCCGTGCGCGGCCTGGCCGCAATGGGCGCGGCACAGCTGCGCCAAGCCGTCGAAGGCCTGGGCGCCGTGTTCGAGCGACTGGAAGAAGACCCGAATCTGCTCAGCATCGAAGACATTCTCGATGCCATGCATGAGACCGACCGCCAGCGGGTGGATGGCTGGGAAGAGGTCTATTACCGCCGCTCGGACGAACTGGCACGCCTGGGGCTGATCCATTACGGGGTGGATAAAGCCTGAAGCCGTTGAAACGCTTGCATCCGTCCGATCTCGGCCGCGACGACGACTGACGCGCTACGGATGCCGGCGCAAACCGCCACTTTCCGGTTGCCGGCCCAGTGACACGTCAATCGGAAAGCAGAAGCAGGCGACTTGCACTCTTGCCGTTCCGAGTGACGGAGCAGCGCGCATAAAAGAGATGGCGCCGCCTCTTTGCAGCGGCGCGGCATGGGGCGCGATAGTTACTTGGATGCGGTGTACGCAAGCAACAGCACCAGCGGTTGTTCGCCGGTTTGCTGCAAGGCATGCGTGCTGCCCGGCCGCATCAACAACGCATCGCCGGCAGCGACGTCGTATTGCTTGCCGTCCAGCGCGTATAAACCAGGCCCACTGACGATGTCATAAGAGCGGCTGGCAAAACGCCTGCGCCGCCGCCAGACGGGCGGCGGCGGTAGCGCGGCTGAAGTGGGTGCCGTCGGCCGTGTCTTGTTCGGGCACGAACAGGAAATACGGTTTGGCCGCCTGTTCGCCGAGCGCGCGGATCCAGGCGCTGGAGCCGGCGTTGAGATCGATCAGGCCAACGTGTTCCTGCGCGGCGAGTTACTGCATGGCCAGGGTGTAGCGACCGTGGGTGTCGAGCAACGCGCCGAAATCGTACAACAGCCGTGCAGCCGGAGTGATCAGGATGGGCGTGGCACCCTTGTCGCGCGCAGCGGCGATGTAGCGGCGCAGGAGCTGCAGGTCATCGGTCGTGGGATCGGTACAGCGCGTGGGGGCTTCGCGTTTGGCGTCCTGGTGGCCGAACTGGATCCGCAATACATCGCCGCGTTGCAGTTGTTTTGCGATGGCATCCCGGCGCCCTTCGGCGATGAAACTGCGCGTGCTGAGCCCGCCCTTGGCGTGGTTGTGCACCTGCCACTGCGCCGAGTCGAACCAGTCCTGCAGCAGTTGGCCCCAACCGGCTTGCGGGGCGCGCTCGGCAGCGTATTCGGCAGCGGTGGAATCGCCGGCGATGAAGATCCGTTGGGGCGCGGCGTGGGCGATGCCGGTACATCGCAACAGCATGGCGATGAGCAGTCGATGCATGAGGGGCTCCGCTGAGTGAGCGTGCTATTGCCTGGTGTTGTTGCGGTTTGCGATACGACGCTGACGCATGGAGCGCATGCGTGATGCGCGGTCTTGGGCGACGGAATTGCGCCTGGCGCGCTCACTGGGCTCAACAGAGCGACGAGTTGATGCAGTGGGTGAGCAATGCAATGTTGCTGACCGTTTGTCGAATGGTTGGGCGCATGCGCCTGGCTGACTGGGTTGGCTGACTTCCGCCGTACCCTTCCCCCCCCCGCTCCGCGCCTCGGCCCACGCCTTGCAGCGTGGGCACGTGAAGGCAGGCGCGCCGGTGGCGCGCCAGTCCTGCCCTTTCGCCCAGCAGGAGAGGGGCTTGGGCGATTACGCGGCAGCAGCGGCTTCAGTCTTCCCCAGCAGGCCGGCGACAAAGTTGCGGATTTCCGCATCCTGCGCGTTCTCGAAGAAACACTGCTGGAAACGCGCGCCGCCGATGGCCTGCTTGATCAGTTCCGGGTCGATGGCGCGCAGGCCGTCCAGGTACGACTTGGCGGTGGCCTGCTTGACCTGGGTCAGGATGCCGGCGTTGGCCGCCTGCGATTCGCGACGCTCGGCCGGGTAGCCCATGCCGCGCTCGCCGCTGAAGGCCTTTTCGAAGATGTAGCGCACGTTGATTTCCGCGCCCCAGCCGTAGCCCTTGGCGAAGGCCAGCGACAGCGCGTTGCCGTTGTTGACCTGGGCGAACAGGTAGGCGTCAGTCGGCTCGATGCAGTAGCCGCAAAACACGCCCGGGTGCGCGTTGAGCGACATCATCGCGCCCTGGCCGGTGCCGCAACCAGCGACCACGAAATCCACCGCCTTGGAGTTCAGCAGCAGGCTGGCGACGATGCCCAGGTGAATGTAGGTCAGGCGGTGGTCGTTGTCGCCGCGATGTCCCCCCATCCTGAGTAGCAGTCGGGTTTAGAGTCCGGGGGTGATGATCTCGCTATTGGCCAACTGCTGGGCATAGGCCACCGGCGTCATTCCGCCGATTGTTTTTTTGGGGCGGTGTTCGTTGTATTCGCGGCGCCAGCGTTCGATCTCGGTGCGCGCATGCAGCAGCGTTGGGAACCAGTGTTCGTTGAGGCATTCGTCGCGTAGCCGGCCGTTGAAGGATTCGACGTAGGCATTCTGGTTCGGCTTGCCAGGCTGGATCTGGCGTAGCTGCACACGATTGGCATGCGCCCAGGCGACCATGGCCTTGCCACAGAACTCCTTGCCATTGTCCGTGCGGATCATCTTCGGCAGGCCACGACTGTGTGCCAACCGATCCAGCACGCGCACAACGCCGTGTCCCGAGATCGCACGCTCCACGTCGATGGCGACCGCTTCGTGGGTTGCGTCGTCCACGATCACCAGGCATTTGATTGCCCTGCCTTCGGCGGTGCGGTCGAACACGACGTCCATCGACCACACCGGGTTGGCCTTGGTGGGCCGCAGCAACGGCGCACGCTCGCCTACCGGCACCTTTTACGCGTGCGGCGGCGGACCTGCAGCTGCTGCTCGCAATACAGCCGCTCCACCCGCTTATAGTTCACGAGACGCCCTTCCTGCCGCAGCTTGAGAGAGATCATCCCCACGCCATAGCGGCGATGGCGATGCGCCAACGCAAGGATGCGCTCGCGCAACTCAACGTTGCGGTCCTCGCGCGGGCAATAGCGCAGCGCACTGGCGCTCATGCCGATCGCTGCCAGGGCGCAGCGCTCGCTGGCGCCACCGTCGATCCACTCGCGCACCAGCGCACGACGCGCCGGTGCGCTCACCATTGTTTTTGCAGCGCATCCTTGATCAGGTCGTTCTGGAACACCTGCTCGACCAGCAACTTCTTCAGTCGCGTGTTCTCGGCCTCCAGGTCCTTGAGCCGCTTGGCATCGCGCACGCTCATGCCGCCGAACTTGCTGCGCCACAGGTAGTAGGACGCCTCACTGAAGCCATGCCGCCGGCACAGGTCCTTGATCGGCATGCCGGCCTCGGCTTCGCGCAGGAAGCCGATGATCTGCTCTTCGGAAAAACGCTTCTTCACGTCCAATCTCCTCGGGATAGGGAATTGGATTGCAAACTGAGGTGCTACTCAAACTTGGGGGGACGTCGGTGATACAGCCGGCCAGAAAGGCTATGACGCGGGCAAGAAGGTATCGGGGATCAAGCGCCACATCGCGGTGGATACGCAAGGCTTTCCACATGCCGTTGCGGTGACCACGGCGGAAGTCACCGATCGTCAAGGTGCGCTGGAGGCATTGAAACGCTGCCGATCGGGTTTAGGTCGGGTGAAACGCCTGCTGTGCGACAGCGGCTACACCGGAGATCCCTTCGCCGAGGGCGTACAGGACATTCTGGGCAAGCATGTCACCGTACAGATTGCCAAGCGCAGCGAGCTGCATACCTTCAAGGTCATGCCCAAGCGCTGGAGTGTCGAACGCAGCTTTGCCTGGCTGGAGAAGAACCGGAGGCTATGGAAGAACTGCGAGCGAAGGCTCAATACCAGCTTGCAGTTCATCCACCTGGCGTTCCTAGCACTGCTGCTCATGAGATCGTGAACAGGTTCTGAGTCGGTTCGCGGTTGTTGCCGTCTCCCAGCCCCCAGCAGCGCGCATGAGCGACCGCCTGCGCTTCGGTGCCTACGCACCAGCGAACCGCGCGCATGGCCCACGGCTTGATCAGCAAGGTCAACGTTGATCGTTCGGCGAGCTCTTTGCGCGCGGCTCAGTGCCGAACAGCCGCATCTTCCAGATGCAGCCAAGCATGCCGCACGATCCAGCGCGCCTGATCCCAGGGCACCCACAGCATCGGCAGGCATTGGTAGTAGCTTTCCTGCAGCACACGATACAGCTGTGCTTCGGTTGCGCGTGGATAGGCCAGGTAGATGTCGTAGCCGAGGGTCAGCAGCCGGGCGTAATCGGCGAAGGCGTAGCCACCCAGATGTCCTTCGGCGTGGACGTCGCGCCAATAGGCGATCTCCGCGTCGAGATTGACGTGGCGGCGGGTCAAGACGGATGCGCTGTGCATGGGTAGGAATCCGGAATCGAGACTACCCCCTGTGCGGGCACCGTAGCAGCGGCCGGCGCATGCAACCAGCGCGCGACGACGAGCGGTCGTCGCCGCGGCCGCTGCCACGCACCGAGCGATGCCGGCGCATGGCAAAACCAAGACCTCAGTCCCAGTCGGGCGCGATCGCCTTGGGGTTGGCCAGGCGGTGCCCACGGTCGAGTGCGGCGATCTCGCCCATGTCCTGCTCGCTCAGCTGCAGCGTCTGCGCCTTGAGGTTGCTCTCCAGATTCTCGCGCTTGGTCGAAGAGGGGATGACCGAATGGCCCTGCTGCAATGCCCAAGCCAGGGCGACCTGGGCCGGGGTGGCGGCATGACGCGCAGCGATCGCCTGGATCACTGGATACTTGAGCACTTCGCCCACCGCCAACGTCATGTACGAAGTGACATGGATGCCTTGTTCGCGCAGGAAGTCGGTCAAGGCGCGATTCTGCAGATACGGATGCACTTCGATCTGGTTGGTGGCGATGGCGTCGGCGCCCAGGATCCCGATCGCCTGCTTGGTCAGGGCGATGGTGAAGTTGGACACGCCGATCGCGCGGGTCATGCCCTGTTGTTTGGCCTGCGCCAACGCTTCCAGATACTCACGCATCGGCACCTGATCGTTCGGCGATGGCCAATGGATCAATGTCAGATCCACATACGCGGTGCCGAGTTTGCGTAGGCTTTCCTGCAGGCTCGGCAGCAAGGCACCGTCGCCGAACTTGTCGACCCAGATCTTGGTGGTCAGGTACAGCTGATCGCGCACAATGCCGGAAGCTGCGATCGCTTCGCCGACCTGCGCTTGGTTGTCGTAGATCTGCGCGGTATCGACTGCGCGATAGCCCACTTCCAGTGCGTTACGCACTGAGTCGATGACAACCTGGTCTTTAAGGCGAAAGGTGCCGAGGCCGAATGTGGGGACAGTCATTGTGTTCCTTTGGGAATGGGGAATCGCAGGAGCGGCGGTGCGCGGAGCGCAGTGCATGTGGTTAGTCGAGGGCGACGACGGCCTTTCCGAAGTTTTTACCACGCAAGACATCGACCAGGCCCTGCGGGGCGCTGTCCAGGCCGTGCAGGACGTGCTCGCGGTATTGGATCTTGTCCTCGCGCAGCCACTGGCCCATTTCGCGCAGAAACGCAGGCATCAGGCGGATGACATCGTGCTGGATGAAGCCACGCACGGTGAGGCGCTTGCGCAACAGCTGGCCTATGAACTCGGGCAGACGGTCCGGGCCAGGCAGCACTTGCCCACGGCTGTTGTAGGTGGCGATCACGCCGCACACCGGGATGCGTGCGAAGTCGTTGAGCTGCGGCAACACCGCATCGAACACCTTGCCGCCGACGTTTTCGAAATAGATATCGATGCCGTCCGGCGTTGCGGCGCGCAGCTGCTCTGCAAAATCGTCTGCGCGGTGATCCAGTGCCACATCCACGCGCAGCGTGTCGCGCAAGTAACGCACTTTTTCTTCGCCACCGGCAATGGCCACCACGCGCAGACCTTGCAGGCGTGCCAGCTGCGCCACCGTGGCGCCGACCGGGCCGCTGGCCGCAGCCACTACCAGCGTTTCGCCGGATTGTGGCTTGCCGATTTCATGCAGGCCTGCATACGCGGTGAAGCCGGGCATGCCATAGACGCCCAGTGCGGTGCTTGGCGGCAGACCGTCGTCCTGTGGCAACTTGCGTAATGGTGTTTTCGGGGTCAGCAGGCTATGCGTCTGCCAGCCACCAGGCAGTACCAGCAGATCGCCAGGGTGATAGTCGGCGTGATTGGATTCGATCACTTCGCCAACGGTGCCGCCTTCCATGAGGGCGTCGATGGCCACCGGCGCGACATAGGACGGGCCGTCGTCCATGCGTCCGCGCATGTACGGGTCAAGCGACAGGAAGCGATTGCGTACCAGGATCTGATCGTGGCCGGTCGGCGGGACGGCGATGTCTTCGATACGGAAGTTGTCGGCGCTGGGTTCACCCTGCGGGCGCGAGGCCAGCACGATGCGGCGGTTGGTAAGGGATGTCATGGGGAATTCCTCGCAAAGAGGCCGCGCATGCACGGTCGGGTACGCCCAGCCGCCAGAGCGGCTGGGCGAGGGAGGGGTGTAAAAGGCGTCTAGGACACATGCCTGGCTGACAATGCGAACGACAGCCTAGCGATTGCATCACGCCGCTGCCGATGGCTCCGGCGCGCTGGCGCTGTCGAGCTGGGCAATTTGATCGGGACTCAACGCCACGCGTGCAGCCGCCAGTACCTCGTGCAACTGGGTCACGCTGGTGGCGCTGACAATCGGCGCGGTCAAGCCGGGGCGTGCGATCAACCAGGCCAGCGCGATTTGCGCGGGAGTGGCCTTATGCGTCACGGCCAGATCGTCCAGCGCCTGCAGGATACGCAGGCCGCGCGGGTTGACGTATTGCTTGACCACCGACGCACCACGTGCGCTGCTCTTGCCGGCATCGTCGGCGCTGCGATACTTGCCGGTGAGAAACCCGCTCGCCAGCGAGTAGTAACTGATGACGCCAAGCGCGCGCTCGCGCACCAGCGGTTCGAGTTCTGCTTCGTAACCGGCGCGATCGTACAGATTGTATTGCGGTTGCAGGCTTTCGTAGCGTGGCAGCGTGTATTGCTCGGAAATATCCAGCGCATCGCGCAGGCGTGCGGCACTGTAGTTGGACGCGCCAATCGCACGCACCTTGCCTTGTTCGATCAACCGGCCGAATGCGGCCAGCGTGGCTTCCAGCGGAATCGATTCGTCATCTTCATGCGCCTGGTACAGATCGATCACATCGGTCTGCAGACGCGTCAGCGAACCTTCCACCGCCGCAGCGATGTTGTCCGGCGACAGACCGGGGTGCTCGCTCCACTTGGCTACCTTGGTGGCGATCAGCACTTTGTCGCGCTTGCCACTGCGTGCAAGCCAACGACCGATGATGGTTTCCGATTCGCCACCGCGATTGCCGGGTACCCAACCGGAATACGCATCGGCCGTATCGATCAGATTGAAACCGGCATCCACGAACGCATCGAGCAGTGCGAACGAGGTCGCCTCATCGGCGCTCCAGCCGAAGACATTGCCGCCGAAGACGATCGGTTGAACCTGCAGGCCGGAGCGGCCGAGTGAGCGTGGGTGGGACATCGTGGATGCTCCTGATTCGAACGACGCACAGGATAGTCACGCGTACCGATGTTGCGTGTGACATCTGTGTGGATTCAGCGTTCCGCCGATCGTCCTCGGCAGCTCACAGGATCTGAACATGTCGCCGATGGCGCGCGCCACAACGCGCCCTGTGCCGCCCAGCTGCGGGCACACGGCATGCCCCGGAGCACATGTTAGGCTCGCGCTACTTTTCCCCGAGGAGGGCGCTGCGATGATCCGCAACAAGCTGGCCTGTGCATGTGTGATGAGTGTGGTGGTGGCGATGAGCATCCCTGTGGCGATGGCCGTGAAGCCTGCCGATAGCGCAACGTTGCCGGCGCCCGATACCGCGTTGCAGGTGGCCATCAACGGCAACTGGCGCGACCGTGTGTACGTGCAGCGCGACCAGTACCGTCACCCCGGCCAGACGCTGGCGTTCTTCGGCATCAAGCCGACCCAGACAGTTATCGAGATCACTCCCGGCGGTGGTTGGTATTCGGAAATCCTGGCGCCGTATCTGCGCGAGAAGGGCAAGTATGTGGCGGCAGTGGTCGACCCCGCGTCGGCGCCCGAAGGCCGTAGCCACGATTACGCACAGCGCGCGCGCGATGACCTAGAAAAGAAATTCCAGGCCAAACCGGAGGTCTATGGCAAACCTTCGTTCGTGTCGTATGTGCCGACGTCGCCGTCCTTCGGTGTGGACAACTCGGCTGATCTGGTGCTGACCTTCCGCAACGTGCACAACTGGCGCATGGCCGGCAATGCCGAGGCGATGTTTGCTGGCTTCTACAAAGTGCTTAAGCCCGGCGGCGTGCTCGGCGTAGTCGAACATCGCGCCAATTCCGATGTGCCGGCCGACGACAAGAGTGGCTACGTTGGCCAGGCACAGGTGATTGCAATGGCCAAAGCCGCCGGTTTCACGCTGGTCGGCAAGAGCGAGGTCAACGCCAACCCGCGCGACACCAAGGATTACCCGGGTGGTGTATGGACGCTGCCGCCGAGCAACAGCCATGACAAGGCCGACGATGCCAAGTACAAGGCGATCGGTGAAAGCGACCGCATGACCTTGAAGTTCGTCAAGCGCTAAGGCAGTGCTGCATGCCGGCGCGTTGCGCGTGTCGGCATGCAGATCTCTGAAATCATCGGGGCTTGGGCAGCGCGTCGCGCAACAGGATTGGCATGTTGGTGTTGTTGAACAAACCCTACGGCGTGCTGTCGCAATTCAGCGACCGCTCGCAGCCGCCCAAGCGCACGCTGGCCGAGTTCGGCCTGCCGCCCGATGTGTATGCGGCTGGCCGTCTGGATCACGACAGCGAAGGCTTGTTGTTGCTGACCGACGATGGCGCATTGGCGCATCGTGTGACCGACCCACGCCACAAGCAGCCCAAGACCTACTGGGTGCAGGTGGAAGGAGAACCGCAAGCCGGGCAACTGCAGGCCTTGCGCGACGGAGTGGTGCTCAACGATGGCCCGACCCGGACGGCACAGGTGCGCAGCCTCGATCCGGCACCGCCGCTGTGGCCGCGCGAGCCACCGGTGCGCGTACGCAAGACCGTGCCCGATGCCTGGCTGGAACTACGGATCACCGAGGGCCGCAACCGTCAGGTACGGCGCATGACTGCAGCGGTGGGCTTGCCGACCTTGCGCCTGGTGCGCGTAGCCATTGGCGATTGGCGGCTGGACATGCTTGCGCCCGGGCAGTGGCGCGTTGAAGAAACGGCGAGCGCACCGCCGAGCCGGAGTCGGCGCTGAGTTGTTGCTTCTATCGTTTGTATGGCCAACGCGATACTGCGCTATGGCGTTGAGCGGCTAGCAAAAACGATCGCTGCGTTGTACGGCGAGATAGCCGGTGCCCGTGACCGGGAAATGTTCTGTGCCTACACCATGTTGCGTTTGAGCCACTCAGGGCTGACGGTTGCTCGGAACATTCTGATCGGCGCTTCATCGCATGATGCGGACGACACGTAGAGCGATGTAGCAGCCGTTGACACCAATGCACCCAATTGCACGCATGTCAGAAACGACGACGCCACGGCGCAAGACCATGGCGTTGGGGATTGCTTGGAGCGTTGGCTTATTCGATGCCGTCGCTCGCGTCGCTCGGGGTCACCGCACCGCGACGCTGGTAGGCCGCGCGACGTGCGTTGGCATTGCTGGCGTGCTCGCGATCCAGGCGATGCACGTTACCGCCAAGCACCTGCTGATCGCGCTGACGCTTGCGGTACACCGCGTAGCCGATCAGGCCCAGGCCTGCGACCGCCGCGGCAACCGTCACGGCCGGATTGCGCTTGACCAGCTTGCTGGCCGCCTTGCCACCCTTACGCACTGCACCGAGTGCGACGCCGGTCTTGAGCCATTCGCTCGCGCTCGGGCCGAAATGACGCAGGCTGCTGCCGGCGTGGCGTGCCTGATCGCCCGCATTGGACGCGGCATGACGCAACTGGTCGCCTGCAGTGCCGGCCAATTCCAGGGCACGCTCCAGGGCGCGTTCAGTGATCACAGTCAGCTTGCTCATCGGAGGCGTTTCCTTTCTGAGTACGTGATCTGCAGTCTGTGCGCTGATGCGTATAGGCGGCGTTAGCGGGGCTGGGTGCCGTTTGGCTTACGGTTAGGTAGGCCGCGGCGCAGCGGATGTCGAGCACCGGTCTGTTTCACCGCCGCCGCGGGTCGGTGCGTTTCAGGTGCCGCGTGGTTTTGCTCTGTGGGTTGCTGCAGCGGTCCAAGGGTCATCTGGCCACGGATGCCTCGGATACCGTCCCTTCATCTCTTTTTTAACGTCCGGATACGTATTCGCCCAGAAGCTCTTCAGGTCCTGGGTCACCTGCAACGGGTGCCCGCCCGGGGACAGCAGGTGCAAGGTCAACAGGATACGGTCGTCGGCGATGCGTGGGGTCTCTGCCAGGCCGAACAGTTCCTGCAGTTTGACCGCCAGCACTGGCGGCAGCGGTTGGCCGGTGTGGTCGAGGGCGTAGCTGATCTGCCGTTCCATTCCCGATGGCACGCTGATGCGGGTGGGGGCGTGGCGGTCGATGGCCTGGCGGCGCTCCCACGGCAATGCGGCCTTGAGCGCTTCGCCCAGGCTGGCTTCGTCCAGTGCGTCCAGGCGGGTCTTGCCGGCGAAGGCCGGGCGCAGCCAGCTGTCCAGCGTCTCCAGCAGCGCGGTGTCGGAGAGATCGGGTAAGGCGAGTTCCGGCATCCACACGCGCAGCGACTGCACGCGGGAGCGCCATTGCTGCAGTGTGTCCGTCCACGGCAGGGCGTCCAGGCCGAGTTGGCGCACCGCGTCGGTCAGCGCGGCGGCGGCGTGTGCCGGGTCGATGCGGCCAGCCGGGCGGCTGTCGAGCACGATGCGGTCGAAGCTGGATTGGCGGCGGGCGACCAACGCACGCTTGTCTGCATCCCACTGCACCAGGTCCTGCTGCACGAAGCGCTCGGGCAGGCTGCGGCGCAAGTAGGCTTCGTCCACCGGGGCGGCGCGCAGCAGCAAAGCGTCCTTGGCCTCGTAGCGCAGTTCGCTGGCAACCAGCCACGGTTCGCCGCGCAGATCGCTGTGGTCGAACAGGCGCGCGCTGCGGCCATTGGCGAGCAGGTAGCGCAACGGGTCGGCAGGGTGGCGTGCGGCGATGCGGTCCGGGAAGGCGTGCGACAGCAGCTCGCCGAGCGCGTGCGCCTCCACGCTGGAGGGCGGGGCGCTATCGCAGCGCAGCCGGCGGCGCCATTGTTTGGCGGCGCTGTCGATCGCGGCCAGGCCACCGCGGTTGGCATCGGCGGCGCTGCGGCCGTGACGGAACGCCGCTAGCGCCCGCCAACGCGCGGCCAGCCCATCGCCGCCCTGACGCAGCGGGTCGCGCGCTTCCAGCAGCGCGGCCAGGTCGCAGGCCAGCGCCACACGCGGCGCATCGCCGGCCTGCGCCAGCATCGCGGCCAGGCGCGGGTGCGTGCCCAGCGCGAGCATGCGCCGGCCGAGTGCGGTGATGCCGCCGCTTGCGGTGAGCGCGCCCAGCCGCTGCAGCAGCGCGTGCGCGGCCGCCAGTGCGCCACTGGGCGGCGCATCGACAAAGCGCAGTGCGCTGTTGCCCCAGGCCGCCAGTTCCAGTGCCAGGCCGGCCAGTTCCACTTGCGTGATTTCGGCACGGCGCTGTGGTTCCAGCCGTTGCGATTGCGGCCACAGCCGGTAGGCCCAGCCGCTGGCCACACGCCCGGCACGGCCGGCGCGCTGGTCGGCCGAGGCCTGCGCAATGGCGGCGACGTCCAACCGCGAAAAGCCGCTGTTGGGATCGTAGTGCGGCTCGCGCGCCAGCCCGCTGTCGATCACCACGCGCACGCCGGGCAAGGTGACCGACGATTCGGCCACATTGGTGGCCAGCACAACGCGTCGGCGGCCTTGCGGGTCGGGCTGCAGTACCTGGCTTTGCGCCTCCACCGACAGCTCGCCGTGCAGCGGCAGCACTTGCACCGCCGGGTCCAGCACATCCTGCAGTGCGCTGTGCACGCGCGTGATTTCGCGGTGTGCGGGCAGAAACACCAGCACGTCGCCGGGATGTGTGGACAAGGCGTGCTCCACCGCGCGCCGCGTCTGCGGCTCCAGCGCTTCGTCGCGGCGCGCGGGGAAATGCGCAATCTCCACCGGGAAACTGCGCCCGGCACTGCTCAGGCGCGGAGCCTCCAGAAAGCCGGCCAGGCGCTCACCATCGAGCGTGGCCGACATCGCCACGATGCGCAGGTCTTCGCGCACCTGCGACTGCACATCCAGTGCCAGCGCCAGGCCGAGGTCGCCGGCCAGATGGCGTTCGTGGAATTCGTCGAACAGCAGCACGCCGACGCTGTCCAGCATCGGGTCGTCCTGGATCAGCCGGGTCAGGATGCCTTCGGTGACGACTTCAATGCGGGTGCGCGCCGATGTCTTGTTCTCGAAGCGGATGCGGTAGCCCACCATTTCGCCGACCGGCTCGCCGAGCTGGCGCGCCATGAACTGCGCCGCGCTGCGGGCCGCCACGCGGCGCGGCTCCAGCATCACGATCTTGCGACCGGCCAACCATGGCGCCTCCAGCAGCGCCAACGGCACCTGGGTGGTCTTGCCGGCGCCGGGCGGCGCTTCCAGCACCAGCCGCGGATGCGTGGCGAGACTGTCGCGAATCTGCGGCAACAACGGGGATATCGGAAAAACGAGGTCGGTCATGCGCGGGAAGGATACGGGCTGCGCAACGCTGCGGCGACGATGTGGCGGGGTGGCAACACGGGCCATGTGAGGTGCGCATCGCCGCCATCAGTGGATCGATACGCCTGCGTCAGGCCGATGCAGTGCAGGCTGTGTGTGCAGTGTCATCAATTCACCTCCGTGTGTGCATGGCACGAGCGTATCGCTCGCGGCATGGAATTTGCGTTACGCGCTACGATGAGCGGATGTGCACTCCACAGCACCGCGATTGATCTAGCAGCGGTCGTTTAGATGAAGTCACATAAAGCTGGCGAATCAGATGCAACTGATGCATCGCTTTCATCCTGCAGCCAATGCGCAGAGCTGAAGCTCTGCAGTTGATCTATTGCACTGTTTAACATTCCAAGCAGCCGGGATTCGAGTCAAAGCTTCATCTAGATGTAGTCCAAAGCACGACTGGTCGAGTGCGCGGCGCCCTCACCGCTCGCGGGACACGCCGTAAATCCGTCCCTGGAGGCTCGATGGCGGCATCCATGCCGCCAACGGTCCTGCGATGGGCGAGGACGCTGCGCCAGAATGTATCGGGTGACTTTGTTGACGGGTGAACACACGTCACCAGACAGTTTGCTGGTGGTTTGTTGAAGCAGCAGGACGCCGCGTCGTGGTGTCCTCAGACCGGCCGAATCAGGTCGATCTGATCACCCAGGCTTCAACCGGCTTCGCGCATCCGGGAGGTCAGGCCTTTGAGAAAGGCGCGCAGCAGTTGGTCGCCGCAGGGGCGGAAGTTCTTGTGGCCGGGTTGGCGGAACAGCGCGGAGAGTTCCGGCTTGGACAGCGGGAAGCCGGCGCTGGCGAAGATGGCGTGCATGTCGACGTCCTTCAGTTCGAAGGCCACGCGCAGCTTCTTCAACACCAGGTTGTTGCCGACGCGGGTTTCCAGCGGGCGGACCGGTTGGCTCTCGTCGCGGCCGCGGAAGCGCAGCACCAGGCCGTCGAGAAAGCGCGCCAGCATCGCATCGGTGCAGGGCTCGAAACCAGGCGCGTCTTCCTTTTTCAGCCAGGCCTGTACCTGCGCCTTGTCGAGCGCGAACTCGGGGTCGGCCAGGTGGGTGATGTCCACCACCTTGTCGTAGCTGAGGTCGAGCATGTAGCGGATGCTGCGCAGTACATCGTTGTGGATCATGACCGTTCCGGTGCCCCGGCCTGTCGCCGGAAAGCGGCCATTCTACGGAGCTTGAGTGAAACCGACCTGACACCGTGCGCAGCGAGTCCCTCGCGCCGGCGTGCGGTGCAAGCGCAGACCGTCATGCAGATGGCCGCGGGCTGCCTGCGCAGCGGCGTGGCCACGCACAGCGCTCAGCTGCCGCGCTACGTTCTGTTAGCCGGGTAAAAAAAACGGCTCCAGTCGCGATCAGGCAATCGGGACAGCCCGTCGCGGCTGAAGCCGCTCCTACATGGAATGCGATCTGCGCCCTGTAGGATGTAGGACGCTGGATTACGCTTTTGCAGCCGCCAGGTCTTCGACCCAGAAGCGTCCGTTGGGATAGCTGAACTCCGCAATCGAGGCGGCATGCATTTCCGCGGAGAAACCCGGCACGTCCGGCGCCAGGTAGCGGCCGTGCCGGATGCGCACCGGGTCCAGGAAGTGCTGGTGCAGATGATCGACGAATTCGATGGCGCGGTCTTCCATCTGGCCGGTGATGGCGACGAAGTCGGCCATGGCCAGGTGCTGCACCAGTTCGCACAGGCCCACGCCGCCGGCATGCGGGAACACGCGCACGTTGAACTTGGCGGCCAGCAGCAGGATGGCAAGGTTCTCGTTGACCCCGCCCACGCGCGCGGCATCGATCTGGATCAGGTCCACCGCGCCGGCCTGCAACAGTTGCTTGAACACCACCCGGTTCTGGGTGTGCTCGCCGGTGGAGACCGGCACCGGGGTGATGCCCTGGCGGATGGCGGCATGGCCGAGCACATCGTCCGGGCTGGTGGGTTCTTCGATCCAGGCGATGTCGAATTCGGCCAGCTGGCGCATCCAGTCGATCGCCGGGCCCACGTCCCAGCGCTGATTGGCATCGACCGCCATCGCGATATCCGGGCCGATGGCTTCGCGCGCCAGGCGGCAACGGCGGATGTCGTCCTGCACGTTGGCGCCAACCTTGAGCTTGATGGTGCGGAAGCCGTCGGCCACCGCTTCCTTGGCCAGTCGCACCAGCTTCTCGTCCGAGTAGCCGAGCCAGCCGGGCGAGGTGGTGTAGGCCGGGTAGCCTTGCTCGATCAACTGCGCGATGCGTTGCTCACGCTGCGGTTGCGCATCGCGCAGGATGGCCAGCGCTTCGTCGCGGGTGAGCGCGTCGCTGAGATAGCGCAAGTCGATGGTGTCGACCAACTGCTCGGGCGTGAGTTCGGCAATGAAGCGCCACAGCGGCTTGTTCGCGGCGCGCGCAGCCAGGTCCCACGCAGCGTTGATCACCGCGCCGATGGCCATGTGCATGACGCCCTTTTCCGGGCCGAGCCAGCGCAGCTGCGAATCGTTGGTGAGCCGACGCGCGAACGCGCCCAGATCGGCGATGACGTCTTCCACCCGCAGGCCGAGCACATGCTCGGCCAGCGCCGCCACCGCTGCGGTCTGCACGTCGTTGCCGCGGCCGATGGTGAACACCAGGCCGTAACCGGCCAGGTCATCGGCAGCATCGGTGCGCAGCACGACGTAGGCCGCCGAGTAATCGGGATCGGGATTCATCGCGTCCGACCCATCCAGCTCGCGCGAGGTGGGGAAGCGGACGTCGTGGGTATCGAGGGCGACGATGGTGCTCATGAAAGTCCTGGCGGTGGAAGGCGGGAAATGGAAAGCGGGATATCAAACGGGTGAAAGAAGTGGCTGGAAGAACTTAAGTGACGAAGACCTGCGTGAGCGGAGAGGTGCGCTTAAGACCCTCTCCCACCGGAAGAGCGGTTGGGGTGAGGGTACGAACGCGTAGCGCCTGATGTGTAGAGATGCCGCAGTGACTCATGCGCTTGCAACTCAGCCCAATGAATCGATTGCACGATCAACGGTGTATTGCGATCGACGCGTTACAACTTGCGCGACTCCGTGGCTAGGTATCCTCACCCCAACCCCCGCTCCGCACCCCGGCCCGCGCCAGCAGCGCGGGCGCTCAAGGCACCCGCGCCAATGGCGCGCAAACCGTGCCTTGGCGCCCCGAGGGGAGAGGGGCTTTGCGTTGTCGCGCGATTCGAGTTGCGTGAGTCCTTCGGCTTTCGCGCAAGAAAAATGCTTAGCGGTGGACGCAATGCACTGCAGTACGACGTCAATTCTTCCAGGCGTAAACCCTCAATCCTCAACCCCCATCCCGCGGATGCGCCACCACCGGCTGGCGCTGGCGACCCAGGCCTTCGATCTCCAGTTCCATCACATCGCCTGGTTTGAGGTAGACCGGCGGCTTCTGGCCCAGGCCCACGCCCGGCGGGGTGCCGGTGCTGATCACATCGCCCGGCATCAATGTCATGTAGCGGCTGATGTGGCTGACCAGTTCGGCCACGCCGAACACCATCGTGCGCGTGCTGCCGTTCTGGTAGCGGTGGCCGTTGACCTCCAGCCACATCGACAGGTTCTGCGGGTCGGCGATTTCGTCGCGCGTCACCAGCCACGGGCCGATCGGTCCGAAGGTGTCGGCGCTCTTGCCCTTGACCCACTGGCCGCCGTGTTCGAGCTGGAATTCGCGTTCGGACAGATCGTTGATCACCGCGTAGCCAGCCACATGATTCAGCGCTTCATCCACCGATACATCGCGCGCCACATCGCCGATCACCACACCCAGCTCCACTTCCCAGTCGCTCTTCACTGACCCGCGCGGGATGATCACCGTGTCGTTGGGGCCACACACCGCAGTGGTGGCTTTCATGAAAAGAATCGGCATCTTGGGCACTTCCATGCCCGATTCGGCAGCGTGGTCGGCATAGTTCAAACCCACGCAGATGAATTTTCCGATGCGACCGACCGCTGCGCCGTAACGCACATCGCCTTCGATCAACGGCAGCGTGGCGACGTCCAGTACGCGTAGTTTTTCCAGGCCGGCGTTGGTGATGTGCTGGCCGGCCACATCGTCGATCACACCGCTGAGGTCGCGGATGCGGCCTTCGCTGTCGATCAGGCCAGGGCGTTCGTGGCCTTCGGCGCCAATGCGTACGAGTTTCATGCGGTCTTCCTTTGCAGGTGAGGAGTGAAGCGGCTAGCAAACCTAGCGCGCATGTGTCTTGCTGGGTAAGGACGGTGTGCTCACATCGAAGCGGATGCGCGCGATAGATCGCATCACACCATTGCTGCGCCCACGTGTGTGGCGGGCGGCAGCATGCGTCGTTGCGGGACTCAGTTGGACCAGCCGCCATCGATGATGTGGGTCTGGCCGGTGGTGAACGATGATTCGTCCGAGGCCAGGTACACCACCAGCTGCGCAATCTCGCGCGGGTCGCCCAGGCGGCCCATCGGCTGGCGGTCGGTGAAGCTCTTCCACACCGCTTGTTCGTCACCGCCCAGGGCCTTGACGCGCTCACCCAGCGACGGCGTCTTGATGGTGCCCGGGCAGATCGCATTGCAACGCACGCCCCGCGCCACGTAGTCAGCGGCGATTGCCTTGCTCAGGCCGATCACTGCGGCCTTGGTCACGCCGTAGACGAAGCGGTTCGGCACCCCCTTGATGCTGGAGGCAACCGAGGACATGTTGATGATGCTGCCGCGGCCGCGTTCGAGCATGGCCGGCAACACCGCCTTGCAGGTGTAGTACATCGCGTCGATATTGATCGAGAACGAGCGGCGCCAGGCCGGTTCGTCGCACTCGAGAATGCTGCCCTGATGCACGAAGCCGGCGCAGTTGAACAGTACGTCGAATGGCCCGTGTGCCTGGATCAATGCGGTAATCGCGGCAGCGTCGGTGACGTCGAGCAGGTGCGTCGTGATGGCATCCGATTCGGCGGCCAGCGCCTGCAACGCAGCGGCGTCGATGTCGGTGGCAATCACCTGTGCACCGGCGCGTGCGCAGGCCAGTGCACTTTCGCGCCCGATGCCGGCGCCGGCGGCGGTAATCAGGCAGCGCTTGCCCTGCAGGCGGGTGTTGGGTGTGGTGAAGATCGAGACAGTCATAGTGATGAGGTTCCGTAGGTGGGGGCCGCCGGCCGTGGCAGACGATAGAACGTGCGTGCGTTGTCGCCGAAGATGGCTGCCGCGTGCTCGGCGGCATGCCGGGTGACGAGTTGCTGTGCGAGTGCAAACCAGTGCGCGTAATCGGCGCGCAAGCTCAGCACCGGCCAATCACTGCCCCACAGCAGCCGCTGCGGGCCGAAACGGGCGAACAGGTGCGCGACGTACGGCGCCAGCGCGTCCACGCCAGCGCCGCGCGCGGCTTCGGTCAGCAAGCCGGAGAGTTTGCAATGCACATTGGGATGCTGCGCCAGAACAGCCATGCTGGCAGCCCAGGCGACGAACTCGCCAGTGGCAATCTGCGGCTTGCCACCGTGATCGACCACCACGCGCAACCCCGGATGGCGCTTCAAGCGCGCCTGCAGTGCCGGTACATGCGCGGCGCGGATCAAGGCGTCAAAGGCCAGATCGTGCGCAAGTAGTGCATCGAAGGCGGCATCCAGCGCGGGATCGGCTAGCCAGTGCACGTCGGCGATGTCCTGCACCATCGGGCGCAGACCCTTGAGCACGCCGCCGCCGGCACGCACCAATGCGCCGATGCGTGCTGCGGCATCGGGCGCAGCAAAATCGACCCAACCGACGACGCCGGCAATGCGCGCATCGTCGCGGGCCAGCTCGAACAGGTAAAAGGTTTCTGCCTCGGTGGCGGCAGCCTGCACCACCACGACGCGATCGACATCGGCGGCGTCCAGCGCAGCGCCAATGTCATCCGGACCGAAGTCGCGGTACAGCGGCGCCAGTTCGGGCGTCAGCCAGTGATAATCGCCACGGGCCAGGCGCCAGAAATGCAGGTGCGCGTCGACCCGGCTCACGGGGTGGGCAACTCCGCTGCGAGCAGGCCCTCATCGCGCAGGCGTTGCCACAGTGCGGATGGCACCGGGGCCGCAAGCCGCGTGGCCGCCGATTGCACTTCGGCCACGGTACGCATGCCGGCCACCACCGTGGTCACCGCCGGATGCGCCAGCGGGAACTGCAAGGCGGCCGCGCCGATATCCAACCCGAACGCCGCGCAGGCCGCGTACAGCCGCTGCGCATGCCGCAGCGTGGCGGTATCGACCGGGGCGTAGTTGTAGGTGGCGCCGGGGCCGCGTGCGTCGCTGAGCAGGCCGGAGCTGTACGGGCCAGCCGACAGGATCGCCACATTGCGTTGCTGCGCCTGCTCCAGCAGCGCGCGCGCGCCGTGCTGTTCCAGCAGGGTGTAGCGGCCGGCCAGCATCACGCAGTCGAGCGGAAAACGCGGCAATACCTCCAGGGCCACATCCTGCTCGTTGACGCCCAACCCGATCGCACCGCACGCGCCGGCCGCCTTCAGCTCCGCCATCGCCGGCAAGGCCTCCTCCAAGGCCTGGCGCAGCACGTGGGCGTGGTTGTCGCCGTGGGTCAGCGTACCGATGTCGTGCAGCAGCAACACGTCGATGTAGTCGGTGCCCAGGCGTTCCAGGCTGGAGGCGAACGCACGCCGCACACCATCGGCGCTGTAATCGAACGCGGCGCGCCGCCCGGCCACTGCAAAGCCGTCGCGGCCGGCAACAGCCTGGGCGTCGTCGTAGACGCAGCGGCCGACCTTGGTCGACAGCGTGTAGTCCGCGCGCGGTATTCCGGCCAGGCCTCGGCCCAGGCGCGCTTCGCTCAGCCCATAGCCGTAGTAGGGCGCGCTATCGAAATGACGGATGCCGGCTTCGAACGCGCCTGCGACCGCGGCCAGTGCGTCTGCCTCATCCACTTCCGTATACAGGTTGCCGATCGGCGCGGCGCCGAAGCCCAGCGTTGACAGCTGTACGTCGGTGCTGCCGAGACGCTGCCGTACCACGCCGCTCACGTGCGCTGCTCCGCAAGCAGGGCGGAAGCGCAGCACGCATGTTGGGAATCTGGAGAGCAGGGGCTGAGCATCACAACGTCCACCAGCCAGCAGGTGCCCGGCTGTTCGCATATGAATATGGCAATCATCAATGAACAGATCACGCTGCAGTGCAGCATTGCCGTCCTGCGGGAGTTTGTGCAGACGCGCATCGCTATGTCGAATTCCTCAAGCGGCATCACCAGTTCCTATAACGCCGCGTCTGCGGTTGCGGGCATGACGGCCGCTAGATACCTGTGAAATTGATGCAACCCAGACACGACACGGCGGGACTTGGTCAAGGGGCTGGCTGCAAGCGCGCTGGCCGCACCGCTGGCTGCCGCGGCGCAGGCGCAGACCACACAGTGCGCACGCACACCGCAGTGGGCGCGCGGTGTGGAGGGGCAGCGCAAGGCGGATCTGGGCAACGGCACCTATCTCAATCCCATTGTGGCCGACGATCACCCCGATCCCACCATCCTCAAGGATGGCGACGACGACTACATGACGTTTTCGTCGTTCTTTTCCTACCCTGGCATCGTGCTGTGGCATTCCACCGATCTGGTCAACTGGACCCCGATCGGCCCGGCATTGCGCCAGGAGCTGGGCACGATCTGGGGGCTGAATCTGTGCAAGCACCACGATCGCTACTACATCCACATCCCGGCCAATCCGGACGACATGGGCTGGTCGATCTTCGTGATCTGGGCCGACGACATCCGCGGGCCGTGGAGTGCGCCGATCGACCTGAAGATCGCCGGCTGCATCGACCCCGGCCACGTGGTGGGCGAGGACGGCAAGCACTATCTGTTCGTCGACGGCATCCGCAAGGTGCGCCTGCGCGACGACGGCCTGGCCACCGATGGGCAGCTGGAACCGGCCTACGCGCCGTGGCGCTATCCCGACCAAAACTCCGCGCCCGAAGGCCACAAGCTGACCTGGCACGACGGCTGGCTGTATCTGGTCACCGCCGTCGCCGGCACCGCCGGCCCGGTGACCGGGCACATGGTCATCGCCGCACGTTCGCGTTTGGTGCACGGGCCGTGGGAGTACTGCCCGCGCAATCCGCTGGTGCGCACTCAATCCGAGCAGGAGCCGTGGTGGTCGCGCGGGCATGCCACGCTGGTGGAATGGCCGCGTGGCGACCGGTGGATGGTCTATCACGCTTACGAAAACCGCTTCCGCATGCTGGGCCGGCAGACGCTGCTGGTCCGGATTCCATCACAACATGTTCGGCGGTTTTCTGAGCCTGCAGCTTGGCGTGTATGCCGCACGACAAGGCGAAGTGGTATTGCGCGAGTTCCGCTATCGCGCGCTGGCGTAAGTACGCCTCACGCCACACAGCGCGACAGTCAAACGGCGAGGCCCGGGGGACCTCGCCCTCAGGCGTGACAGCGACCATCAGCACATCGCGCAGTGTCAGCGGACTACGGACGGAGCGAAGAACCCGATCTCCGTTGCGACATGTCGATTCCGCGCACGGGGCGTTTCTATCTGACAGCTCCACAGTCGCTAGCGGTCGCAGTTAACCACAGCAGTAGCAGACGTTGCCCTGACCCAGGTCGCCGCTGAATTCCGGACACTCGGCTTTGCAGGCCCACGCACGACGCGACTCGACGTTCGGCTGTGCGTTATCGACCGCCATCACCTGGAAGGCACCGAACCCGGTGCTTGCCAGAAAGGTCGCCGCCATCAACGCACTGCGCAAGCTTCGCCAACGCTTCTTCATGCATTGGCACCATCCGCTCGCTGCATCAGCCCGACATCAGCATGGACCGCGAAGCGCTACTGCTCAGCGAAGAACGTGTGCAGGTGGATTACGTGTTCACCAATCACAGCGAGCGCGACCTGAGCGTGCCGGTGGCGTTCCCGATGCCGCCGATGCATTTCGGCATGGCCAATCACAATGCGCTGACCGATTTCAAACCCTGGGCCGATGGCAAGCCGGTCGCCACCACGCGCAAGCTGGTGGTGCTGTTGGATGACGGCAGCGATATCTCCACGGCATTCGCCGCCACCGGCTGGACCCAGGACGATGTCGCTGCCTTCACCGAATCGTCCACGCCGCCGAAAGGGCGCAAGCCGCTGCCCGTGCGCTGGGTCGATGGCGATGGACAACCGCGCTTGACGCTCAACGCGTATTTCGTCTGGCGGCAGAAATGTCCTGCAAGAATACGTCGCGAGCAGCGGTCAGGTGGACGCGGACGGCGCGCTCAGAACCGCAGTGGACGCGTGGTACATGGCGTTTCGAGCACCGGCCGCGCCCGCCTGGCGGTGAGCGCAGTCGTTTTGTTAGCCGCTCTTCGTGCCGATGCGCGATTTGAACATCCTGTTCGTGCACGCACCGGAATAAACCCGACAAGCAGCAAGCGTACCCGGGCGCGACGAGGCGTTACCTGCAACGTCCATCACGATCGTACGCGCCAGCGCGCATCGGTTGTCTTGTGCAAATGCAGCGCTGCCGACAACGCGCATCGCGCCCAGGTGCGCTCCTGCGTTGGTGCCACGCTGCGTTGCATGCAAGTCCGTCGATTGCCCGCCAGCGACAACGGCCGAGGTGGCGGGATCACCGGCAGGAGCGCACCCGGACGCGACCAAGCGTCGCCGATCAACCCCAACGCACGCAGACCCATACCTGCACGCGTCAGTCGTCTTCCGGCGGGGGCAGCACGATGCCGTCGGCATCGATGGCGAGCTTGCCGGCCATCAACACGGCCTGGGTGCGATTGGTGACGCCGAGCTTGCGCAGGATCGCGGTGACATGCGCCTTGATGGTGGCTTCGGACACGCCCAGGTCGTAGGCGATCTGCTTGTTGAGGCGCCCGGCGCCCAGCATCTGCAGCACGCGAAATTGTTGCGGTGTGAGGTCGCGCAGACGCTGACCGACCTCGCGTTCTTCGCTGTCGGTGGGTGGCAGGTTTTGCGCTTCGGCCGGGATCCAGCGCTCGCCGTCCAGCACGGTGGCCAAGGCGCGACCGATGGTGTCCGAGTCAGCGGATTTGGGAATGAAGCCGAACGCGCCGTGATCGATCGCGCGCCGCATCACCGTGGGCTCTTCGCGTGCGGACACCACCACCACCGGCAATTGCGGATGCAGCGAACGCATGTGCACCAACGCACTGAAGCCCTGCGCGCCCGGCATATTGAGGTCCATCAACAGCAGGTCCGCGTCCGGTTGCGCGTCGGCCAGCGTGTACAACGCATCCACGTTGTCGGCTTCCAACAATTGCACGCCCGGCATGACCCGCTGCACGGCCCCGCGCAAGGCCTCGCGAAACAGGGGATGGTCATCGGCAATCAGCAGGGTGGTCATTGAGGGGCCGGGATTGGGGATTGGAGATGTGGCATTCGTAAAAGCACGGGATTCGGGATTCGGATGTTGGGATTCGTAAGAGCAGGGATTTCGAAAAGCGAATCGCGATTCGCAATAGCCGATGTCAGAGAACCGTCTGTCTCTGCATCGCAATTCAACACTGCATGGTTGAGGAGAGAGATGACCAGGTACTGGCAACCCGCTTCTGCGAATCCCCAATCCCCGCTCCTCAGCCAATCCCGAATGCCCAATCCCGGCCTTTCAGCGCGTCAACCGCTCATTGACCAGCGAATCCACCACCGATGGATCAGCTAAGGTCGAGGTGTCGCCCAACTGGTCCGGGGCGTTTTCGGCGATCTTGCGCAGGATGCGGCGCATGATCTTGCCCGAGCGGGTCTTGGGCAGGCCGGGAGCCCACTGCAGGTGATCGGGCGAGGCGATCGGGCCGATCTCCTTGCGCACCCAGCTCACCAGTTCCTTGTGCAGTTCGTCGCTCGGAGTCTCGCCGGCGATCAGGGTGACGTAGGCATAGATGCCCTGGCCCTTGACGTCGTGCGGAAAGCCGACCACGGCCGCTTCGGCGACCTTGGGGTGCGAGACCAGCGCGCTTTCCACTTCGGCGGTGCCGATGCGGTGGCCCGACACGTTGATCACGTCATCCACGCGGCCGGTGATCCAGTAGTAGCCGTCGGCATCGCGGCGACAACCGTCGCCGGTGAAGTAGCTGCCCGGATAGGTGCGGAAGTAGGTATCGATAAAGCGCTGATGGTCGCCGTAGACGCTACGCATCTGGCCCGGCCAGGAATCCAGCAGCACCAGATTGCCTTCGGTGGCGCCTTCCAGGATCTTGCCTTCGGCATCCACCAGCGCTGGCTGCACGCCGAAGAACGGCAGGGTGGCCGAGCCCGGCTTGAGATCGACCGCGCCGGCCAGCGGCGAGATCAGGATGCCGCCGGTTTCGGTCTGCCACCAGGTGTCCACGATCGGGCAGCGGCTGTCGCCAACCACGTCGTAGTACCAGCGCCAGGCTTCCGGATTGATCGGCTCGCCGACGCTGCCCAGCAGGCGCAGGCTCTTGCGCGAGGTCTTCTTGACCGGTTCCGCACCGTCGCGCATCAACGCGCGAATCGCAGTAGGCGCGGTGTAGAAGATGGTGACCTGGTGCTTGTCGATCACTTCCCAGAAGCGCGACACGTTCGGGTAGTTGGGCACGCCTTCGAACATCACCGCGGTGGCGCCGTTGGCGAGCGGGCCGTAGACGATGTAGCTATGGCCGGTGACCCAGCCCACGTCGGCGGTGCACCAGTAGATGTCGTCCTCGCGCAGGTCGAACACCACTTCGTGCGTGTAGCTGGCAAACAGCAGGTAGCCGGCAGTGGTGTGCAGCACGCCCTTGGGTTTGCCGGTGGAGCCGGATGTATAGAGGATGAAGAGCGGGTCTTCCGCGTTCATCCGCTCGGGTTCGCATTCGGCCGGTTGGCCGTCGACCACGTCATGGAACCAGCGATCGCGCGGTGCCTGCATCTCCACTGCGCCACCGGTGTGACGCACCACCAGCACGGTTTCGATCGTGTTGGTGCCGGGAATCTTCAGCGCTGCATCGACGTTGGCCTTGAGCGGAATCTTCTTGCCGCCACGCAGGCCTTCGTCGGCGGTGATGATCAGCTTGCTCTGGCAATCGATCACGCGGTCGGCGATGGAGTTGGCGGCAAAGCCGCCGAACACCACCGAGTGCACCGCCCCGATGCGCGCGCAGGCGAGCATGGCCACCGCCGCATCGACGATCATCGGCAGATAGATGGTGACCCGGTCGCCTTTCTTGACGCCCAGGTTGCGCAGCGCATTGCCAAGCTTGCAGACGCGCTCATACAACTGGCGATAGGTGACCGGGTACGACGCCGCGTCCGGGCTGTCGGGTTCGAACAGCAGCGCGGTCTTGTCGCCGCGTGTGGCCAACTGGCGGTCCAGGCAGTTGACGCTGGCGTTGAGCTCGCCATCGCCGAACCAGCGGATATGGAAGTCGTCCAGCGCGTAGCTGACGTCCTTGACCTGGGTGGGTTGCTTGAACCATTCCAACCGCTGCGCGGCCTTGCCCCAGAATTGCTCAGGGTGTTCGATCGATTCGCGGTACAGCGCGGCGTACTGCTCGCGCGTCACGCGCGCATCGGCGGCGAACGCGGGATCGACGGGATAAACATCAGCCATGGCACCCTCACTTGCGATGAACTTGTCGGAAGAGGGCGTTACGGCTTCCCTCGGTAGACAATCAGTGTGCCGCATCCATTCTGTCCCGACGGCCAACGGCGCCTTAGACCTTGGTCGTAATCCCCCGGGGAGTGCACCGGCGCACATCCATCGCCGGCTGCAGTGCGACCATCGGTCATCTTGCAGAAGGCTGCGTTGAAGCTACGACCAAAGGCGAATAGGCTCCGGAGCGCGGACTGCCTCACGCTCTGCACAGCATCGCCATCGAGCGCGAGGCCTGCATTGGGGAGAGGGTTGATGAAGCACGGTATTGCACCGTTGGTGCGCCACCGGTTGGCGGCCGCCTTGTTCGTCGCCACCATGTTGCCCGGCGTGGCGTTTGCACAGACGTCCAAGGAAAAGGCACTGGAAGCGCGCATCGCCGAACTCGAGCGTGAGGTCCACATGCTGGTCTCCGCGCAGCGACAACAGCAGGGCCAGATCGCGCAGACGCAGACGCAGGTCACCGAAGTGCGCACCTTGCAGGCACATATGCCGCCTGCGCCGGCGGTGCCTGCCGGCAAGAAGCCGATCCAGCTGACCAGCATCACGCCAAACGCGTTGCCGGGGACACGTTCCGTTACGGTGGTTTCATCAAGGCCGACTTCATGACCACGCGCACCAGCGACGGCGCATTGCCGCAAGGTGCTGTGGGGCGTTACCTGTACATCCCGACGCAGACGCCGATCGGCGGGCAGGCATCGAGCACCGATACCGACTTCCATGCCAAGTTCTCGCGCTTCAACCTGGGCGTGGATACCGTCACCGAAAACGGCGACAAGCTCACCGGCTTCATCGAAATCGATTTCTTCGGCAACGCCCTGGCCAACCAGGTCAACCAGGTCAACAATCTGTACGGCGGCACCTTGCGGCACGCCTACATGAGCTGGGACAACTGGCTGGCCGGTCAGACCTGGTCCAACTTCATCGACCCGACCATCCTGCCGGAAGCGGCCGATATCGTCGGGCCGACCGACGGTGCGTTGTTCAGCCGTCAGACCCAGATCCGCTACACCCGCCGCGCCTTCAGCGTGTTGGCCGAAAACCCCGAGACCCTGACCACCCCGTACCAGGGCGGCAACACCATCCTGGCCTCGGATCACGGCGCGATGCCGGACCTGACCGCGCGCTACACCTGGAAGGGCACCTGGGGCACGTTCGGTCTGTCGGCCATTGCGCGCCAGTACCGCACCCGCAGCGCGTTGACCAACGACACCGATTCCGGTGGCGCCATCGCCGGCGGCGGCCGCTGGATCATCAATTCCAATAACGATCTGCGTTACCAGCTCAGCTACGGCGAAGGCCTTGGCCGCTATCTGGGCCTGGGTAACGGCTCGGATGTGGAGATCGATATGGACGGCAATATCCAGACCGTCAGCACGATTGCCGACTGGGTGGCCTGGCGCCACGACTACACCGCCAAGCTGCGCACCACAATCATGTATTCGCGCGTGAACTACGACCACGACATCGCCAATACCGGCGGGCTGGCCAGCAAGTCGCAGCAGAGCATCCGCGCCAACGTGTTCTATTCGCCGTTGCCGAAGGTGGATGTGGGCGCCGAGCTGATGTACGGTCGCCGCGAAGCCGAAAGCGGCGACAGCGGCGACATCTCGCGTCTGCAGTTCACCACCAAGTACCGCTTCTAAGTTCCTGCCACTGGCGGCCCGCTCCACTGCGGTGGAGCGGGCACCGCCGCTTGATGTCTTACCAGCGCTCTACCAGGAGACAGACCATGACCGTCTCGAATGACGCGTTGATCGCCAAGATCGACGCCAATCCGAAGTACCACGCACTCAGGCGTCAGCGTAATACGCTGGGCTGGACACTCACCGCGCTGATGTTGCTGGCCTATTACGGCTACATCGGCCTGATCGCCTTCGACAAGAAATTTCTTGCCAGACCGATCGGTGCCGGCGTGACCTCGATCGGCATTCCGATCGCGATCGGGGTGATGGTGTTCACCGTCGTCATCACCGCCATCTACGTGCGTCGCGCCAACAACACCTACGACCAGCTGAGCGCCCGAATTCTGGAGGAAGCCCGCAAATGAGCAAGTATTCGCGCCTTCTTCTGATACTTGCCGGCTTGCTGCCTGCGGGCATCGCGCTGGCAGCCGGCGGTGAGATTGGCCAGGTCGACAAGCAGCCCACCAACTGGGTGGCGATCGGCATGTTCGGCTTCTTCGTGCTGGGCACCTTGTGGATCACCAAGTGGGCGGCGGCCAAGACCAAGTCGGCCGCCGACTTCTATACCGCCGGTGGCAGCATCACCGGTTTCCAGAATGGTCTGGCCATTGCCGGTGACTACATGTCGGCGGCCTCGTTCCTGGGAATTACCGCGGCAGTGATGGCCAACGGCTACGACGGTCTGATCTACGCGATCGGCTTTCTGGTCGGCTGGCCGATCCTGACCTTCCTGATGGCCGAACGGCTGCGCAACCTCGGCAAGTACACCTTCGCCGACGTGGCCGGTTACCGCTTCGCGCCGACCGCAATCCGCAGCTTTGCGGCGTCGGGCACGCTGGTGGTGGTGCTGTTCTATCTGATCGCGCAGATGGTCGGTGCCGGTGCCTTGATCAAGCTGTTGTTCGGTCTGGACTACTGGATCGCAGTGATCATGGTCGGCGTGCTGATGATGATCTACGTGCTGTTCGGCGGCATGACCGCAACGACCTGGGTGCAGATCATCAAGGCCGTGTTGCTGCTGACCGGCGTGACCTTCATGGCCGTGGCAATCATGTGGCACTTCAACTTCAGCTTCGAGGCGCTGTTTGCCGAGGGCGTGCGGGTGAAGACGGCGATTGCGGCCAACGGCGGTGCATCGGCGGCGGACGCGGCAAAAGCAGGCCTGGCGATCATGGGGCCGGGCGGTTTCGTGAAGGACCCGATTTCGGCGATTTCCTTCGGCATGGCGTTGATGTTCGGTACCGCCGGCCTGCCGCACATCCTGATGCGCTTCTTTACCGTTCCCGATGCCAAGCAGGCACGCAAGTCGGTGCTGTGGGCGACCACCTGGATTGGCTACTTCTACATCCTGATCTTCATCATTGGCTTCGGTGCCATCGCACTGGTGTTGACCAACCCGCAGTTCGCCGATGTCGTCACCGGCACCATCCACGGCGGCAAGGGCGCGGCCAACATGGCGGCAGTGCTGGTCGGCAATGCAGTGGGCGGCAACGTGTTCATGGGCTTCATCTCGGCGGTGGCCTTCGCCACCATCCTGGCGGTGGTTGCGGGTCTGACCCTGTCCGGCGCCTCGGCGGTGTCGCATGACCTGTACGCCACGGTGATCAAGCAGGGCAACCCGGCGCCTGGCTCCGAGCTCAAGGTCTCGCGTGCCACCACCCTGGTGCTGGGCGTGATCGCGGTGCTGCTGGGCATCGTGTTCGAGAAGCAGAACGTGGCCTTCATGGTGTCGCTGGCCTTCGCCATCGCCGCCTCGGCCAACTTCCCGGTGCTGATCCTGTCGTTGCTGTGGAAGAACTGCACCACCCGTGGCGCAGTGACCGGTGGTTTCCTCGGCCTGATCTCCTCGCTGGTGCTGACGATCCTGTCGCCGTCGGTGTGGGTGGACACGCTGGGCAATGCGGCCGGCTCGGCGCCGTTCCCGTACACCTCGCCGGCATTGTTCTCGATGACGATTGGTTTTGTCGGCATCTGGCTGTTCTCGATCCTGGACCACAGCCCGCAGGCGGCCAACGAACGCGCAGCGTTCAAGGCGCAGCAGATCCGTGCCGAAACCGGCCTGGGTGCCAGCGGTGCATCCGGTCACTGATCGACCGGTTTCATTGTTGGTGCAATCGCAGACGCCGGCCCAGTGCCGGCGTTTTGCGTTTTGGCCAGGCTGCTGTTGTGGCGGCGCCTCAGCCAGACGATTGCGCTAAAGCTCCGCACCTGACTGGCCCGCGCGGCAGCGCGTTCGCGCTGGGCCGTTCGCTACGAGGCCATCGACACCGTGGCGCCGCTGCTGGAGTCGCCACTGCATGCGTCCGACCCGGTCGACGCGCGGCAGCGAGGGGCGCAATGCCAGTCACTGGCGCCAGCGATGACGCAGCTGCACCGCGGCGCGCCGAGGACAAGGCGCCGGATGCGCTCAGCCAACAACAGCAGCAACGGCACGTACGCTGGCGATCGGGCTGTTGGGCGATTGCTGCCGCAGACGTGCAACCGCGAAGTGACACCGCCACCTTCCGCTGACCAGAGCGCGTACATCTCCAGGCAGCAAGAACTTAGCGGCTGACAACACGTCGCGAGCCGCTGTCAGGTGGGCGCGGACAGCGCGCTCAGAACCGCAGTGGACGCGGGGCACATGCCGATTCCGAACACCGGCCGCGCCCGCCAGGCGGCTTCGCAGTCGTTTTGTCAGCCGCTTTTAGAAACAGCTACGCAACATCGCGATGGCGTTGGCCAACGCTCAGCATCGCTTCGCCAGCAGCGGCGACGCTGCCGTCGTTATCCATCCGCACCGGTTGTCCAAACGCCTCGGCCAGCCAGGAGCACAGTGCGATCCAGCCAAGGGCGCGCAGCGGCTCGGGCGGGTTGATGAAGGCATCGTCACCGGTGAAGAACCCGCTCATTGCCACGCCGATGCCCAGTCGCGTGCCGGCAGCATCCACACATGCCAGCAGCGTGGCATCGGCGGCCTGCAGCCGGGTAAGCACGCCGCACAAGGTGTCATCGGTCAGCGCGACCTCGCTGACGGCGAGTACCGACCCGGAAAGATCGGCCAGCGCCAAGGTCCGCGCATCGGTGGCAATGGAGATGCCCAGCGTGTGCCCGTACCCCGGATTCAGCGACACCGCCATGGCGGGCTTGCCGCGCCCGCTGCGCGCCACCGCCTCGCCCATCTGCACCATGCCGCGCGCTTGCAGATCCTCGATCAGGCGCACTGCGGTCTGCACGGTCAGCCCGGTGCCCCGACTGAGCTGTGCACGGGTGAGCACACCGGCCACCCTCAGGCGGTCGGCTCGTTGACGCTCAGGTTGGGAAGCGCTGGCCAATGCGGCGGCAACGCGACGGCGGCTGATGACGGCATAGCCAGCGGTGTCATAGGGGCGGCGCCAGCTTACCCACTTCGGCGGCACTCATGAATGCTCAGTAAATTAGTGAATCCATAGCTGCTGTGACGTGCAGGTGCCCCCATGGTGCAGTCGCTCGCGGCCGTTGTCTCGTCGGTGCTCGCCTGCAGGCAGACGCCGCCCCGTGCTGCCGCTCTGCGGCAAGCGTCAGTCGCGCCACCTCAGCGCGCGCCGTCGTACGATGTCGGCGAAACACATGCCGCACGCGTCTGGTCGGGACGCGCACAACCAGCCCACCTCCATAGCGGCATTGCGTGGCGCGAACGCCCGGTTACCCTCCAACGCGGGGACGCTGTGCCCCACCGTCCTGAGGCACGGCACATGGCGCGGTACCATTGGTGGTTTGAACCACGGTCCACGCCATGAAGATTGCCTCCTGGAACGTCAACTCGCTCAACGTGCGTTTGCCGCACCTGCAACAGTGGCTCACCGCGTTCGCGCCGGACGTGGTTGGGATCCAGGAAACCAAGCTGGAAGACCATCGGTTTCCTGACGCAGCGCTGGCTGAGCTGGGCTACCGCAGCGTGTTTTGCGGGCAGAAGACCTACAACGGTGTCGCAATCCTGTCGCGCTCGCCGGCGCTGGACGTGCAGATGGGGATCCCCGGCTTCGACGACGTGCAGCAGCGGGTGATCGCTGCCACGGTCGATGGCGTGCGCATCATCAACCTGTATGTGGTCAACGGCCAGGACGTGGGCACCGACAAGTACGCCTACAAATTGCGCTGGCTGGCTGCAGCGCACGACTGGATCGCGCAGGAGCTGCAAACGTATCCGCAGCTGGTGGTGCTGGGCGACTTCAACATCGCCCCGGATGCGCGCGATGTGCACGATGCGACGGTGTGGAACGAACACCACATCCTCACCTCGACCAACGAGCGCGCCGCGTTGGAAAAACTGCTGGCGATGGGCTTGCACGATGCGTTTCGGTTGCACACCCAGGACGCCGAGCACTTCAGCTGGTGGGATTACCGCCAGGCCGGTTTCCGCCGCAATCTCGGCCTGCGCATCGACCTGACGCTGGTGTCCGACGCCTTGCGCACGCGCGCCGTGGAGTCGGGCATCGACCGCGAACCGCGTACCTGGGAACGCCCCAGCGATCATGCACCGGCGTGGGTGCGGCTGGCGGAGGTTGGCGCATGAGCGAGCGGCATCTGCGTCGCAGCACGCACAAGGTAGGCGATGTCACGCTGGGGCCGGTGCATCGTTTGAGTTGCCACTGCGGTGCAGTGCAAATCGATCTGGATCTGCCGCATGGTCTGCTCGATCCGCGCCGCTGCGATTGTTCGATGTGTCGCCGGCGTGGCGCCATCGTCGCGTCGGTCTCGCTCGATGGCCTACATGTGCTGCAGGGCGAAGACGTACTGCGGCTGTATCAGTTCAACACGCAGACGGCAGCGCATTATTTCTGTGGCGTGTGCGGTATTTACACGCATCACCGGCGCCGCTCCAACCCCAACGAATATGGTTACAACGTCGGCTGCCTGGAAGGCGTCAATCCATATGCCTTGAACATTGCCGTGCCCGTGGAAGACGGCGTCAACCATCCGGCCGACCGCGTTACCGCGGCAAGCTGACACGGAAACGCCCGGGCAGACCCGGGCGTTGCATGCAGCGACGTGCGTTTCACGCAATGCGTTAGCGCAGGCGGCCGCGGGTAAAGAGATTGACGATGGCCAACAGGATCACCGCACCCACCAGAGACCATACGAAGGTCCACAGCGTGATGACCTGGTTGATGCCGCTGCCAAACAGGAAACCAGCGATCAGCGCACCCACGATGCCGACCACCACATTGAGGACGATGCCCTGCTGCGCATTGCGACGCATGATGATGCTGGCCAGCCAACCCACGATGCCGCCGACGATCAACCAGATGATGATACCCATGTTGCTGATCTCCCTGTTTGCGTGCACCGGAAGTGGTGCATGGGCGCCATTCGACGCAGCCGCGCGTGAAGCAGCTGTCGAGCGCGATGAACGCGATGGCCAAGCGTTTGGCTTGGTGCACAGCGCGTGACAGCGCATGCCAGCTGGCGGGTCGGCCCGGTGCAGCTGTGGCTGCGCCCGCACCGGCACGGCGAACGTGGCGAGCCGCAGGCACGTCAGCTGCTTGGCCCGGCGCTGGGGATGGACCAGGCGCTGGTGCCACTGCAGCGCGATGCACGTGGGCGTCCCTCGCTGCAGCCGGCACTGCCCGACCGCGATACCGGTTGGAGCCATAGCGGCGAGTATCTGCTGGTGGGGCTGGGCGAGGGCGTGCGGCTGGGCGTGGATCTGGAGCGCATCCGCGCGCGTCCGCGTGTACTGGAGATCGCCCAGCGCTTCTTTCATCCCGACGAAATCGCCTCGCTCGCTGCGCTGGCGCCGGACGCACAACACGCGCTGTTCTTTCGGCTGTGGTGCGCCAAGGAAGCCTTGCTCAAGGCGTATGGGCATGGCCTGTCGTTCGGCCTGCATCGGCTTGCGTATGCACTTACGCCCGACGATGCGCTGCACCTGCAGTGGTGCGATCCGGAGCTTGGCCAGGCCGCGCAGTGGCAGTTGCACGAATGGTGGGCTGCACCGGAGTGTCGCGCCGCGTTGGCGTTCTATCCGTTGGCGGGCGCGTAAGCCTGCCGCTGTGTCTGGTTACCCCGCAGCGTGCGGCAGAATCGGCTGACGAAACTGGGCCACGCCATCCAGGTCGCGCAAGGTCACCGTAAGCACGCCGCTGCGGCCATCGATCTCCACCTCGCCGAAGAACTGGTAACCGGCCAGCGGCGAGGTGTTGGGCGCAGGTGGCGCTTTTTGAAACATCACGCTCGGGCCGAACGTCGCATCCAGTGCATTCGGCCCGAAGCTGCCGGCATTGAGCGGGCCGCCGACGAATTCCCAGAACGGTTCGAACTCCTGAAACGCGGCGCGATCGGGGTGGTAATAATGGGCCGCGCAGTAATGCACGTCGGCCGTCAGCCACACCGTATTGCGGATGCGTGCGCGGCTGATGAAGCGCAACAGCGTGGCGATTTCCTGCTCGCGGCCACGCGGCGCACCAGGGTCGCCATTGGCGATGGCTTCCCAGCGCGGTCGCCCGTTCGCATCTTCGCCATCGGGGACCTGCAGGCCGATCGGCATGTCGGCGGCAATCACTTTCCATTGCGCGCGCGAGCCGGCCAGTTCGCGTTGCAGCCACGCCAATTGCTCCGGGCCGAGAAACGCGGCATCGGGGCCAGGCTGCGGTTGCAGGTTGTCGCTGTTGGCGCCGCGGTAGCTGCGCATGTCCAGCACGAATACATCCAGCAGCGGGCCGTACGCGATCTTGCGATAGATGCGTCCGTTGCCATCGGCACGCACGCCGCGCATCGGTGCGTATTCCAGGAAGGCCTGGCGGGCGCGCTTGGCCAGCACGTCGATGTCGCGCACGTGATAGCGCGCATCCAATTGCTTGCCGGGCGACCAGTTGTTGGTAGTTTCGTGGTCGTCCCATTGCCAGATTTGCGGCACTTCTGCGTTGAAACGGCGCACGTGCTCATCGAGCAGGTTGTAACGGTAGTTGCCGCGAAATTCGTCCAGCGTTTCGGCCACCTTGCTCTTGGCTGCGGTGGTGAGATTGCGCCAGCGCTTGCCGTCTTCGACCGTCAGCGCCGCCGGAATCGGGCTGTCGGCGTAGATGGTGTCGCCGCTGTGCAGGAAGAAATCCGGATTTCGCTCGCGCATCGCCGAGTAGATGCGCATGCCGCCGATATCCGGATTGATGCCGAAGCCCTGGCCAACAGTGTCGCCGCTCCAGACAAAGCGCACATCGCCACGCGCCTGCGGTGCACTGCGCAGATGACCGTGGACCGGTGCGCTCAGTACACCGCTGTCTGCATCTTCGAAGCGCACGCGATTGAAGATGTCCTGATTGCGCGGCAGGCCGCTGAGGTCCGCGCGTGCGGTGAAGTCGTGCGCTGCCGACGCTGTCGTGCCGTCCACGCGTCGCGCCTGACGCAGGCTTGGGCGGGTGTCCCATTCCACCCGCAACCGCGCCGGGCGATCGGCACGGCTCCACAGCATCGCGCGGCCGTCCAGCACATCGCCGCTTTGCACCCCGTCGGTGATGATCGGCCGCACCGACGGCGCGGCCAGGCTGCGCGCTGACCAGCCGGCGGTAGCCGGCAACAACACACCGGCACCCAAGCCTTGCAGGATGCGGCGGCGGGCGGGATCGGAGGCAGTCATGGCATGTCCTTCAGGCAGCTGCGGCAGCGGGCAGATGTAGCGCTGCCGTCTTACCGCTAGATGTCCATTTCCACGCCTGACGGCTTCAATGCGATGGCCGACACAGTGCGCCGTGATCGGAGTGCTGTGGGCGGCAGTTTCGGCGCAATGCAGGCGTGCGCAGCCGGGGCAGCGGCTCAGGCCTCCACTGCACCGGGCCTGCCGTCTTGCACCACGAAGCGTTTCGTCGTCGACACTGTCGCGTTGCGGTCGCGCCGATCGGAGATGCCTTGCAGCCGCGTTTCCATCTGGCCCGGCGTGACCGTCACCGACACATAGCCGCGCGTTTCGCCGTCCACGTAGTGCACGTGCGGGTTGGCTGCCATCGTCGCGTGCAGTTCGACATTGCTCTGGCCGTCGGAGGTGATCGAGGTGCCGACGAACTCGGTGGCCAGCGTTGCCGACGCGTCGTCGGCCGGATCGGCCTTCAGGTCGGTGACCCAATACGAGTGGATGTCGCCGCCCCAGAACACGGGGTTGCGCAAGCGCGTCTTCGCAATCGCAGCGAGCATGCGCTCGCGCGTGGCCGGGTAGCCGTCCCAGCCGTCGGTCCAGTGGCCGACGACGCCATCGCGACCGGATTGGCGCATCGGTGCCACCAGCAGATCCTGCGCAATGACATTCCAGCGCGCCGGCGACCGTGCGAAGCCGCCCTGCAGCCAGCGCTCCTGCTCCCAACCGAGCATGGTGCGACGCGGGTCGGTACGCTCGCGGCAACTGTCGGCCACCACATGCCCGCCGCGCCAGCCATTGGCTTGCGGGCAGGGTTGCTCGCTGCGGTACTGGCGGCCATCGAGCACGTAGAAACGCGCCAGCTGGCCGTAATCCAGCGAGCGGTAGATGCGCATGTCGGCACCATGCGGGCGATGCCGGGCCCGCAGCGGGAAATGTTCGTAAAAGGCGCGATAGGCGGCAGCGCGCCGTGCCAGGAAGGTGTCGACCGGAATCGACGGGTCCTGCGACCAGCGGTTGGCGTAATCGTTCTGTACCTCGTGGTCGTCCCAGGTCGCCACGCAGGCACTGCCGGCATGCAGCGCTTGCAGGTCCGGGTCGGTGCGGTAGAGGGCGTAGCGGTTGCGGTAGCCAGCCAGATCCAGGCACTCGCCGCTGCCGTGCGGGCGTACGACCTTGTTCGCCGCTGCGCCGTGGTTGCTGTACTCGTAGATGTAATCGCCCAGGAAGAACACCAGGTCCGGCTGCTCCGCGGCGAGGTGGCGGTACGCGCTGAAATACCCCAGCTCCCAGTGCGAGCAGGAGACAAAGCCGAACCGCGCCGTGTCCGACATCTGATGCGCTGCCGGCAAGCTACGCGCGCTACCGATCTGGCTGCGCGCGCCCAGTGCCTCAAAGCAGTACCAGTAAGGGCGATCGGCCGCCAGACCGGTCAGCTCCACGTGCACCGCATGGCCCCAGGCGGGGCTGGCGACGGTCTCGCCCTGGCGCACGATGGTGCGCATCTGCGGGTCGCTGGCCACCTGCCAACGCACCGGCACCGCTGCGCGCAGTCCACCGCGTCCGTCCGGGTCCAGCGGGCGGGGTGCCAGCCGCGTCCAGATCACAAAGCCATCGGCCAACGGATCGCCGGCCGCCACCCCCAGCGTGAACGGGTCGGCAGTACCGCTAGCGCGTGCGAAGGGGCTCAGCAGCCCTGCCGCGGCCAGACTGGCGCCAGCGAGGAGGATGCGCCGCCGGCTAGGATCCGGTGGAGCCAGTGTGGCAACGGAATCGGGCAGGGGTGAGGCGGCAGACGGGTCGATCGCAGGCATGGACAACAAGGCAGAGAAACAGACGCAACCATGGTGCGGCTGCTTCATGTAAGTTTTGTGTCGCATGGTGCAGCCTGGCTGCCGATCCATTCATGCACAGGCAGCCACGGGCAGTGCGAGCGTCGCGCGGCAGGTGGACCAGAGGCCTGGGCAACCACGCCATCCCTCGCCGCGATGCCCATCGATACGCGTGCCCGCCAGCCCAGCTGCGATAATCGCGTCATGAACGATGCCGCACTTGCCCCCGATGTCTCCGCCGCGCTCGAACGCGGCCTGCAGGCCCAATCCCTGGATACGGCGTTCGCCGCACCGCTGCTGCGCTACCTGGCCTTGCTGGTGCGCTGGAACAAGACCTACAACCTCACCGCCGTGCGCGACCCGCGCGCGATGGTCACCCGCCACCTGCTCGATTCGCTGGCCATGCAGCCCTACATCGCCAGCGGCATGCTGGCCGACCTGGGCACCGGCCCCGGCCTGCCCGGCATCCCATTGGCGATCACCCGCCCGCAGTTGCAAGTGACGCTAGTGGAAAGCAACGGCAAGAAGGCGCGCTTCATGCGCGAAGCCTTGCGCCATCTGGAACTGCGCAACGCCCGCGTGGCCGAATCGCGCGCCGAAGCGCTGGACGAGCCAACTGCCTACGACCACCTCACCGCGCGCGCGCTGGACACGCTGGCCGGCATCATCGCCGTCGGCGGCCACCTGCTGCGCCCGGGCGGCAGCTTGTTGGCGATGAAGGGCATCTATCCGCACGAAGAAATCGCCGCACTGCCCGAAGGCTGGACGATGAGCGAGGTACACCAGCTGCAGGTGCCCGGCCTGGACGGCGAGCGGCATCTGGTGGTGGTGCGCAAGGCCTGAGCCGAAGCTGCGTCGGCCGGTTTCAGCGGCCCTCACCCAGCCCCTCTCCCGCAAGCGCGAGAGGGGGCAACTTCTCGCCAAGGATGCGTTCAACCCCGCTCTCGTCAGGACTGCCGGTTCCTCTGTCCGGCGCGAGGTGGCCTGCTGCCTTCGACACGCCCACCAAGTCCCTTGCCCCGGTTGCGGGGGTAAGGTGCCGGCAGGACGAATGGGGGCGGTACCCGGCACGTCAGGCCAACCGCCGACACGCCTGTCAGACCAGGGCAACAGCCCGCGTTGGGACTTCCAGCCCATGGCAGCACGCCCGGGTGCTGCCATGATCGGACGTTGGCTCCAGATCAGGCTTTCTGCACGTGACCTCTCCGCTCGCCGCCGCACTCTCGCTCGCTCTGCTGGGCGCAGACTTCGTCGCCACCTCGGCGCAGGCCGCCACACCGCCCGCTCCGGCCACGCTCACCGCCGACGCACCCGCCAACGCGCGCTTCAGCGCCATCTACGAAAAAGAGTGGGCCTGGCGCCAGGCCGAGACCGGCCAGGCCGACGAAGACAGCGACACCACCGGCGACAACACCCATCTGCCCGACGTCAGCGCGACCGCGCAGCAGGCGCGACTGGCCGTGTGGGACGGCGTGCGCAAGCAGCTCGACGGTATCGACCCGAAGCAGCTCTCGCCCGCCAATCAGATCAACCTCGCCATTTACCACCCGCAGGTGGAAAACCTGGCCGCCGACGTGCGCACGCGCCTTTACGAAATGCCGTTCAATGTTTTTAACGCAGCTAATAACCAGCTACGCGGTGTGCTTCGCTCTTCAACAAACCACCAGCCAACTGTCTGGTGCAGTGTCCTCGCCAATTGCGGGACCGTTGGCGGCATGGACGCCGCCATCGAACGCCATGGACGGGTTCACGGCGTATCCCGCGAGCGGCGAGGGCACCGCGCCTTCGGATGCTCTGCCTCTATGACCTCCGCAATCCAGGTCATTCACAACTCCCGCATGCGATTGTGCAACGACTGCCGCCCGGATACGCTGCGCCCATGCTGCTCCGCCGCGCCCGTCGATCGCCCCCGTGTTGCGCCTGATAGCGTTGCTGGTGCTGGTCATGGGCGTGCTGGTCGCACCGGTCGCCAGCGCACTGGGCGATGTGCATGCGCTGGCGCACGACCAAGCGCACCTGTACGAGGGCGTTGCGGTGCTGGCGGCTAGCGCAGCGGTGCGGGCGTTCTGCAGTGGCTGGCCGGACCTGCTGATCGCAGTGGTCTTGCTGCTCTTGTTCCTGCGCTCGGCCTGGCAGGTGGCGCGTAGTGCCTGGGCGGAACTGCGCCGGGCGCTGCGCAAGCCGGAGGCGGGTGATCGCGCGTCGGCACTGTTGCCGGTGTGCGCCGCCAACCGCGTCCGGGCAGGTAGCGTAAGTGCTTGCGGCACATAGGAAAGCCGTGCATAATGCGCGGCTCGCTGTGCCCGGATCGTTCCGGATGGCGGTACCCAGCGCAATGGGGTTGCCGGCTTGTTCCAGCGTAAGTTCTTGATTCCCAACGTTGCGTGACAGTTTGGCGCTGTCGGGGCCGCCGCTCCCCAGGCTATGGGTGGCAATTCATTTATCGAGGTGCGTAATGTCCCGCGTATGCCAAGTGTCCGGCAAGCGTGTGCAGACGGGTAACAACGTCTCCCACGCAAACAACAGAACCCGTCGTCGCTTCCTGCCCAACCTGCACGAGCGTCGCTTCTGGGTTGCCAGCGAAAACCGCTGGGTGAAGCTCCGTGTCTCCGCGCATGCATTGCGCACCATCGACAAGAACGGGATTGATGCCGTTCTGAAAGAGCTGCGTGCGCGCGGCGAAAAGGTCTGAGGAGTAAGCAGTCATGGCAAAAGGCAAGCGTGACAAGATTCGTATGGTTTCCTCGGCCGCTACCGGCCACTTCTACACCACGGACAAGAACAAGAAAAACACTCCGGGGAAGATGGAAATGATGAAATACGACCCGGTCGTGCGTAAGCACGTGATGTACAAGGAAGGCAAGATCAAGTGATCGACCGATCGCTGGATCCGCTTTCAAGCAAACACCCGCCGCAAGGCGGGTGTTTGCGTTTGGGGGAATCGATCGCAGCGTTCTTGATGGATGTGTCGATTATTTTTCGATTGCGGCTACCTTCGTCAGCGCGCGTTCCCCTCTCCACCGGGGCGAGAAGGTACTGCTTGCGCGTCATGGGCGCGCGTACCTTGGAGCGCCCGCGCTGCTAGCGCGGGCAGGGGCGCGGAGCGGGAGTGAGGGTACGGAGCGAAGCAGTCGAAGCGTCACCTTTGAAGGCGCGTGGCGACGCGTTCGTCATTCTGGGCAGTGTCAGATGCCTGAGGCGCACCCTCATCCGGCCCTTCGGGCGACCTTCTCCCCCATGAAGGAGGACAATGTCCCGGTAGGAGAAGGGAGCAATAACGGCAAGCTCGCCGTGCAACGCCGCAGTCAAAGCCCTCGTGCACGCAATTGCGCGTCCAGCCGCGGATAGACCCGCCGCGCATTGCCTTCGAACACCTTGCGCTTGTCGGCATCGGAAATCGCCAGTGCATCGATGTAGCGTTTGGTGTCGTCGAAGTAGTGGCCGGTCTGCGGATCGACGCCGCGCACGGCGCCGACCATCTCCGAGCCGAACAGGATGTTGTCGATGTCGATCACCTCGAACAGCAGGTCGATACCGGCTTGGTGATACACACAGGTGTCGAAGAACACATTGCCCATCACGTGCGTGGACAGCGCTGGTTTGCCCAGCATATCGGCCAGACCACGGAAGCGGCCCCAATGATACGGCACCGCGCCGCCGCCGTGCGGAATGATGAAGCGCAGTTCCGGAAAATCAGTGAACAAATCGCCTTCAAGAAATTGCATGAAGGCGGTGATGTCGGCATTGAGATAATGCGCGCCTGTGGCATGGAAATTGGCGTTGCAGCTGCCCGACACATGCACCATCGCCGGCACGTCGAGTTCCACCATCTTTTCGAAAAACGGATACCAGGCACGATCATTGAGCGGCACGCCATTCCAGTGTCCGCCAGAGGGGTCGGGATTGAGGTTGCAGCCGACGAATCGGAGCTGGTTGACGCAGCGTTCCAGCTCGGCGATCGAGTGCGCGATCGGAACGCCTGGCGACTGCGGCAGCTGACACACGCCGATAAAGGTCTGTGGATACAGCTGCACCACACGTGCGATCAGATCGTTGCAGTGGCGCGTCCACACCTGGCTCACCGCTTCGTCGCCAATGTGATGCGCCATGGTGCTGGCGCGTGGCGAAAAAATCGTCATGTCCGCGCCGCGCTCGCGCAGCAGACGCAATTGATGCAGCTCGATGCTTTCGCGCAGGGCGTCATCGGAGATGTGCGGATACACCGGTGCAGGCGCGTGCGCATCGTCGTCATGCGCGATCTGCGCCTTGCGGAACGCATCGGGCGCGGCGGGCGCGGTGGTGTAGTGGCCGTGGCAGTCGATGATCATGGCGATGGTCTTTGGATTGCAGTGGAAGCGGCAAGCAGGCGGCTGCCGCTGCCTAAGGTGGATCGGTCGGGCGCACGGAACCTGCAGGTGCCGACGTATGTCGTGGTTCCCGTGTGCAGACGCGCACGGACCGCCGCCCACCGCGTTTCGACGGCCGCATCGGATGGCACATACAGCGAGCCGACCCGTTGATAGCGGTCGCTGCAGGTCAGCGATGCATCGGAATACTCAGCCATACAGTTCACCATCGAACAATTTGCGTGCCGTGCGCACCACTGCCGCACGCGTCACGGCACCCCGTGCATCAATATCGATCACGCAGCTACTCGCACCGCTGGGGTGTTCGACTTCCACCTGCAGGGTGCGCCCACCGGGTAACCGCGCCAGCGCATGGGCGGGCGAGCCGGATAACAGGCAGGCGGTGGCGACGGTGACCGCACCCAGTACGCCGATCGACGCATGGCAGCGGTGCGGAATGAACGAGCGCACGCTGATCGCACCACCGGCGCGCGGCGCAGCGACCAGCATCATCTTCGGCACCGTGGCCTCGCGCACATCGCCCAGTTGCATCAACGGGCCGGCGAGCAGACGCAGCGTTTCCAGGCGCGCCGTGAGCGCGGCGTCGGCATCGAGCGTGGCGCGGTCTTCGTAACCGCTGATGCCGACATCGCTGGCGCGCAGCACCACGCATGGCATGCCGTTGTCGATCAGCGTGACTTGCAGGCCGTCGAGCGTGTCTACCGCCTGCCCGCTGGGCAGCAGTGCACCGCACGAGGAGCCGGCGATATCGGCAAATGCCAGCGCGGTCGGCGCCGCCGTACCGTGCACGCCATCGATCCGGGCATCGCCGTCATAACGCACCTGGCCATCGGGTGTTTGCACGGTGGCGGTAGCCAGGGTGCCGGTGTTGCGCATGAAAATGCGCACTTCGGTCTGGCCAATGCGTGTGGGCAGCAAGCCGCGCTCCAGCGCGAACGGGGCCACGCCGGCCAGCATGTTGCCGCAGTTCTGCGCATCGCTGACCTGCGCCTGTTTCACTGCGACCTGCAGGAACAGATAGTCCACGTCGGCATCGGCACGTGTGGAGCGCGACACCACGGCGGTTTTCGATGTCAGCGGATCGGCGCCACCCATGCCGTCGATCTGGCACACATCCGGCGAGCCGTAGGCGCGCAGCAAAAACGCATCGCGCGCGGCGGGGTCGGCAGGCAACTCGTCGGCCAGAAAAAAGCCGCCCTTGGAGGTGCCGCCGCGCATCCACATCGCGCGCACGCGCTCAGACATAACGCAGGCCCTTGGCGGCCAGGCGTTCGCGCATTGCATAGATATCCAGGCCCAGTTCGCCGTTTGCCAGGCGCTCGCGCTTGCGCAGCTTGCGTGCCTCGCGCGCCTGCGCTTCGGCCAGCGCATCGGCGGCGCTGGCACGCGGCACCACGCACACGCCATCGTCGTCGGCCACCACCACATCACCGGGCTGGATCATTTGCCCGGCGCACACCAAGGGCACGTTGACCGAACCCAGCGTCTCCTTGATGGTGCCCTGCGCGCAGATGGCGCGGCTCCAGGCCGGGAACTGCATGGCGGTGAGATCGCGCACATCGCGCACGCCGGCATCGATGATCAGCCCGCGGCAACCGCGCGCTTGCGCCGAAGTGGCAAGCAGGTCGCCGAAGTAGCCGTCGCAACAGTCGCTGGTCGGCGCGACCACCAGCACATCGCCTGGGTGCAGTTGCTCGATGGCCACATGCATCATCCAGTTGTCGCCGGGCGGAATCAACACGGTGACCGCGGTACCGGCGATGCGGCAGCCGGCGTAGATGGGGCGTAGCCGGTGGTGCAGCAGGCCGCTGTGTCCCTGCGCTTCGTGCACGGTGGCGACCCCGGCCTGCGCCAACCCGTCGACGACGGCCAGCGGGGTGCGCTCGATCCGGGTGACGACCTGGCTCATCCATCCTCGTTAGTGATGTGCTGAGTGTGTGCGCCGCGAGCCAGCTGGCTCAGGATCAATTTGAGCTATGCATATTGGTTTTGATTATAGTTAGAGCATGCAGCCGACTCCCGAACCGAATCTGCGTCACCTCTACGCGCTGGCCGTGGTACACCAGGCCGGGAGCATCAACGCGGCTGCGCCGCAGGTGAATCTGTCGCAGCCAGCGTTGACTCAAGCAGTGGCGCGTCTGGAGCAGCAGCTGGGCGTACGCCTGTTCGACCGGCATCCGGGCGGCATGCTGGCCACCGAGGCCACCCAGTTGCTGGTGCCGCGTATCGAGCGGGCGCTGACGCATCTGGGCCGGGGGATCGGGGTGGCACGGCGCGCGCTGCGGTTGCCGGCGCGCCCGGGCCTGGAACGGCGGGTGTCGCTGGGCCAGTTGCAGGCCCTGGTGGCGGTGGATGTGGCAGGCAGCTATTCGCTGGCGGCGGTGCGCGCCGGTGTCTCGCAACCGGCGATCTACCGCGCGGTGCAATCCCTGGCCGATGTGATCGAAGTGCCGCTGACAGTGCGCCGCGGCAAGACCATGCAGCCCACGCCGGTGGCGGTGCGGCTGCTGCGGCAGGTGCGTCTGGCGCTGGCCGAGTTGCGCGCAGGGCTGGACGATGTCGCCACCTTGCGCTCGCAACACGCCGGCCGCCTCACCCTGGGGGTGATGCCGCTGGCGCGCGCGATCCTGTTGCCGCAGGTGCTGGCCCGGTTTGCACGGGCGCATCCCGGGGCAAGCGTCCAGGTGGTCGAAGGCCCGTACGACGAATTGCTGGCGCATCTGCGCGAAGGCGGGCTGGATCTGTTGATCGGTGCGCTGCGCGACCCGTTGCCGGTGCGCGATGTGCTGCAGGAGCCACTGTTCGACGACGAACCGGTGATCGTGGCGCGCAGCGGGCACCCCTTGGCCGGGCAGGCCTATGCGTTTGCGCAATTGCTCGATTACCCGTGGGTGATCGCCGCCGCCGGCACGCCGGTGCGCGCGCGTTGGCAGCAGCTATTCCGCGACCACCAGCTGGAGCCGCCGCCGCTACGCATCGAATGCGGTGCCGAGTTGACCGTGCGCGGCTTGTTGCTGGAAGACGACTGGCTGACCCTGATGTCGCGCGATCAGTTTGTGTTCGAGCGGCTTGCCGGACTGCTCGCCGAGATCGGCAGCGCCGGGCCGCAGCTGCGCCGGCAAATCGGCATGACGATACGTAGCGATTGGTATCCCACCCGCGCGCAGTCGGCCTTCGTGCAGACCTTGCGACAGGTCTGCGCCGAACGCGTGCAGACGGCCGATGCGCAGGGTGGGCCGTTTCGCTATTGCACGCAGGCATCGATAGCGACACCGTTGCGTTTATGCGCGGCCAAGTCAGAATCGGGTTCCTGATGAAAACGGATCACTGATGCTGCCCGATTGGGTGACAGGCACTTGGCTGCTGGCACTGGACTGGGCGATCCGTCTGGCTGCATTGCTATGGATTCCCGCCCGCACCACGCCGGGTGCGGCGCGCAGCTGGCTGCTGTTGATCGGCTTCGTGCCGGTGGTCGGCCTGCCGCTGTATCTGCTGTTCGGCCACCCATGGTTGTCGCGGCTGCGGGTGGAGCGGCAAGCCACCGCCTCGCAGGTGATTCGCGAGCAGCAACTGCCACTGCACGCGCTGCGCTGGACCCCGCAGGCAGACACCAGCAGTGCCGAAGTGGTGCCGCTGATCGAGCGCGAAGGCGATTTCATGCCGACGCTGGGCAATGCGGTGGAGTTGCTCGACGACTACGCGCACTCCTTGCAAACCCTGATCGCGGCGATCGACGCGGCCGAAAAACGCGTGCACTTGTTGTACTACCTGATGTTCGACGATGCGGTGGGCGAGGCGGTGGTGGCGGCGCTGGAACGCGCCAGTGCGCGCGGCGTGCGCTGCCGTGTGCTGCTGGATGCGGTGGGCGCCAAGCGCGGCCTGCGTCGCTACAGCAAGCGCCTGCAGGACGGTGGCGTGCAGGTGCTGGCGGTATTGCCCGGCGGCCTGCCCTGGCGTCGCAGTGGGCGCATGGATCTGCGCAACCATCGCAAGATTGCGGTGATCGACAACCAGATGGCGTTTGTCGGCTCGCAGAATCTGGCCGAGGCCGGCTTCATCGATGGCGTGCCCAATCGCGAATTGGTGGCACGCGTGCGCGGGCCGGTGGTCAATCATCTTGAAGCGGTGTTCGCCAGCGACTGGTTCACCGAAACCGGCGAGCGCCTGGACGTCTGGCCGGACGCGCCGGTGTGCGAGGCCAATATCGCCACGCAATTGCTGCCCAGCGGGCCGGCGTATCCGTTCGACAATGCGCGCGATGCGATCAATGCGATGATCCATCTGGCGCGGCGCAAGGTGGTGCTGGTGACGCCGTACTTCGTGCCCGACGAGGCCTTGCTGAGCGCGTTGCGCATTGCCGGCGTCTCGGGTGTGGATGTGCAGTTGATTTTGTCGGAGAGCAACAACCAGCGCCTGGCCGCGTGGGCGCAGGAAGCCTATTTCGAAGAACTGCTGCGGTGTGGGGTGAAGATTGCGCTGTATCGCCCGCATTTTCTGCATGCCAAGCACCTGAGCATGGACGAGAACATTGCGCTGGTCGGCTCGATCAATCTGGACATCCGTTCGTTCGCGCTCAACGCCGAGATCGGCATGCTCTGCTACGACACTGGCGTGGTGCAGCGGCTGCGCGAGATCGAACAGGACTATTTGGCCAATGCGCGGCAATTGGAGCTGGATCAGTGGCGCCGCCGCCCGGCCTGGCGTCGCAGCCGCGAGGGCATTGCGCGGCTGGCCGATGCGTTGATGTAGGGTGCTTGCGTCAATCCAGGCGCATGACCTGGAAGACGTTGCCCCCCGGGTCGCGGCCGTCGTACATCTGCTACGCAAAGCCGGCATAGCGCTTGAGTTCGTCGACATGCACGCCTGCGTGCTGCAGTTGCTGCCGATGCCCTGGCAGATCGGTAGTGATGGCGAACACCAGCCTGGCGGCGGTGTTTGCCGCATTCGCTACGCTGCCGGGTGCACGTGCCGTCGGCTGCTGTCGTTAGGTTTCCCCACCTGGTGCAGCGCCAGCTCGATGCCGCCGGCTGCGAGCACCACCCACTCGTCGGCGATCTCCTTGGTGACGGATAGCGCGACGTGCGTTTGGTAAAACGCCTTGACCGCCCCGACATCGTGCACGTAAAGGATCAGCCGGACCAACGCGATGGACATGTTGCAGGGCTCCCAGGGCACGCGCCGATGTCGAGCGGCCGATCGTAGCGCTTCGGGTGTTGGCCGTGTGAGACGCGGTGATACACGCCGCACCTGCGCCGCTGCGGCATGGCCGTCGTGCAGCGAACGACGGTGGCTCATGTGAAGCATCGCCTACAATGCCGCCATGAATGGACAGCGTAATCCCGGCGATGCAGTGATCGCCATCGTCGGTGGTGGGGCGTCCGGTGTGCTGGTCGCGCTCCAGCTGCTGCGTCAGGCCTTGGTGCCGTTGCAGATCGTCATCATCGAGCCGCATGCGGTGCTCGGCGAAGGCGTGGCGTACTCCACCGTGCGAGCCGAACACCTGCTCAACGTGCCGGCTGCGCGCATGAGTGCGCTGACGGAGCTGCCGAACGACTTTGTCGATTACCTGCGCGCGAACGCCTGTTGCCCCGAGCTGGACGATGCGCAGCTGCCGCAACAGTGTGTGGGGCGGCGGCATTACGCCCCGTATCTGCGCGGCCGTTTGCAAGCTGCGCGTGCGCACAGCCTGGCGACGCTGCGCGTGCACACCGCGCGCGTGCAGACCCTGCAACCCACTGCCGAAGGGGCGCTATTGCAGCTGGACGATGGACACGTGTTGCAGGCCACCACCGTGGTGCTAGCCGTAGGCAATGCGCTGCGGCCGCTACCGCTGCGCGGTGCCACGGGATTGTCGCGTGCGCAGCGTGTTGAAGCCTGGGATAGCGGGGCGGTCGCAGCAGTGCCGCAGGACGCGGCGGTGTGCATCGTCGGTTCGGGCTTGAGCATGGCCGATACGGTGGTGACGTTGGCAGCGCAGGCGCATCGCGCGGCAATGCATGTGGTGTCGCGGCATGGACTGTTGCCGTTGCCGCAGGCGCACGGCGGCGCGGCCGCATTCGACCCGCACCCGTTGCTGGTAATGCCGCTACGCGCACGCATGCGCACACTGCGCCAGCACGCGCGTGCCGCCGCCGCGCAGGGCTTGCCGTGGCAGAGCGTGATGGAGCGCATCCGGCCGTTGAGCCAGGCGCTGTGGCAGACGCTGTCGTTCGCCGACCAGCGCCGTTTTCTGCGGCATGTGGTGCGCTATTGGGATGTGCATCGGCATCGCATCGCCGCATCGGTGCATGCGCAGCTGCAAGCGATGCAGGCGCGCGGGCAACTGCTGGTGCATCGCGCGCGGTTGGATGTGGCCTTCGAGGTGGGCGCGTGCGTGCGCGTGAGCGCCGGGGCCGCCAGTGCCGGGCATGCCTTGCAGCTGGATGTGCAGGCGCTGGTCAATGCCACCGGCGTGGAAATGCGCGTGCAGGCGATGCGCAACCCGCTGCTGCAGCAACTGCTGGGGCATGGCATTGCCGTGGCCGGGCCGCATGGGATCGGCGTGGACACCACTGCCGATGGCAGCCTGATCGATGCCGACGGGCTTGAGAATCCGCAACTGCGGGTGATCGGCAGCCTGCGCATCGGCACGTTGTGGGAAAGCCTGGCGGTGCCGGAGCTGCGTGAGCAGGCTGCGGCGATTGCGCGGGATGTGTTGGGCGTGCTGGGGCCGTGATGCGCGTGAGGGGACTGAGGTCTTCGCCAAAGTTCCCTTCTCCCGCCGTGACATTGTCCTCCTTCATGGGGAGAAGGTGCCCCGCAGGGGCGGATGAGGGTGTGGGCGAAGCCTCGTGTTACCCAACATTGGCGGTGGCTTCGCCCCGTACCCTCACCCCACCCCCTGCTCCGCGCCCCAGCACGCGCCAGCGGCGCGTTCGCTCAAAGACACGCGCGCGTTCGGCACGCGAGCCGTGCCTTCTCGCCCCGCAAGAGAGGGGCCGTCTCTTGCGATCAATCACCGAAATCCCAACCGCTTCATCGCAATCTCAGCCGCAGCGACGCCACAACCGGTAAAATGCGCCGGTGGATGTCTCTCATTTGCTCGATCATCTAAACCCCGCCCAGCGCGAGGCCGTTTCCGCGCCGCCGGGGCATTACCTCGTCCTGGCCGGCGCCGGCTCCGGCAAGACGCGCGTGCTGATCCATCGCATCGCCTGGCTCAACGAAGTCCAGGGCGTGCCCAATCACGGCATCTTCGCGGTGACCTTCACCAACAAGGCCGCCGGCGAAATGCGCCACCGCACCGACCTGCAGCTGCGCAATGGCAGCCGCGGGATGTGGATCGGCACCTTCCATGGGTTGGCCCATCGCCTGCTGCGTCTGCATTGGCAGGACGCGCGGTTGCCGGAAGGCTTCCAGGTCATGGACAGCGACGACCAGTTGCGGCTGGTCAAGCGCGTGGTGCAGGCGCTGGAGCTGGACGAGAGCAAGTATCCGCCCAAGCAACTGAGCTGGTGGATCAACGAGCAGAAGGACGAAGGCCGCCGTCCGCAGCATATCCAGCCCGAGCCCAACGACGATTGGACCGAGGTGCGCCGTCAGGTGTATGCGGCCTACCAGGAACGCTGCGACCGCTCCGGGTTGCTGGATTTCGCCGAATTGCTGCTGCGCGCGCACGAGTTGCTGCGCGACACGCCCGCGTTGCTGGCGCATTACCGCGCGCGCTTCCGCGAGATTCTGGTGGACGAGTTCCAGGACACCAACGCCATCCAGTACGCCTTCGTGCGCGTGCTGGCCGGTGAATCGGGCAACGTGTTCGTGGTGGGCGACGACGACCAGGCCATCTATGGCTGGCGCGGCGCCAAGGTCGAGAACGTGCAGCGCTTCCTGAAGGATTTCCCCGGCGCGCAGACCGTGCGGCTGGAGCAGAACTACCGCTCCAGCGCCAATATCCTGGGCGCGGCCAATGCGGTGATCGCGCACAACCCGGACCGGATCGGCAAACAGCTGTGGACCGATTCCGGCGATGGCGACCCGATCGATCTGTATGCGGCCTATAACGAAGTCGACGAGGCGCGCTACATGGTCGAGCGCGCGCGCCAGTGGGTGCGCGACGGCGGTAGTTATGGCGAATTAGCCGTGCTCTACCGCAGCAACGCGCAATCGCGCGCGCTGGAAGAAGCGCTGATCTCCGCGCAGTTGCCGTACCGCGTATATGGCGGCATGCGCTTCTTCGAACGCGCCGAAATCAAGGACGCATTGGCGTATCTGCGCCTGCTCACCAACCGCAGCGACGATGCGGCCTTCGAGCGCGCGGTGAATACGCCTACGCGCGGCATCGGCGATCGCACGTTGGATGAAGTGCGCCGGTTGGCGCGCGCCAATGCGCTGTCGTTGTGGGAAGCGGCGATGCTGTGCACGCAGCAGAACACGCTGGCCGCACGCGCACGCAACGCGTTGGCGACCTTCCTCAGCCTGGTCGGTCAGCTGCACGCCGAAACCGGCGAGATGGAACTGGCCGAACGTATCGACCACGTGCTGATGCGCTCGGGCCTGCGCGAACATTGGGCCAAGGAAAGCCGCGGCGGACTGGATTCGGAATCGCGCACCGAGAACCTGGACGAACTGGTCTCGGTCGCCTCGCGCTTCACACGCCCGGACGATGAAGACAGCCAGGGCATGACGGAGCTGGTCGCCTTCCTCGCTTACGCATCGCTGGAAGCCGGCGAAGGCCAGGCGCAGGCCGGCGAAGAAGGCATGCAACTGATGACGCTGCATTCGGCCAAGGGCCTGGAGTTTCCGATCGTGTTTTTGGTCGGCCTGGAAGACGGCTTGTTCCCGAGCGCGCGCTCGTTGGAAGAGAGTGGGCGGCTGGAAGAAGAGCGTCGCCTGGCGTACGTCGGCATCACCCGCGCGCGGCAGAAGCTGGTGTTGTGCTACGCCGAATCGCGCCGCATCCATGGCCAGGACAACTACAACGTGCCGTCGCGCTTTCTGCGCGAAATCCCGCGCGATCTGCTGCATGAAGTGCGCCCGAAGGTGCAGGTCTCGCGCACCGCCTCGCTGGGCGCGGCACGCGGCGGGCCGGTGCATGGTGTGGTGGAAGCGGCACCGATCACGCTCGGCGCCAACGTCGAACACCCCAAGTTCGGCGGCGGCGTGGTCGTGGACTACGAAGGCGCTGGCGCGCATGCGCGCGTGCAGGTGCAGTTCGATGAAGTCGGCGTCAAGTGGCTGGTGATGGCTTACGCCAATCTGACGGTTGTGTAGTCGGGTTTGCATTCGCCTGCGATTGCGTTTTTAGCAGGCGACGGCGTAGTGCGGTTGCATTGCGTGTGCAGTAATAGGCACCGACCGTTGGTGCACGTCATGCGTCAGCGAGATCGCGTGACCGCGTGAGGCAGACTTCAGGATGAAGCGTCGTCGCCCTTGCCTCGTGGTGCGCTCACATTTCCCAACTGAAGCTTGAGTTGATCTGCTTGTCGTTCACCATAAGTGGCAATTTATCTGCGAGCACGACAAAGGTAAATGGCGGCACATGCGGGTCTCCACCTGTGTAAATCAGGCGGAAGATTCTGCGCTTGGTGTCGAACGTCTTGAACTGTAAGTCGCTCTGCAACCAGATGCCCTCGTTGTCGTCAGGTGCATTGAAACGAAGACTGGCGATCACTGGTCGGGCCTCGTGCCCGATTTCGAACAGGATGGAGTAGCCACCTTCTTCAAAAGAAAGTGAGGTGGTTGCGTGTGCAGGTGTGCTCAGGCAGGCCGACAGCAGTAATGCAAGGCAAGCGGCTACACATGGTGTCACCTGATTAGCCCCGACCTTCAGCTGCAGCACCTCCGCGCTTATCGCTAAACCGGCCCAATGCCAGGCCGCCATGGGGTCCTGGCTGAAAGAACTTCGCACCGGCTCCTCGCATCAGCAGCGCCAAGATCAGACATCATGGAACACATCGGTAAAACGAAGCTATTTGCAGGACTGCAACAAAAATCCAGCTGAGGGTCAGGGCTAATCAGGTGGTGTCATGACGTCATCCTTGAACGTGGCCGTGACGGAAGGCCGTGGTCAGGAGTATCGATGCTGGCACCGCGGCAGTGCAACGTATGCGGCAAGCAATGGAATAGCGACACAGCCGCCACGTTGGCGGGGCCGGTGCTCGAAACCCGCGTTGGCCGTTCCACCTCGCTGTTGAGCGCGCCAGTCGCTTCAGGTCAGTCCTGATCGCGACGTTTTGTAAGCCGCTTCCTGATTAGCACGCACTTTCAGCGGTGAACATGGTGACATCACGCAGGGCCCGCTCGGACCACGGCTTGCTGGCGGCTGCGGCGGCCAGCAAGCTGGGCACCAGCCGGGTCAGATCGAAACGGCGGTTGAACCGCCACATCGTCTCTGCCAGGGAGCGCTGGGCGTATTTGGCGAATTTGAAGGCGTGATAGGCACCGTCCAGCGAACGCTTTAGGTTGGACAACACCACGTTGACCCAGCGTGCGTTCTCTGCCTCGCAGCGACTTCGACCGCTGCCTTCGATCACCGTGTGCGCGTGCTCGGCTTCCAGTGCTCGAAACGCACCGAGTCCATCACTGTAGACATCTGCTCCAGGATGCAGGCGTTGCCCGATCCATTCCGACAGCGCCGCCTTGGTGAAGCCTGGGACCGGATCCATCACCGCGCGCAATGGACGACCGTCTTCAGTGGTCTCCACGGCGATCACGAAAGGGCGCTTGTTCTCCTAGCCGCGCCCGGCCTTGCCACCGTTGCGTTCTCCGCCCAGGTAGGCATCGTCCAGTTGCACGATCCCGCCCAACTTGCGGTTCGCCTCGCGTTGGGTCATGGCCTGCATCAGCTTGTGCTTCATTGGCCACGCTGTCGGGTAGCTCACTCCCAGGTGTCGCATCAACTCCAGCGCCGACAGGTTCGTCTTGCTCTGGCCCAGCAGATACATGCCAAGCAGCCAGGTGCGTAGCGGCAGCTTGCTGTTGTCCATCACCGTGCCCGAGCGCAGGCTGGTCTGGCGATAGCAGGCCGTGCACTGCCAGTACGTGGTGCCGTGACGCTGGAATCGACTGTGCGCGGTAGCGGCGCAACGCGGACAAACAAAGCCCTGTGGCCAGCGCGAGATCTCCAACCCCTGCTCGCACTGCTGCGCGTTGCCATAGCGCTTGAGGAACGCCGGCAACGACAGCCCGGCTTGGAACTGCACACGATTCATGGCCATGATCTGGTCTCGGTGGAGCGACGGTCCTACCATCGACCGGTCGGCTCTCACTGGCTGCGACTGTGCTGAAAGATCGTGCTAATCAGGCTCCCCCATGCAGGAGGATAATGTCCCGGTGGGAGAAGGGACTGGTCGGCATCGCGCAACCCAGCTGAAAGCGTCCTCTCAAAAACTCTCAGCCAGCCGAATTCAACCGGCTATTACGCCGCCCATACGCCAGGTACACCACCACGCCCAGCGCATTCCACAGCAGGAACCAGCCCTGCGTGTTGCTCGGCAAACTCCAGAACAGGTACAGGCAGCCCAGGATCGCCACCGGTCCCACCACCCACGCCAGCGGCGTGCGGAACGCGCGCGCGCGGCCGGGCTCGCGCACGCGCAACACCAACAGGCAGGCTGCCACCGCGGTGAATGCGGCCAGCGTGCCGGCATTGGCCAGTGCAGCGATTTCGTCCAACCGGGCCACGCCCGCCAATGCCGCCACCAGCACCGCAGTAAGCAGCGTGATCGCCACCGGCGTGCCGGTACGTGCATTGACCTTGGACAAGCCGCGCGGCAACAAGCCATCGCGCGACATCACGAAGAAGATGCGGCTTTGCCCGTACAAAAACGCCAGCAGCACCGTCGGCAACGCAATGATCGCCACGGCACCGATCACCAGGGCCGCCTTGCCGTGGCCGAGTTCGCGCAGGATCAGCGCCAACGGTTCGGGACTCTTGCCAAACACGGTGAAGCGCATCGCACCCACCGCGGCCAGTGCCACCAGCACATAGATCAGCGTGCAGCCGATCATCGAGCCGACGATGCCGATCGACAGATCGCGGCCGGGGTTCTTGGTTTCTTCGGCCGCGGTGGAAATCGCATCGAAGCCATAGAACGCGAAGAAGATGATCGCCGCCGCCGCCATCACCCCGCGCTCCACGCCATCGGGACCCATGGCCTTGGAGATGCCATACGGCATGAACGGCTGCAGGTTGGCGCTTTTGAAGGTCGGCAACGCAATGGCCACGAACACGCCCAGCGCGATGATCTTCAGCGCCACCAGCACCGCATTGAGCGTGGCGCTTTCCTTGGTGCCGGCCATCAGCATGCCGGCCACCAGGAAGGTGATCACCACCGCCGGCAGGTTCGCGATGCCGCCGGCATGCGGCCCGGCGATCAGTTCATGCGGCAAGCTCGCCCCCAGCCACTGCAGGAAGCCGACGAAGTAACCGGACCAGCCCACCGCCACCGTGCTGACCACCAGCGAATATTCCAGCACCAGGCTCCAGCCCACCACCCAGGCGATGCTCTCGCCGAGCGCGGTGTAGCTATAGGTGTACGCACTGCCGGCGGCCGGCATCATCGTGGCCATTTCCGCATACGCCAGCGCCGCGCAGGCGCAGACGATGCCGGCGGCCACGAACGACAGCAGCACCGCAGGGCCGGCCTTGTCGGCACCCACGCCGATCAGCGTGTAGATGCCGGTGCCGACGATGGCGCCGATGCCGAGTGCGATCAGATGCGGCCAACTCAGGCTGCGCACCAGTTGCCGCCCGGCCTCGTGCACGGTGACCTGATCGATGGATTTGCGCCTGAGCCAAGACGACATGCGGACCTCGCGGGATTCAACACAATGCGCGAGTGTCGCCCAACGCAGCACAGCAAAGCTATCGGTCCAACTCGTCGCGTTGGCTGCGTGCAGCCAGATAGTGGCAAATCGTGTTCGATCATACGCGTGCAGCGTGTCGTCCAGCGCCAGCTCGTCGCACAACCACAACACGTTGCGCACATTGATCGGGGTCGGCTTTCCGTAGATCTCCAGCATATGTTCCTCCTTGGTGCGCGTGATGGCTCCCAACCGGCGATGGTGGCGCGCGCTGCACGCAACGCCAGACGTTTGCTGCGGCAAGCGCAATCGTCTGCGTCGACGCACGCCACCAGGAGCAGCAAAGCGCGCATTGCATTCTTAGCGCTGCAATCCTGCGGCGCTACAGTTCGATCTTGCCCGCGTCTGCATCGCGCAAGATTGCATTGAAGCGCAGGGAACAAGAGCGCAGCCGGTAGCAAGTGCCGCGAGCGCGGAAGACGCCGCCGCCGCGTTGCCGCTGACTGCCATCACCGCCTGGGAGCTGCTGTTCGACCGGCTCGGCCTTGTCGAAGGCGGTGGCCAAGGCCAGGCGCTGCTGGTGGTCGGTGCGGCCGGCGGCGTTGGCTCGATCCTGGTGCAGCTGGCGCGCACGCTGACCAAGCTGACCGTGATCGGTACCGCCGCGCGCCCGGAAACCCAGGAGTGGGTGCACGCACTCGGCGCGCATCACGTGATCGACCACAGCCAGCCGGTGGGCGAAGGCCTGCAGCGGATCGGCATCGCCCAGGTGCAGCACGTCGCCAGCCTCACCCACACCGATCAGCACTTCGTCCAACTGGTCGAGGTACTCGCCCCGCAGGCTCAGCTGACCTTGATCGACGACCCGGCCACGCTGGACGCGCTGCCGCCCAAGCGCAAGAGCCTGTCGCTGCACTGGGAGCTGATGTTCACCCGCTCGCTATTCGAAACCGACGACATGATCGCCCAGCACCATCTGCTCAATCGCGTCGCCGAGCTGGTGGACATTGGCGTGCTGCGCACCGCCCTGGGCGAGCACTACGGCCGCATCAGCGCCGACAACCTGCGCCGCGCCCACGCCGCGCTGCAATCGCACCGCACCCGCGGCAAGCTGGTGCTGGAAGGCGTCTGAGCGCAGACGCCGCAGGTACGACAGCGGTCTGGCATGGCCGCTGTCGTGCAGTCGCACCCTTCAGCGTTGGCACGCGATCGCCGCTGGCCAGGATCCGCGACGCAGCCGTTGCGACAGGCCCCGCTACACTGCGGGCATGTCATCCGAATCCCTGATCCTTCTCGGGCTGCTTGTCGTAGTCCTCGTGTTGCAGCTGCTCGCGCTGCTGCGACGTCCGTCCACCACCGCGCTGGAGCATGCGCTGCGCGCCGAGCAACGCGACGGCCGCGGCGAACTGCGCGAACAACTCGAAGGCCTGGCGCGGCAGCAGGACGCCCGCCTGGAAACCTTCGCGCGCAACCTCACCGAGCTGTCCACGCGCACCGACCAACGCCTGGACCTGCTGCGCGACGCGCTGGCCGAAGACGCCCGCAAGGCGCGCGAAGAAAGCGGTCTTGCGCAACAACGCACCGGCGAACTGCTGACCCTGCGGCTGACCGAACTGCGTAGCCAGCTCGAAGGCTTCGGCCAGCAACAGGAAACCCGCATCCACGTGTTCGGCCAGCAACTGACCGAGCTGATTGCGCGCACCGACACCCACATGGCCGCACTGCGCCAAGCGCTGGCCGAAGATTCCCGCAAGGGCCGCCAGGAAGCCGGCCAATCGCAACAACGCTTCACCGAAGCGCTGGGCCAGCGCTTGAACGAACTCACCCAGCGCAACGAATTGCGCATTGGCGAGATGCGCGCCACGCTCGAGCAGCAGCTGGCAAACCTGCAATACGACAACGCCAGCAAGCTCGAATTGATGCGCGCCACCGTCGATGAAAAACTGCAGACCACGCTCAACACGCGTCTGGATGCCTCGTTCAAGCTGGTCTCCGAACGGCTGGAACAGGTGCAGCGCGGCCTGGGCGAAATGCAGCAGCTGGCCACCGGCGTGGGCGATCTCAAGCGTGTGCTGACCAACGTCAAGGACCGTGGCGGCTGGGGCGAAGTGCAGCTGGACAACATCCTCGAGCAGACGCTGACGATGGAGCAGTACGCGCGTGGCGTGCGGGTGAAGCCCGACAGTGCCGAAGCGGTGGATTTCGCGATCCGCCTGCCCGGGCGCGGCGACGATACGGTGGTGTGGCTGCCGGTCGATGCCAAGTTCCCGCGCGAAGATTACGAACGCCTGATCGACGCGCAGGGAAAGGGCGACCTCGACGCGATCAAGAACTCGACTGCACAGCTGGAACGCGCCATCCGCATCCAGGCCAAGTCGATCAGCGACAAGTACGTCTGCCCGCCGCAGACCACCGACTTCGCGGTGATGTTTCTGCCCACCGAAGGCCTTTATGCCGAAGTGATCCGTCGCGCCGGTCTGGTCGATCTGCTGCAGCGCGAGCATCGCGTGGTGCTGGCTGGCCCCACCACCTTTACCGCCTTGCTCAACAGCCTGCAGATGGGCTTCCGCACCTTGGCGATCGAGAAGCGTTCCAGCGAGGTCTGGCAAGTGCTGGGCGCGGTGAAGAGCGAGTTCGGCAAATTCGCCGGCATTCTCGAGAAGGCCGAGCGGCAGATCAGCACCGTCGGCAAGAGCCTGGGCGAAGCCAGCCGCAAGACCCGCACCATCGAACGCCGCCTGCGCGGGGTGGAAACCCTGGCCGGTGAGCAATCGCAGGCGCTGCTGGACGATGGCAGCGACGAGCAGGAATAGGCAGCAGGCACACGAGGCTGGGCAGGTCGCATCGCTGCGCCCGAAGACGGACACCCGCAGGAGCGCCCTCGGGCGCGATGGAGTCTGCACGCCTACGAAAGCCTTCAGCACTGCTCACTGCCTCACAAAGACCAACGCACCCTTGGGACCACCTCGGATGCGTTGGACGTTGCAGTGAAGGCTTCGCGCATAAGTGCGCTGACAAAAGTGATGCTCTGCGCGGCGAGCACTCTCATGTGGCGCGACGAAGATCGCGCCGCCCGTAGACACGACCCAGAATTCATCTTCCATCGGTACTTCAAGCGGAACAGCGCCGAGGTGCGACGCCGCCCACGCCACGCTGACACCAATGTCGCGATGCTTGCCGTCACTTTCCGAGGGAGCTTTCTCACGTCCGGTCGTTGGATCTACACCTGCGTGTGCGCGCTGCTGCTGGCCGCCTGCAGCAATGCGCCAACCGCCTCTCCTGCTTCGCCGGCCGCGCAGGCGCCTGCTGCGCAAACGAGCGCCGACGCCGCTGCCTGCACCGCGAAGGGCGGCCAACTGCGCCCGGTCGGCCGCCTGCAGATTCCGCGCTGCATCGTGCCGTATGCCGATGCCGGCAAGACGTGCAGCGATAACGCGGACTGCAGCGGCGACTGTCTGGCTACCAGCATCGTGCCAACCGGCGCCGCGGCCACCGGCACCTGTCAGCGCGACAGCGATCGCTTCGGTTCCCGCCAGGAGGTGGTCGGCGGCAAGGGCCAGGCGGCGTTGTGCATCGACTGATATCCGGGTGAGGCGGGCGATTCGATCCGGCGTTTCGAACACTCGGTACGCCAGCCCCAACGAGCGCAGAATGACTTCGACATCGCAAACTCTGCGATGTCGATGCGCTGCCCTGTCGCGCCGCGTCGCGTCGATGTCTTCGACCGTGGGATGCAGCCCACCGGCAGCCATACGCAAACCTGATTAGCACGCACTTTCAGCGGTGAACATGGTGACATCACGCAGGGCCCGCTCGGACCACGGCTTGCTGGCGGCTGCGGCGGCCAGCAAGCTGGGCACCAGCCGGGTCAGATCGAAACGGCGGTTGAACCGCCACATCGTCTCTGCCAGGTAGCGCTGGGCGTATTTGGCGAATTTGAAGGCGTGATAGGCACCGTCCAGCGAACGCTTTAGGTTGGACAACACCACGTTGACCCAGCGTGCGTTCTCTGCCTCGCAGCGACTTCGACCGCTGCCTTCGATCACCGTGTGCGCGTGCTCGGCTTCCAGTGCTCGAAACGCACCGAGTCCATCACTGTAGACATCTGCTCCAGGATGCAGGCGTTGCCCGATCCATTCCGACAGCGCCGCCTTGGTGAAGCCTGGGACCGGATCCATCACCGCGCGCAATGGACGACCGTCTTCAGTGGTCTCCACGGCGATCACGAAAGGGCGCTTGTTCTCCGAGCCGCGCCCGGCCTTGCCACCGTTGCGTTCTCCGCCCAGGTAGGCATCGTCCAGTTGCACGATCCCGCCCAACTTGCGGTTCGCCTCGCGTTGGGTCATGGCCTGCATCAGCTTGTGCTTCATTGGCCACGCTGTCGGGTAGCTCACTCCCAGGTGTCGCATCAACTCCAGCGCCGACAGGTTCGTCTTGCTCTGGCCCAGCAGATACATGCCAAGCAGCCAGGTGCGTAGCGGCAGCTTGCTGTTGTCCATCACCGTGCCCGAGCGCAGGCTGGTCTGGCGATAGCAGGCCGTGCACTGCCAGTACGTGGTGCCGTGACGCTGGAATCGACTGTGCGCAGTAGCGGCGCAACGCGGACAAACAAAGCCCTGTGGCCAGCGCGAGATCTCCAACGCCTGCTCGCACTGCTGCGCGTTGCCATAGCGCTTGAGGAACGCCGGCAACGACAGCCCGGCTTGGAACTGCACACGATTCATGGCCATGATCTGGTCTCGGTGGAGCGACGGTCCTACCATCGACCGGTCGGCTCTCACTGGCTGCGACTGTGCTGAAAGATCGTGCTAATCAGGTACGCAAAAGGTGGAGCAGGCCGTCGAGAACTTCGTCGACACGCAGCGACGTCTCCATGCGTTCGCCAAGATGCCCGGTGCCAGGCCACGCGGTGGATGCGCACATCGCTACCCTGGCGGCGACCACGCTGGACGCACGGATCGGTATCGCACTTGCCTGCGCGCGGGCTTATGCTCGGCGTTCTCTACCGCTATCAGGACGCACGCATGAACCAGACGCTGTACGACATTCCGGTGACCCGCATCGAAGGCGGTCCGGCCACCTTGGCCGACTACCGCGGCAAGGTGTTGCTGGTGGTCAACGTCGCCTCCAAGTGCGGCCTGACCCCGCAGTACGAAGGGCTGGAAGCGCTGTATCGCGACAAGCGCGCACAGGGCCTGGAAGTACTGGCGTTTCCGGCCAACGACTTCAACGGCCAGGAGCCAGGCAGCGAAGCGGAGATCGCGCAGTTCTGCCGGCTCACCTACGATGTCACCTTTCCGATGTTTGCCAAGATCGCCGTCACCGGCGAGCAGGCGCATCCGCTGTATCAGGCACTGACCAGCACGCATCCGCACACCACCGGCGACGGCCCGATGCGGGAAAAACTGGCCGGCTACGGCATCGCCCCCAACCCCGCGCCCGGCGTGTTGTGGAACTTCGAAAAATTCCTGATCGGCCGCGACGGCAAGATCATCGACCGCTTCGCCCCGGATATCCCCGCCGACGATGCACGCCTGCTTCAGGCAATCGACGCGGCGTTGGTGGTTTAAATCTCGCGATTCTTTTAGGGGTAAGCAGCGCGTGCATTGCCGGTGAAATAGCGCTTCGGTGTCTCAGCTAACTGGTCGCCCCTGAAAAACCCCTCTCAAACCTCCAGTGCCATGTTTGCCGGCCACATGATGCTTGAGGGCGTTGAGGAACGCGCCCGCACCACCTGCAACCAGGCACGCAAAAAGGCGATCCAGCGCAGCAGCCACCGCAGGTTGTCGCCAGCGGCGCAGCCGAGCACGTGCAGTGCATCGCCTTGGGCGCCTTTGAGATGGCAGCGATTCAAGCGGCAGTCCTGTTTCAGATGTCCGATCACCGGCTCTACCGCTTGCCGTCGTTTGATCCAGCGCCATTGCCGTCGTGTCAGCGTCTTGGCTTTGCCCCGATGCAGGATCTGCACACCCTCCACGTCGCGCCCGCGATACCCCAAGTCCACGATCGCCACCTGCGGGATCACATTCACATCCTGCAGCAGCCCGCGCGCCTGTTCCAGTTGCTCGGCCAACGTATCGCCGTCGTAGGGATGACCGGGAAAACTGCGCGCGCCCACGATCAAGCCCTTGCGCGCACTCACCGCAATGCCGACCTTGACGCCACATTCGTAGGGGCTGCTTGCCTTGCCCTTGCTCATGCATTCCACTTCCGGTGCGTGCAACGCGTAGAGTTTCTGTTTGTCCTTGGGACGCTGTGCCAACAACCGTTGTGCGCGCTCCAACCAGACACCGATGCGCTCACGTACCGACGGTTCCAGCTGGTCCAGCTTGCGTTGCAGATCGCGTCATACGCGTCCCAGGATCGTGCGTTGGCGTCGCAGTACCTTGCGCATGCGCTTGAACTGGCGCGCATGCGCATAGCGCCCGGCCTTGCGGCTCAACCCCGGACCTTGCCGCGCATCGGTTTGTCGCAGTGCAATGCCGTGTCGCTTGGCCAGCAGCACCAGCTTCTTGCGCGCCACCTCCAGCAAACGGCTGTCGGTGGGATGGGCGATCGCTTTTTCCTGCACGGTGGTATCCACGATCACCCGCGACAACTTGCGCGCATCCACCGCCTTCATCGTGTGAGCGGTGTTGATCGTGTGCGCCAACAGCGCTTCCATCCCGGCTTCGCCCAGACGCTGTCGCCAACGGGTCAGGGAGCTGGGATCGCACGGCACGCAGGTCTGGAACACCACCTCGCCGGTGAAAAACTGCCAGTACGGATTTTCGAGCCAGCGCTCGCAGACCGCCTCGTCGGACAGGTCGTAGGCGTGCTTGAGGTAAAGCAACCCGGCGATCAACCGCACCGGCAATGCGGGCCGACCGCCTGCGCCGGTGGTGGCCGGCAACCGCGGCGACAGCGCCTGCTCCAACGCACTCCACGGCAGCCGATGGCTCAGCTGGACCAGCGGATGGCGCACGTCGATCTGGTTCTCCAGACGCGAACGAAACAGCTCATCGGCAGGCAACTGCTCGGCGGCAGGACGGCGTGTCCGCATGGGCGAAAACTGCCAGAAACCAGGACGTAGCGTAACGAACACTGGCAATTCCAGCACACCGAAAACGCAGATGAAGCCTTGCAATGGATGTGGTCTGGGGGTTTTTCAGGGGCGACTAATTCCACTGTGTTACAAATAATCGTATCTTTGTGCCACTATTGGAAGACCTTCAGGCCGCGTGGGAGAGCTGTGTTGAATAGGACACTGGAAGTGCGTTTTGAACAGTACGGGGAAGTAGTTGCTGCCGCCCTGTCCCATGCGGATCGCAAACAGCCCGCACACTGGTACCTGAAAGGGTTGCTACTGCCTGGAGGGCGCAAGAGCGTGGAGCCCATGGCCGCGCGGGTGCACCCGCAGAACGTGCGCTCAGCCCATCAATCGATGCACCATCTGGTGGCCGATGCCGACTGGAGCGATCAAGCGCTGCTGGCGGCGGTGGCGGCACGGTGCTGCCGCCCCTGAGCAGGAAGAGCGCAGCGTGTCACTGGATCGTGGACGACACGGGATTTTCAAAGAAGGGGGTGCATTCGGTCGGTGTTGCACGCCAGTACTGCGGCCGCCTTGGCAAGACGGACAATTGCCAGGTTGCCGTGAGTTTGTCGATCGCCAACGAACACGGCAGCCTGCCAGTGGGCTATCGGCTGTATCTTCCCGAGCAGTGGGCTCAGGACACTGTGCGGCGCAAGAAGGCAGGCGTTCCGGATCAGGTCGTGTTTCAGACCAAGACAGCGCTGGCCATGGATCAGATCGACAGCGCGCTGGCGACAGGGATGGCGGCAGGCGTCGTGCTAGCCGATGCGGCCTACGGCACCGAGACCCACTGGCGAGACCAGCTCAGCGAACGCGGCCTGCTGTACATGGTTGGCGTCCGCAGCAACACGAAGGTCTGGTGGGGATCGCACCAACCTGCGCCCATGCCGCCAGCCAGCCCTAAGGGCTGTCGGCCCCGCACACGACCGATGCGCGATAGCGCACATGCGCCGATCTCGGTACATGAAGTCGCGCAGCGCTTGCCCGCAAGGACGTATCGGCAGGTCAGCTGGCGCCAGGGCAGCGACGCAACGCTCAGTTCGCGGTTCGCGGCGGTGCGGGTTCGTGCCGCACACAATCGCCAGGCACATGACGAGCAGTGGCTGCTGATCGAGTGGCCGCCGGGAGAGTCCGAGCCCCGCCACTACTGGTTCTCGACGCGACCAAAGCAAACGCCGGTCAAGACACTGGTTGCCACGGCACAAGGCCGATGGCGGATTGAACGCGATTATCAGGAGCTGAAGTCGGAGTTGGGCCTGCATCACTATGAAGGGCGCAACTGGCGTGGTTTTCACCATCACGCCAGTCTGTGCATCGCCGCATACGGGTTCTTGATGCGCGAGCGCCTGCGCAGTAAAAAAAACTCCGTCGCATTCAAGATGCCTGCAGTATCCAAAAGCGTCCGCCCGCGCCGGTCTGGCCCCAATGCAACGTCACCATCCCAACTCGATTGCCACGCTGGCCTTCGGACTGGCTAGGCTTATCGCCAGAAGCCTCCCACACTGCCCGTGTTGCGGGGTCTCACCGTACCAACGGATTCGGATTTAGTAACACAGTAGAAGTAACGAACACTGGCAATTCCCGTACGCCTAAAACGCAGGTTAAGCCTTGCAATGGATGTGGCCTGGGGGTTTTTCAGGGGCGACTGATTAGCCCCGACGTCGGAATACCCGCCTATCTCCGCATCACGATAGGAGACACTGCGATTCTGAGCCGGAGTCGAACTGGCATCGCAAACCGCACAGAAAAATTAGAAAAGAGTAAGCTGCGGCGTGTCCGGTCTGGGTGGACGGAACTGCGTGGTATCGAGCCTTGGCAATCGCCCGAATCCAAGGCGCCGATACGCGATGGAAAACCGCTGCGCGATCAGCTCTGCAAACGGGCCTTCGCCAACCATGCGCTTACCGAAGCCGCTGTCGTAGTCCTTACCGCCACGCATCTGCTGGATCAGGCTCATGACATGCTTGGCACGATCCGGATAGTGCAGCTCGAGCCACTCGCGCCATAACTGGGTGAGTTCCTGCGGCAGGCGCAGTAACACGTAGCCGCCCGAACGTGCGCCGTGGGCTGCGGCCGCGTCCAGAATGCGCTCCAGTTCCTTGTCGTTGATCATCGGGATGACCGGAGCGACCAGCACCCCCACCGGTACGCCGGCAGTGTGTAGTGCCTGCATCGCGCGCAGTCGCGCATGCGGCGCGGCGGCACGCGGCTCCATCTTGGCCGCGAGGCGATTGTCGAGCGTGGTGACCGAGAAATACACCGACACCAGGTTGTGCTGCGCCATCTCGGCCAGCACATCGATGTCGCGTTCGATCAACGCTGCCTTGGTCACGAAGCTGACCGGGTGACGGGCTTCTGCAAGCACTTCCAGGCATTGCCGGGAAATGTGCAGGCGCCGCTCGGCGGGCTGGTAGGCGTCGGTATTGATCCCCAACGCGATCGGCGAGCACTGGTAGGACGGGCGTGCGATCTCTGCGCGCAGCAGCGCTGCCGCATTCGGCTTGACGAAGATCCGCGTTTCGAAATCCAGCCCTGGCGACAGATCCAGATACGCGTGCGAGGGCCTGGCAAAGCAGTACACGCAGCCGTGCTCACATCCCCTGTAGGGGTTCACCGACTGCGAGAACCCGATGTCGGGCGAGGTGTTGCGGCTGATGATGCTGCGTGCGACTTCTTCGGCCACCACGGTCTTGGGACGAATGCCAGTCTCGCCATCGGCATCGACCGCGCCCCAACCATCGTCTATCTCGACGGCGGTGGTGACCGAGAAGCGACCGGGCACGTAGGCGGTGGTGCCGCGCCCCTTGATGACCGTGCGCGAGCTGCGGACATCCCGCTCAGCTACCGCGCTCGCGCTGGGGAAAAAGTTCTTCTGCATGCAGTTAGTATTCTTACTAACGATGCGCGATGCAAGCGACGCGTACTGAACTGAAGAGCGAGCACAAGCGTTGCGAGCCGGTACAGGGCGCAGTCGCAACTGGGCGAATGGCGAATGGCGAATGGCGAATGGCGAATGGGGAATGGGGAATCGGCAAAGCAACAGCAGCAGCGGAAAACGCCGCCGTTGCGATTCCCCATTCCCGATTCCCCGCCGTAAAGCGCTTGCGCCGACTGAAACAGGATCCAGCTCGTCGCAATGAACTTGTCCCCGCCGACCTGGCGGTTGCCGCGGTGGGTGTGGGTGAAGGCGGTGGGGGCGATCAGCAGGCTGCCGGTGCGCGGGGGCGGCTTGCGTTGCTGGAACAGGAATTCGGTTTCGCCCTGCGCGAAGTCGTCGTTGAGATACAGCGTCCACAGCAGGAGCCGATGCAGCGTGTCGGCGCTGGCATCGCGCGGATAAAGCTCGCAATGCCAACACGGGTAGCCGCCCTGGTTGGCGGTATACCACTGCACGCTGCTGGCTCTGGCGCATGCGTTGCAACGATTGCGGCGCAATCTTCGTGCGAGATGGTGTCGTCGGCGATCTGGATGAAGTCGGGTTGGCGTATGCGCTTGACCATAGCAATCTGGCGCGCCGACTGCGGCGTTCGCCAAGCATTGCGCACAGGCGGGATCAGCACGCGAGGTTGTCGACATCGCCAGTGGGTGGCGACGGGGCGACACCGTGCATGGTGGTGAAGCGCTGTGTTGATGCGGGGTGTCCTGCCTGCTTCGCTTGTTAGCGGCGGCGGGTGTCGCGTGTTGGGCCTGCAAAGCAGCAAAGAAAAACCCCGCCGAAGCGGGGTTTTTCGTCACACAACGCGTGCTGCGACGATCAGAACTTGTAGTTGATCGACGCGGCCAGCACGTCGCCCTTCACGTCATAGCTGCCAGCCAGACGGTCGCCGGTGGCGCTGCGGGTATCGCTGGTCGGGTTGTTGGTGAACAGGTGGGTGTAACCGACGTTGTATTCGGTCTGCGCCGACGGACGCCAGCTCATACCCAGCGAAACCCACTTGCGGCTCGCGTCCGGCACGCGCACGTCGCGGTGTTCGGCCGTGGTCGGGGTCTGGTCGTATGCCAGGCCGCCGCGCAGGGTCACCGTATCGCTCATGCGGTAATCGGCACCGATCGAGGCGAAGGTGGTGTCGCGGTAGGAGAAGTCCAGCACACTGTCGGGCTGGTTGGAGGCGAAGTCCACGGTCACCTGGTCGAACTTGCTCCAGGCGGTGCGGGTGACGTCGGCCATGATCGACCACTGCTCGTTCACGTTGTGCGTGAAGCTGGCGGTCGCGCTGGCCGGCAGCTTGACGGTAGCGCGGCCCTTGGTGTCGACGAAGGTGCCCGGTGCGGCCACGCTCAGCACCGCGGCAGCACTGCCCGGCACGGTGAAGTCGGCAGTGCCATCGGTGATCTTGTGTTCCACCTGCGAGCGGTAGCTGAAGCCGATATGGGTGTTCTCATCGATGCTGAACAAGCCACCCAGAGTGAAGCCCACTTCAGTGCTGTCGCCCTTGATGCGCGAGTAGCCATCGGCGCTGCCCGGCGCGAAGCCCGGCACGCGGCGCGCAGCCAGCACGCTGCCAAAATCGACGGCGTTGGCCAGGTCGATATCCAGACGCTCGGCGAACACCGAGGCGCCGAAGGACACGTACGGGTTCACGTCATAGGAGAACGCGACGTTGAAGTCGATCGCCTGCAGCTCGGTCTTGGTGCCGTGGTAGCGGCCGACCCAGTCGCGGTCGTATTCGGTCTTGAAGCCGAACGGCACGGTCAGCGAGGTGCCCAGGTGCATGTTGTCGTTCTCGCCGAACGGCACGTGGAAGTACATCGCCGGCACCGGCGCGATCATGCCGGCATCGCCGCCGTTACCGCCGGAGACCGGGGCGCCGTTGGCGTAGTTGGCCGACTCAGGCTGGAACCTGGCCGAGAAGCTGATGGCGCTGACGTCGGCCTGGAACAGGCGACCGTCCAACTGGCGCATACCGGCCGGGTTGTTGACCATGATGGAGGCATCGTCCGGGGCGCTGCCCGAACCTGCGAAGGCGCGGCCGAGGCCCTTGGCGCTGTTTTCCTTCAGCTGGAACGCGGCGCCGTGCGCCTGACCAACGGCCAGCACGCCGGCGATACCGACGGCCAGCAGGGTGGCGCGGCTGAGAATGGAAGCGGTAGACATAAGTTGTAGCTCTCCGGATAAGGACTGCAATGGTCGACTCAGCGCCCGCGTCCAGCACCAATCCAGTGCCTGGAGCGCGCCGGAGCCCCCCCGACATACGACGCCGTACGCAGTATACCGATGACGATTAACCGAACAATAACGCGTCGCGCGCTGAACGCGCTGTCAGGTTAGGGTTGGGTTCAGCAGCGCGGACCGGCTATTGTCCCCCTCCGATGTTCGTCTCTCTCCCTTCCCGCAAGAAACCTACCCCGCGCTGGGCGGTGCCGCTGCTGTTCGCGACGGTGTGGCTGGCCTATCTGTGGTCGATCAGCCGGCCGGGCGAGGCGCGCAATACGCTGTGGCTCGACTGGGGCGCGCTCTCCAGCGGCGTTTCCAATCTGGGCGACTGGTGGGCGACCTTGCGCGACGGCAGCGTGCTGCGTCTGTTCACTGCGCTGTTCCTGCATGCCGACTGGTCGCATCTGCTCGGCAACCTGATGTTTTTGCTGATCTTCGGGTTGCCGGCCGAGCGCATCCTGGGCCCGTGGCGGTTATTGCTGCTGTTTCTGGTTGGCGGCGCGGCCTCCAACCTGGCGGCGATCTTTGCCATCGGTACGCCGGACCGGGTGATCATCGGCGCCTCGGGTGCGGTGTCGGCATTGATCGGCACGTATCTGGCGCTGTTTCCGGGCGCCAAGCTGGGCGTGGTGCTGCCGCTGGGCGTCTTCCTCGAATTCATCCGCGTGCCGGCGCCATTGTTGATCGGCGCCTGGGCGCTGTTGCAGGTGGTGTTCGCCTATATCGGCCCGGCCTTCGGCATGGTGGCGTGGTCGGCGCATATCGCCGGCTTTGTGTTCGGCATCGTGTACGGCTTGTCCGTGCGCGCGGCGATCGCGCGGCGGCTGCGCAAGCGCCACGGCTTCTGAGGCGCGCAGCGCGCCGGGTGTCGAGCTGATCAGGCGCTGATGGCTGCGCGGCGGAGGCACCCAACGCGCGATGCTGCGCACGTCGGTGGCCAGGCGTGCGCGCTTATAATCGTGGCATGTCCAAGTCTCTGTACAAAGTCACCTTCCTCAATCACGGCAAGGTGTACGAGCTCTACGCGCGTGAGGTCACCGGCAGCCATCTGTGGGGCTTCAACCAGATCGGCGAGCTGGTGTTCGATGTGCACGATGGCCTGGTGGTGGACCCCACCGAAGAACGCCTGCGCGAAGAATTCGGCAACACCAAGACCTTGCACCTGCCGATGCAAAGCATCGTGCGGATCGAAGAGGTCGACAAAAAAGGCCAGTCGGTGATTCGCGATGCCACCACCGGCGACAAGGTGGTCACCCCGTTCCCCTCGCCGATCAAGCCACGCTGATGCGCATTCTGGTGCCAGACGATTATCAGGGGGCCGTCGCTCAGTTGCCCTGCGCGCAGCACATGCAAGGTCACCAGGTACAGGTACTGGGCGCACTGGACGAGGATCTCGACGCGCGTGCCGCGTGTCTGGCCGATGCCGATGCGGTGGTGCTGATCCGCGAACGCACGCGGGTAGATGCGGCGCTGCTGCAACGGCTGCCACGGCTGAAACTGATCAGCCAGACCGGGCGCGTGGGCGCGCATGTGGATGTGGCGGCGTGCACCGCGTTGGGTGTGGCCGTGGCCGAAGGCGTTGGCTCACCGGTGGCACCGGCCGAGCTGACCTGGGCCTTGATCCTGTCGGCCAGTCGTCGGCTGACGGAGTACCAGCATGCCTTGCAGCAGGGCCGCTGGCAGGCGCTTGGCGATCCCGGCTTGGGCCGCGTGCTGCATGGGCGCACCTTGGGGATCTGGAGTTATGGGCGGATTGGCCAACGCGTGGCCAGCTTCGGGCGCGCGTTCGGCATGCAGGTGTTGGTGTGGGGCGGCGAAGCGTCCTGTGCGCAGGCAGCGCGCGATGGGTTCACGATTGCGGGCAGCCGCGAAGACCTGTTCGAACGCAGCGACGTGCTGTCGCTGCATCGGCGCCTGACCGCGCAGACGCGGCATGACATCACCGCACACGATCTGGCGCGCATGCGCGCCGACGCGTTGCTGGTCAACACCAGCCGTGCCGAGTTGATCGCCCCAGGCGCCCTGCTCGCTGCGTTGGACGCGGGCCGGCCGGCGCAGGCCGCGCTGGATGTGTTCGAGCACGAGCCGGTGCTGGACCCGCGCGATCCGCTGCTGCGGCATGCGCGCGTGCTGGCGACACCGCATCTGGGGTACGTGGAGCGCGACAGCTATGCGCTGTATTTCGACGCGGCGTTCGACAATGTGCTGGCGTTTGCCGCGGGCATACCGCGCAATCTGGTCAACCCCGAGGTATTGGCAGCAACGCAGCGGGTGTGATTTCCCGCTACATGAGCGCGGCTTTGAAGTAACCGACAAGACGCATGCCTTGCTGCCAGGCGGGCGCAGCCATTGCTCGGTGCCGCATTACCACGCCCTTACCGATTCCTGTGCGCCGAGCAGACCTACGTCACGACCGCGCGCAGGTCTGTTGCCCCTCTTAGGGCGGCTAAGAAAACGACTGCGCTCACCGCCAGGCGAGCGTGGCCGGTGCTCGGAATCGGCATGGACCACGCGTCCACTGCGGTTGTGAGCGCGCCGTCCGCGCCCACCTGACCGCTGCTCGCTACGTGTTGTTAGCCGCTCTTAGTTGACCGGCTCGGCAGGCTTGTCCGCTGGCGGTGTCGGCTGTGCTGGCTCGGTTGGCGCAGTGGGTGCGGTAGCCGGCTTGGCTTTGCCCGCCGGTTCGGCCGATTTGGGCTTGTCCGTGGTTGCCGGGCGCGCTGCGGCGGGCTTGGGCTCGGCACCGGTCTTGGCCGCTTTCGCCTTCTGCGCGGCCTGCGCCTTGGCCTTGCGTGCGGCTTGCGCTTTGGCGGCGGAGCCGGGTTGCTTGAGTTCGGCCAGGGCTTCGCTGATCGGGCCATCGCCCGGCAACACGTCGCCGGCGCTGTAGCCTTCTTCGCCTTCGTCGTCGCCACGCAGGTGGCCCGGCAAGGTGGCTTCGTTGTAGTCGGTCAGGCTGGCCGGCACGTCGGCATCGCCTGGCTGCGGTTCGGGGGTGAGCATCACGTCCGGCACGATGCCGCTGGCCTGGATCGACTTGCCACTCGGCGTGTAATAACGCGCGGTGGTGAGCTTGACCGAGTCGCCGTTGTCCAGCGGCAGCACGGTCTGCACCGAACCCTTACCGAAGGTGCGGCTGCCGATGATGCGTGCACGCTTGTTGTCGCGCAGCGCCCCGGCCAGCACTTCCGAGGCACTGGCCGAGCCGGCGTCCACCAGCACCACGACCGGCGCGCCGTTGACCAGATCGCCCGGGGTGGCGTCGAACTTGGCATCGCTGATGGAGATGCGTCCGCGCGTGCTGACGATATTGCCCTTGTCGAGCAGATCGTCGGCCACCTGCACCGCCGAGGTCAGCAGACCGCCGGGGTTGCTGCGCAGATCCAGCACAAGGCCGCGCAACTTGCCGCCAGCCTGCAGCTGCTTGAGGTTCTTCTGGAAATCGGCACCGGTGTCGGCCTGGAAGGTGCTGATGCGGATGTAGCCGTAGCCCGGCTCCAGCATCTTGCTGCGCACGCTGGCCACGCGGATGGTTTCGCGCTGCAGGGTCACATCGAACGGCTTGGGCGTCTTGTCGCGCACGATGGTCAGAACCACCTTGCTGCCGGATGCGCCGCGCAGCGGCTCCATCGCCTTGCTGGCATCGATCGGCTTGCCGTCGATGGCCACGATCACATCGCCGGCGCGGATGCCGGCGCGCGCGGCCGGGGTGTCGTCGATCGGCGCGATCACCTTCAGCGTGTTGTCCTGCTGCTGCAGCAATTCCACGCCGATCCCGTCGTAGGCGCCAGTGGCCTGTTCGTCGAAGGCTTCGGCGTCTTCCTTGTCGAAATAGGTGCTGTGCGGGTCCAGGTCCGAGAGCAGGCCACGCACGGCGGCGTGCATCAGCTTCTTGTCTTCGACCGGGTCGACGTAGGCCTGCTTGACCGCGTTGTACACCGCCACGAAGCGACGAATTTCGTCCAGCGGCACCTTGGAAACAGCAGCTTCATTGGCTTCTGGATCGTCCGCAGTGGCCTGGGCGGCGGCGGGGCCGGCCTTCTGCGCCCAACCGGGCGACGCGAACAGGGCCAGCGACAGGGCAACGGACAGGACGGCTACGCGCATGAAGCACTCCGACAAAGAGATAAGGCGCCCCGCAGCGCGGAGCTGACCGGATTATGCGCGAAGCTGCGGTAAATCCGCGTTGAATTGCGGGCAGCGCGGCGCGCTCAGCGGCGTTGCAGCCAGCTCGATGGATCCACCGGTTGCCCGTTACGACGCAATTCGAAGTACAGCGCCGGCACGCCCTGCCCGCCCGAACTGCCGACCTTGGCCACCGCTTCGCCGCGTTTGATCGACGCGCCGGCATCGCGCAGCAAGGTGTCGTTGTGCGCGTACAGGCTCATGTAGCCGTTGCCGTGGTCCACGATCAGGATCATGCCGTAGCCGGTCATCCAGTCGGAAAACACCACCGTGCCATCGGCCACTGCGGTGACCGTGGTGCCCTTGGGCGCACCGATCAGCACGCCTTTACTGGTGTGGCCATCGGGCAAGGTGGCATTGAAGCGCGCCAGCAGATTGCCCGACACCGGCCAGCTGAGTCCGCCGACCTTGGGGGCCGGTGCACTGGCGACGACCTTGGGGGGTGTCTTGCCGGGGCGATCGGGCCGATCGGTTTTGCCGCGTCTTGCCTGCGCGGCGGCTTCGGCAGCGGCGCGTTTGGCGGCAGCGCGACGTTCGGCCTCGGCCTTGGCGGCAGCGGCGCGCAGATTGGCGAGCAGCTGTTCCAGCGCCTTGGCGTCCTGCCCGATCGCCTTTTCGCGTTCGGCGCGTTGTTTGTAGCGATCGTCCAGTTGCGCGACGGTGGCCGCTTGCTGCGAGCGATCCTTCTGCAACGTCGCGGCCTGCGCCTTTTGCTGCGCACGCGCTGCATCCAGCGCCTGGCGCCGGGTGGCGATGTCCTGTTCCACTTTCGTCAGCGCATGCAGCTGCGTGGTCAAGGCGTGGATACGCTGCGCGCGCGCATTCTGCACATAGCGATGGTCGGCCAGCATGCGCGTGGCATCGCCAACGGTGTCTTGCGACAACAACACTTTCAACGGCGCGTTGCGGCCCACCTGATCGGCAGCGCGCAACAACGCCGCCAGCTGCGCGCGCTGGTTTTGCAGGCCACGCTGCAACTGCGCGCGTTCCTGCTGCAGGGTGGAAAGATGTTGCGCCTGCGCACGCATCGCCGCTTCGGTCTCGTTCAATGCGCGTGCGGTCTTGGCCACTTTCTCGTCGGCCTGGCGCAACTGTTGCGCAGCGGTGCCGCGCTTGCCTTCCAGCTCGCGGCGATCGGCGCTGATGGTCTTGAGCTCGTCGCGCAGCTGCTGCAGTTTGCGCTCGGTCTCGCGCTGGCTCTGCGCGCTTGCGCCCAGGCTGCCCAACAACGTGCAGGCCAGCACGCATGCTGCCAACCACATCTGTCCACGCCCGATGACAGAAGCGGGCAGCAAGCGCGGCAGTGGTGCGGGCGAAGGAGGCAACGACAGATCCAGTGACTTCAGGCAGGTGCGCGATTGTAGCCAAGCATGATGTGATCGCCGCCACACCCCAGATAACCGCCGCCGCGCGAGGTTCAGCATGAAGCCGCAAATTCTCCTCTTGGTACTGTCCCTGGTCTGCACGAGTGCCTGGGCCGACGCCGACGTGAGCAAGGTCAATGGCCGCATCAGCGCCGACGCCGGCAAGACCTATGGCTCCCTGAAAACGGTCAACGGCTCCATCGAGATCGGCGCCGGTGCGCAGACCAAGAACGTGGAGACCGTCAATGGCGGCATCCGCATCGGCGATAACGCGCGCACCGGTGGCGTGGAAACCGTCAACGGCGCGATTACCCTGGGCCAGAAAGTGACCGTGTCCGGCGGCCTGGAGACTGTCAACGGCAGTATCCTCACCGAGCGCGGCAGCCAGATCAGCGGTGGCGTGGAAACCGTCAACGGCAGCATCGGCCTGGTGGGCACCGAGCTCGGCAAGGGGATCGAGACGGTTAACGGCGATATCACGGTCGGGGTGGGCTCGCATGTGCGCGGCGGCATCAAAGTGACCAAGCCAAGCTTCGGTTTCTCGTTCCAGATCGCGCGCACGCCGCGCGTGGTGATCGGCCCGAACGCGGTGGTCGATGGACCGCTGCACTTCGAGCACGAGGTCACCCTGTACGTGCACCGCAGCGCCAAGATCGGCGCGGTGAGCGGCGCCACGGCGCGCAGCTTCGACGGCGAGGTAGCGCCGAAGGGCTGACGCGTTCGGCACGCCAGCGCCAGCGTGCGCGCCCCTGCCGCAGGCGCCCTGCCCGGCTGGCAATGCGGCCTGCAGCACACGCAGCCACGCGCTCACCTCACCATCCGCTGCACGCTCTAAGATCGGGACTCCGCCGCACGAGGAGTTCCGATGCCCCGCAAGATCCTGTTGTGCCTGGCCGCGACGCTGGCCCTGGCCGGCTGCAAACGCGAACCCGCCGATGCGCCCAGCGGGCATGCCACGCAGACGCCGACCGACAGCGCGCCCAGTGCGCCGGCCAGCCGTCACACCTTCTCCCCGGAACTGACCACCGGCGACTTCGCCGAACTGGTCAAGACGCTGGCGTCGGACGACTTCGAAGGCCGCGGCCCGGGCACGCCCGGCGAAGAAAAGACCGTCACCTACATCCGCGACCAGATGCAGCGCATCGGGTTGCAGCCGGGCAATGGCGACAGCTGGTTCCAGGAGGTGCCGATGGTGGAAACCACCGCCGATGCATCCACCGCGCCCAGTCTTCGCAGTGGCGAGAAGACCCACGCGCTGGCCTTCGGCACCGACATCGTGGTCGGCACCCGCACCGGCCAGGCCGAGGTCAAGCTGGACAACAGCGAGCTGGTGTTCGTCGGTTACGGCGTGGACGCGCCCGAGCAGCAGTGGAACGATTACGCCGGCCAGGATTGGAAGGGCAAGACGGTGGTGATGTTCGTCAACGACCCGGGCTTCCACACCGACGATCCCAAGGTGTTCGACGGCAAGCACATGACCTACTACGGGCGCTGGACCTACAAGTTCGAAGAAGCCGCACGCAAGGGCGCGGCTGCGGCGTTGATCGTGCACGACACGCCCGGCGCCAGCTACGGCTGGGACGTGGTGAAAAATTCCTGGTCCGGCCCGCAATACGATCTGCCGGCCAAGGACGACCCCGACCCGCGCCTGCCGGTGCAGGGCTGGATCAGCGCCGAGACCGCCAAGCAGTTGTTCGCCGATGCCGGGCTGGATCTGGCGCAGGCCTACAAGGACGCCAGCAAGCGGGGTTTCAAGCCGGTGCCGTTGAAGGCCAGCTGGTCGGTGGATCTCAAGAGCACCATCGCGGCGAAGACCTCGCGCAACGTGGTCGGTGTGCTGCCGGGCACCAGCCATGCCGATGAGGCGGTGCTGTATATGGCGCACTGGGATCACCTGGGCAAGCATCCGGGCGAACGCGGCGACAACATTTATAACGGCGCGGTGGACAACGCCACCGGTGTGGCCGGCATTCTGGAAATTGCCGATGCATTCGCGCATCAGGATCCCAAGCCGGCGCGGTCGGTGGTGTTCCTGGCAGTGACGCTGGAAGAATCCGGCCTGCTCGGCTCCAAGTATTACGTGGCCAACCCGAGCTTTCCGCTGGACAAGATCGCTGCGGTCATCAATCTGGATGCGATGTCGGTGGCCGGACGCGCGCGCGATGTCACCGTGGTGGGTATGGGCAGCTCGGAGCTGGAGGACATCCTCAAGCCGATCGCCGCGATGCAGGGCCGCACCCTGCATGCCGAAGCCACGCCGCAAAGCGGCTCGTATTTCCGTTCGGATCACTTCAACTTCGCCAAGGCCGGCGTGCCGGCGTTGTATGCCAACGGTGGCGAAGACTTGCGCGAAGGCGGCACCGCCGCCGGACGCGCCGCGGCCGAGGACTACGGACGCCATCGCTATCATGCGCCTGGCGACGAATACGACGCCGCCACCTGGAAGCTCGATGGCACCATCGAAGACCTGCAGTTGGTCTACGGCGTGGGCAAGGAAGTGGCGGCCGGCGAACGTTGGCCCAACTGGTACCCTGGCAACCCGTTCAGGGCCGCACGCGACCGCATGATGGCCAACAAGCCCGGTGCACGCGCGGCAACGGCGCAGCCGGCTGGCGGAGACACTAGCGACACTGACACAACGGCCACGACGACAAACAAGGCCAAGTCCTCACGCTGAGGCCCGCGGACACACTGCTACCGGGCAGTGGCAACGATGCTCCAGCAAGGTGGTTCGGCACCAGCACTGAGAAACAGCTGTCATGCAAAGGGCCTCCACTCGGAGTCCCTTTGCGTTGCTGAGTTATGGCAGGTGTTTCGCGCAGTGTTAGCCGCTCTTAAGGTCGTGCACATCGGCATAGCCGCCGGTGGAGAGCGCTGCGCGCACATCGGCTTCGCTGAGCTTGGACGTGGTCTGGTCGCCGTAGACGCGGCCAGTGACCGAGTCGATGTGCACGTCCACGTCCTGGCCGTGGCCACTACGCGCATCTGCCGTCCACACGCCATGTTCGAACGTGACGTCGTGCACCTTGGTGTAGCCCTTCGCGGTAAGCATGCTGGTGACCTCAACGCAGGTGAGCGCCTTGGCCGGTTTGTCGGATGCCGCCTGTGCAAATGCACTGTGCGACGCCAAGGCAAATGCGCCGATCAGCGCGGTCTTCATCAATCGCTGTGTCATGAGAATGCTCCTGCAGTGAAATACGCCCATGCTGGCGGGCAAAAAATCGCCGTCAGGTAAAAACATGCAAGCAGCCGCGACGAAAATTCAGTTATTTCTACTGTGTTACTAAATACGAATCCGTTGGTACGGTGAGACCCCGCAACACGGGCAGTGTGGGAGGCTTCTGGCGATCAGCCTAGCCAGTCCGAAGGCCAGCGTGGCAATCGAGTTGGGATGGTGACGTTGCATTGGGGCCAGACCGGCGCGGGCGGACGCTTTTGGATACTGCAGGCATCTTGAATGCGACGGAGTTTTTTTACTGCGCAGGCGCTCGCGCATCAAGAACCCGTATGCGGCGATGCACAGACTGGCGTGATGGTGAAAACCACGCCAGTTGCGCCCTTCATAGTGATGCAGGCCCAACTCCGACTTCAGCTCCTGATAATCGCGTTCAATCCGCCATCGGCCTTGTGCCGTGGCAACCAGTGTCTTGACCGGCGTTTGCTTTGGTCGCGTCGAGAACCAGTAGTGGCGGGGCTCGGACTCTCCCGGCGGCCACTCGATCAGCAGCCACTGCTCGTCATGTGCCTGGCGATTGTGTGCGGCACGAACCCGCACCGCCGCGAACCGCGAACTGAGCGTTGCGTCGCTGCCCTGGCGCCAGCTGACCTGCCGATACGTCCTTGCGGGCAAGCGCTGCGCGACTTCATGTACCGAGATCGGCGCATGTGCGCTATCGCGCATCGGTCGTGTGCGGGGCCGACCGCCCTTAGGGCTGGCTGGCGGCATGGGCGCAGGTTGGTGCGATCCCCACCAGACCTTCGTGTTGCTGCGGACGCCAACCATGTACAGCAGGCCGCGTTCGCTGAGCTGGTCTCGCCAGTGGGTCTCGGTGCCGTAGGCCGCATCGGCTAGCACGACGCCTGCCGCAATCCCTGTCGCCAGCGCGCTGTCGATCTGATCCATGGCCAGCGCTGTCTTGGTCTGAAACACGACCTGATCCGGAACGCCTGCCTTCTTGCGCCGCACAGTGTCCTGAGCCCACTGCTCGGGAAGATACAGCCGATAGCCCACTGGCAGGCTGCCGTGTTCGTTGGCGATCGACAAACTCACGGCAACCTGGCAATTGTCCGTCTTGCCAAGGCGGCCGCAGTACTGGCGTGCAACACCGACCGAATGCACCCCCTTCTTTGAAAATCCCGTGTCGTCCACGATCCAGTGACACGCTGCGCTCTTCCTGCTCAGGGGCGGCAGCACCGTGCCGCCACCGCCGCCAGCAGCGCTTGATCGCTCCAGTCGGCATCGGCCACCAGATGGTGCATCGATTGATGGGCTGAGCGCACGTTCTGCGGGTGCACCCGCGCGGCCATGGGCTCCACGCTCTTGCGCCCTCCAGGCAGTAGCAACCCTTTCAGGTACCAGTGTGCGGGCTGTTTGCGATCCGCATGGGACAGGGCGGCAGCAACTACTTCCCCGTACTGTTCAAAACGCACTTCCAGTGTCCTATTCAACACAGCTCTCCCACGCGGCCTGAAGGTCTTCCAATAGTGGCACAAAGATACGATTATTTGTAACACAGTGGAATTAGTCGCCCCTGAAAAACCCCCAGACCACATCCATTGCAAGGCTTCATCTGCGTTTTCGGTGTGCTGGAATTGCCAGTGTTCGTTACGCTACGTCCTGGTTTCTGGCAGTTTTCGCCCATGCGGACACGCCGTCCTGCCGCCGAGCAGTTGCCTGCCGATGAGCTGTTTCGTTCGCGTCTGGAGAACCAGATCGACGTGCGCCATCCGCTGGTCCAGCTGAGCCATCGGCTGCCGTGGAGTGCGTTGGAGCAGGCGCTGTCGCCGCGGTTGCCGGCCACCACCGGCGCAGGCGGTCGGCCCGCATTGCCGGTGCGGTTGATCGCCGGGTTGCTTTACCTCAAGCACGCCTACGACCTGTCCGACGAGGCGGTCTGCGAGCGCTGGCTCGAAAATCCGTACTGGCAGTTTTTCACCGGCGAGGTGGTGTTCCAGACCTGCGTGCCGTGCGATCCCAGCTCCCTGACCCGTTGGCGACAGCGTCTGGGCGAAGCCGGGATGGAAGCGCTGTTGGCGCACACGATCAACACCGCTCACACGATGAAGGCGGTGGATGCGCGCAAGTTGTCGCGGGTGATCGTGGATACCACCGTGCAGGAAAAAGCGATCGCCCATCCCACCGACAGCCGTTTGCTGGAGGTGGCGCGCAAGAAGCTGGTGCTGCTGGCCAAGCGACACGGCATTGCACTGCGACAAACCGATGCGCGGCAAGGTCCGGGGTTGAGCCGCAAGGCCGGGCGCTATGCGCATGCGCGCCAGTTCAAGCGCATGCGCAAGGTACTGCGACGCCAACGCACGATCCTGGGACGCGTATGACGCGATCTGCAACGCAAGCTGGACCAGCTGGAACCGTCGGTACGTGAGCGCATCGGTGTCTGGTTGGAGCGCGCACAACGGTTGTTGGCACAGCGTCCCAAGGACAAACAGAAACTCTACGCGTTGCACGCACCGGAAGTGGAATGCATGAGCAAGGGCAAGGCAAGCAGCCCCTACGAATGTGGCGTCAAGGTCGGCATTGCGGTGAGTGCGCGCAAGGGCTTGATCGTGGGCGCGCGCAGTTTTCCCGGTCATCCCTACGACGGCGATACGTTGGCCGACCAACTGGAACAGGCGCGCGGGCTGCTGCAGGATGTGAATGTGATCCCGCAGGTGGCGATCGTGGACCTGGGGTATCGCGGGCGGGACGTGGAGGGTGTGCAGATCCTGCATCGGGGCAAAGCCAAGACGCTGACACGACGGCAATGGCGCTGGATCAAACGACGGCAAGCGGTAGAGCCGGTGATCGGACATCTGAAACTGGAGGTTTGAGAGGGGTTTTTCAGGGGCGACGACTAGGGCCACGCTCAGTCCGCCAATGCGGCCTGGATGCGCGGCCAGGCATAGTCCCAGGCGATACGTTCCTGCTCCAGGCGCGGCGACGGACCGAACCGGCCGACACGCAGGTCCGCATACAGGCGCTGCTCCTGGATGCTGAGCGCAGCCAGGCGTTGGGCGCGGTGCGGCCTGCGTTCGTGCCCCCACAACGCGCGCGGAGTGGCCTGCAGGGTGGCCTCATTCATCAACACCGCGGTGGTGTGCGGAGCGTGCGTGCGCAGGCGGTGCAGGATCGCCAGGCCGTGGGTGTCGATGTCGCCCCAGTAGTACAGCGGCAATTCGCGCAGCCACCCGATATTGCTCACGTATTCGACGGCGTACCCGCGCGCCATCAGCACCAGCGTGCCCGGCAGCGATTCGCAGGCCAGACCGGTTTCGCGGTTTTCCACGATCAGCACGCGGCGCACAGGCAGACGCAGCGCGGCGATCTGCGCGATCGGTGCGGTGATGTCCTCCAGGCCGCCGATGTGGTGGCGCAGGGCCGGGTCGAGCAATCGCAAGCGCACCCGATCCGGCGCGTTGCGCAGGCCGGACAGGCTGGCAAAGCTGCGCGGCTCGGCGATGCCGCGCAGGCCGGCAAGCCAGTCGGCGATGACGCCGCGATGCGGTTCGATCCATTTGCTGTCGATGCCGGCGATGGGAAGCTGGCGCAGGAACAGTCCACTGTCGCGATGCTGGTGCAGCCACTCCACCACCGCCACCAAGCGTGCGAACTCGACCTCCGGCCAGTCGGCCAGCAGATCGAATTGACGGCGTAGCCGCGCCGCCAGCGCGACCGCCTGCGGCCAGCGCGCCTGCAAGGCAGCGCTGCGTTGGCGGGCACGCGCCCAGCGCTCGCCCTCGCCAAGCGCGCCGGCGGCCTGGCCCGCATCGTCCAGCACCCAGGTCTGCGGCAGGCGCTGCGGCCCCAGCTGCGTCCAGCTCACCGCGCGATACTCCACCCGCCCCGGCAGGCCTGTGCGGCTCCACTCCTGCAACCACGCACCGAAGGCATCGAACCGCGCGATGGCCTGTGCCTGGGTCGGCGCCCGCAATCCGATCGCCTGCGGTGCGCCCTCGCCGATCAGCCACTGCCCGCGTGCGCGCTGCCACTGCCCGCGCAAGGCAAGCAGCGCAGCGGCAGGCAACATCATGGGCGCGGCGGGGGCCATCAATCAGTGCGGGGCCATGGCGGCATGGCGACGACCGGCGTGCACCAGGCATGGATTGCGCGCGCGCTGCGGCGCTGCAGCGGTGCGGTGTGCGCGGTCAGTGCAGTCCATCGACGCTCGCTCCGCCGACGGCATCGGCGGACGGCTCGGTCGCGCGCGCCGCACCGTCGGCCGCTGCGCTGCGCGAGCGCTCGGGTAACTTGAGCCGGCGTGCCTGTTCGTCGTATTCGATCAGCAATACGCCCGAGTCGTGACGGCCGCTGATTTCGACAAAGCAGGCGCCGCCGATAAACGGCTCCAGCGTCATCACCGACTTGAGCGGCGTGGCCACCACCATCTGGAAGCCGAAATTCTCGAAGATGTTCATCGCCAAGGCGGTGAATTCGTTGTCGGCCTTGTCGAAGGCTTCGTCCAGTACCACGGCCGCGTAGCGCGGCAATTCGCCGTCTTCGCCGCCAAGTTGATACCGCAGCGCGGCGGCCAGGCAGGTGGTTGCCAGTTTCTGCCGCTGGCCGCCGGACTTGCCGGCGCCGCTGCGGTAGATCTCCACCTGCTGGCGGGTGGCCGCATCCAGCTCGACACCGACGAACTCCACATGCAGGCGCACATCCAGCACCAGCTCGCGCCAGCGCTTGTCCTCGCCATCGGCCGAGCCGAGCTTACGCACCAGTTCGCGCAGCACGGCAAATTGCTGTTCGGCCACGTCACGCTGGTCGGTCTGGTGGTGACCGAGCACATCACGCAGACGTTGATGGAAGTCGATCACCTCCGGCAAACGCCGATCGCTGAGTTCGATGGTCAGCAAGGTGCCATGGTTGAACGGCACCTGCTCCAGGCTGGCGTTGACCTCGTCCAGGCGTTGGGCGATCGATTTGCGTGCTTCGGCGGTGTGGCGCTGCAAGGCGAGCAGATTGTTCTTGCTCTGGCTCTGCAACAGCTCGAAAAAGCGCGCTTCGTGCTGCGGCAGGCCATCGCGTTCCAGACGCTGCAGGCGGGCAAGAAAATCCTCGGCGCCGGCCAGGCTGATGATGAAGTCGCCACTGTCTTCGGGCCACTGTTGGCTATACCGGCGAAAGCAGCCGAGCAGCAACTGTTCGAGCCGATTGTGCTCGCTGTCGCTGGCGCTGGTCTGCTCGGCGATGGCGTTGCCGATCTGGCGAAAATGCGCTTCGAGATTGTCCAGGCTAAGCGCGCCCAGGTTGGCCAGGCGCTCCTCCAGCCCCTCGCGCTGCAGCGGCGTGACCACCCGGGCATCGGCGTCGGCGAAGTGCAGGCGTTGCTTTTCCAGGCGCGTGCGCTCGACCCCCAGCGCGATCCGTTCCTCGCGCACACCGTCGAACGTGCGCTTGGCCTGTTCCAGGTCGCCGCGCGTGCGCTCGATCGCCTCGCCCAACGCGCGCAGGTTGGCATCGCCTTCGCGCAGCTGGCGCAAGGCGCTGGCGATATCGTCGCGGCGTTGCAGCTGTGCGGCGACGTCGATTTCCTCCCAGGCCAGGTTGGCCAGGGTGTGCTGGGCCAGGCGCCGGCTGGCATCGCGTTCGCGGCGCGCACGCAGCTCGGCCACGTCGGCATCGCAGGCGGCGATGCGTTGTGCCAGTTCAATGGCTTCGCGCTCGTACAGTGCCAGCTTGTCGCGGTTGTCGAAGCCCAGCAGCCAGCGCCGACGGTCGCCGACCGCATGACGGTCGTCCTTTTCATAGCGTTCGCCGGGATGCTTGACCTGGCCTTCGCGGGTGATCGCGCGCTCTGCCGTGCGCAAGGCCTTGGCGCTCTCCAGGCAGTCGTAGTCGAAACGCTTGCCCAGTTCGCGCCGCAGCCAGCCGGCAAAGGGATGCTCGCGCAATTGCAGCTTGTGCAGCAGCGACGCGCTGCCGGGTTCGCGGCCGGAAAACGCCTGTTCGTTATTGCGCACCCGGTAATAGACCAGGCGCGAGCCCAGATGCGTGCGGTTGACCCACTCGGCCAGTTCGGCGTAATGGCGCTCGTCCACCAGCAGCGATTGCGCAAACCCATGCAGCACGCGCTCGATGGCACCGCGCCAGGCGGCATCTTCCTCACGCACCTGGATCAGTTCGCCGACGAAGGGCAGCGCGGCTTCGGGAATGCCGGTTTCTTCGCTCAGGCGTGCACGCAGGGCCTGTATCGGCGCAGCAATGTTGGAGGGATTGCGGGTGAGCGCCTCGATCTCGGCGCGCACCTGCGCAAAGCGCTGGCTGTCCTCGCGCTTGCCGGCGATACGCTCGCCGATCGCCTCGTCCTGTTCGGCGGCCAGCCGCTGCCCGTCCTCGAGCGCGGCGCGCGCCTGCGCGGACTGCTGGGCAAATCCATGCGCGTTGTCGGCCAAAGTCTGCTCGAGCTGGCGGCAGACCTGTTCGGCCTTGGCACGCTTGTCGCTGCGGCGTGCAAGTTCGCCCTGGACCTGGAGCTGCTCGCGTTCCAGCGCGTCGATCCGCTCGCCGCCCTGGCTGCGGCGCTGGGCCTCCAGATCGGACAAGCGTTGTTGGTGGTTATCCACTGCAGCGCGGCGTTGGCCCTCCTCGCCGGCCAGGCCCTGGTCGTTGACGTTCAGTGCATGCAGGCGCGCATCCAGCAACGCAAGCCGGCGTTGCTCGCGATAGGGGTCCAGGCCGAGCTTGAGTTCCTGCAAGCGGCCGCGCTGACGTTGCACCGACTGCAAGTCCTCGTAATGCGCACGCGCGGGCAGCAGCGTTTCGACCTGCCGCCGTGCGGTGACCACCGCCAGATGCGCTCCATCGAGTTCGGCGAAGTCGCCCACCAGCCGCTCGCTGGCGTCGAAGGTCTTGGGCGCCTCGAGCATGAAGCCGCGCAGGAACACATTGAGATCGCCGAGATTCTTCGCGGACTGGGTTTTGTGCAGCAGCCGTAACGCCATCTCGTTGGCGATGCCCAACTGATGGCGTAAGCGCTCGGCATAGCCGGAGAAATTGTCGAAGTGGGCGATGTCGTCGCCCAGACGCGCCTTGAGCTTGCGCAAATCCAGATCGAAGCCGACCAATTCGCTGGCGATATCGAAACTGCGCTCGGCCACCATGTAATGCTTGCGCACGTCGGCCGCCGCCGCACCGCTGCCGGCGATCCAGAACAGCCGTATCAGGCTGATCACCCGTCCCTCGCCGTTGCGGTATTCCAGCACCAGCGCGGTCCAGGTGCTGCCCTTGCGCAGATATTGCGTGGCGATTTCGCCGGAGGCGCTGTCCTGCTGGTCGGCCCAGGCGCCGCGCACATACGACACCAGGTTGCGATCGCGGCCAGTGCGCTCGGCCTCGCGCGCGGCGGCATTGAAGTCGACCAGATTGGGCGGGGTCAACAGAGCGGACATGGCATCCAGCAGCGTGGATTTGCCCGAACCGGAACGGCCGACGAACAAGAAGCCCTTCGCGGCGATCGGCACGTCGGTCAAGCCGTTGAACGTGCCCCAGTTATGGACCTGCAGGCGGCGCATGCGGAACTGCTGCACGCGCGGCTCGGGCAGATCGTCGGCAAACAGGCTGGAGGAAGAAGATTTCATTGCGTCAGTGTAGAGCGTGTCGCACGGCGGGAGCGGCGCTGCGGCGTCGCGATGGTGGCCGGCTGCGCCAATGCCAGGAAGGGACGGTCAGATGAAGGAATGCCACTGCGCCCGTGCGCTGCTGGACGGTGCCAGCGCGCGATGCGCTCAGGCGCGCTCTGCATCGCCTACGGTGCCGGGCTGCTCGCGCAGCTGGCGATAGATCTGCGCCAGCGCGGACACATCCTCGGCCGAGAACAGCAGCTTGAGCGTGGGCGAAACCTCGTAGCGGTTGTCTTCGCCACGCAGGCGCGTGAGCACGTGGTTGTCCTTCATCTTCTGAATGGCGTTGCCAACCCGACGCATGAAGCCGGCACGGTCGGTGGACAGATTCTTCTCGTAGACGGCCAGGGCCTCGCTCAACGGCGCATCTTCGACCACCGCACGCACACCCCGCGCATCGGCTTCGGCCAGTTGCTGACGCAGATGCAGCAGCAACACCGAATCGATGAAGGTCAGCGGCAGAGAGCGCAGCAGCACCGGCGCTTCGAGCTCGCCGGTGTCGGCCTGGCGGGTGAAGGCGACGCCGGCGTCGCGGTCGAGCACCAATTCCAGGAAGAGATCGGCCAGGCGGCTGCGCACGGCCGCTTCATGGCGCAGCAACGCTGGCCACAACTTGCTGTGGCGCTGCACGTCCACGCTGGGGCCGGCGAGCAATTGGCACAGCACGCGCCGCGCATCCACCGGCAACGCACCGCTATCGCCCGGAAACAGGCCTGTTGCGGCGTCCGCCTCGGGCACAGCCGCATCGGCGTGGGCGCTCGGCGCGTGCGCGTCGGTTTCGGCGTTGTCAGCCTGCCAATTCATTGCGTTTCTCCTGGCTGAACCACACTAACGGAATACGTGCGCCGCGCCACTGGCCATCGCCGCCACGCCATCGCGCGATCTCGCTGCGTTGCGCATCCACCTGCCCATGCCGCGTACCCAGCGACAGGTAGCCGATCACACTGCCGAGCCCCTGCTCTGCCTGCCGCTGCGCCAGCACCTGCGCGATAGAGAGCTGTGCGTGTTCTCCCAGCAGTTCGTAGAGATCGCGGCGCAGACTGCGGAAGTCGATTTCCGACTGCGCGACCAGATCGCCGACGCTGTCCAGCGAGATCGCCGCTGCGTCGTTGCGCTGGATGCTGCCATCGACCTGGGTGTGACGCGGATCGTGTAGACGCCATTGCGACAGCGAGCGTAAGCGGCTGGTGGTCAGGTTGAGATCGTGCCCGACCGAGCGCTGGGCACGCAGATGCTCGCGCAGCCCCAACGCCTCGGCCTGCGCCTGCTTGAGCAATTGATTGAGCCGGCGTTGTTCCAGATAGCCACGGCTTTGGACGAAGCCGCGCAGGCTGCGGGCGAAATGCTGCATTACATCGTGCACCTGACCGCCGCGTTCGAGCATGGTGCCGGTCAAGCCGCGCAGGAAGCTGCGCTCGCGGCGGTCGAGCTTGCGTGCGAACGCCCGCGCCAACACCGTCTCCAGCGCCGCATCCAGCTGTGCGCTTTGTTCGGCATCGTTGAGCAGCGCCCAGAACGCTTGAAAACTGCGTCCGGCCTCGCTGTCACCGATCACGTCCACGCCCTCGAACAGCCGCGTCAACACCTCGCCACGCTCGCCCTCGTCGTCGATGATGCGCTCACGGAACTGGCGATTGAGCTGCTCGAAATCGTCGCGTACCCGGCGAAAATCCTCGGTCAGCTCGTCGGCCAGCGCGATCACCTGCCGCGCACGTTCCAGCGCGCGTTTGCCATCCAACGAGGCGACCTTGCCGGCAGCCACCCGCGCGATCTCCGCATCGATGCGATCACGCTCGTCGCGCAGCGCCGACAGCCGCGCATCGGGATTGGTTTCGGTCAACGCGGCCAACTGCGACAACTGCTGCATCACCAGCGCAAGCCGGCTCTCGGTCGCGGCACCACGCGCCTGCTCCAGACCATCGGCAAAGCGAATCGCCTGCATCGCCTGGGTAGACAACTCGTACTGCTCCTGCTGCGCGCCCTCGGGCAGGCGCCGTTCCAGCCAACCCTGCGCCAGCCAGTGCGCTACATAGGCCTGCGCAGTGCGCGGCAGCTCGCGCGAGAGCTGATCGACATTGAGATCGTCAAGCATGCGCTGCAAGCGTTCATGCAGGACAGCCGCGGGCAAACCGCGCTCGCTGTCGAGCAACAACGTCTGCAGCAGGCCGATCACTTCCGGCGACTGATCGGCCGCCAGCAGTTTCCACAGCGGCTGCTCGCGCAGGGCGCGATAGCGGGCGATACGGGCACGGTGTTTCATGCAGGCGCTTGGTAGCCCAGTTCGTGTGCCAGCCGTCGCACTCCGTTAACGAAGGCGCGAAAACTTGGCGAGCGGCTGTCTTCTTCGCGCAAGCGATCAGCCATCAGGCGCGCTCCACTGCGTTTCTGAAACGCGGGGATGAGCCGCTCGAGCTCTGCCGAGGGCTTTTTCCAGCTGTCTGGCTGGGCGAATCGCTTGCGTAGCGCCGGGGTATCGATCTTGCACTCCGGAAATGCCAATGCCAATGCGTTGAGATCGGCGATGTACCAACTTTCCAGCTCTTGGCAGACAAGGCGGACCAAAGCATCCGGTCGCCCATGCTGACTGGAGAGTTGCACAAGGCGGGCTTTCAGGGACAGGCAATCGGCACTGTCGTTGTCACGCACCACAACAAACCGATCTCCCGGCACACGCCAGGCGTTTAACTTTATGCGCACGCTGCGCTCAAGATCGCTCTTTCCATCGTGAGCAATACATTGAAAGTCGCGGCTTTCCTGCCATCCAGGAAACAGACGCGGCAGTAATCCATCCAGCAGAACCTTCATTGATGGCTCTTCCAGCAAGAAAATGATGCGCCCATGCATTAGGCCACTTCCCGGTTCAGGCCCTCGAACAGGCCTTGCTTCCAAAGGTATCCGGGCAGATCGCCTGCTTCGAACAATGCGCGTAGATTTTCCGAGTCACTGGCACGCGTGATCGTGGTGAAACCCTTCTCCTTGCGCAAGCAGTAAATCTCCTCCAGCGTCAAAGCGTTGAGGAAATCGGGTGAATGGGTGGAGATGAAAACCTGGCCGCCACGCCTGGCATAGTCGCGGAACTCTTCCGCCAGCTCAGGCAGCAACTCCGGATAGAGTTGATTTTCGGGCTCTTCCACTGCCAGCAACGGGTATGGCTTGGGGTCGTTGAGAAGCACCAGATACGCAAACATCTTGATCGTCCCATCGGAAACGTATCTGGCGATGAACGGGTCCTTGAAGCTGCCATCCTGAAACCGCAGGATCAAACGCCCATCCAGGGTCTGCTGAGGTTGCACAACCGAAACACCGGGCACGCGGCGATTCATCGCCTGCAACACGCGATCGAAACGATCGCGATGATTTTCGTACAGGAAATTGGCGACCAGCGGTAGGTTGTCACCGCGCGTGGACAAATGCTCGGCAAAGCCTTCTTCCTGGCTTGGCCTTGCTTCGGAGACATGGAAATCGGAAACGTGCCAGTTTTCAATCATCAGGCGAAAGGCGCTGGCCGCCTTGAAGCGTTCGAACTGGCCCAGGCCCTTGATCGCCAGGATATCCGGGGCATCGAGTTCCTGCTCCTCGCGGGTGAGCTCTTCGTCTTTCTTGGAGAACTCTTCTTCGTTGGTGATTGCGTAGCCTTTGCCGTGTGCGAAATCCAGGAAGCGGAACGGCGCGCCATAACTGCCGCGCTTGTAGCGCAACAGTTCGCGCTCAATCTCCACCCGCGTGCCAGTGCCAGGCGCGATTTTCAGCACGTAGGTCACCAGACGCTCTCTGCCAGTGATCTCCAGGCGAAATTGCAGGGTGAATTCGATGGGTTCGTGCGCGAACCCTCTGCTTGCGACTTCCTTGTAACCGCCGCGCTTTGCGATCGCCTTGCCGACATTCATCGACAAGGCGTCCTTGAGAAAGGAGAACACGTCGAACAGTGTGGATTTGCCGGTTCCGTTCGCTCCAACCAAGACGCAGAGCCTGGGCACGTGGGTTAGCTTGGCGTTGCGGAACAGCCTGAAATTCTTGATTTCGATAGATTCAATCTGCATGCGATTCCTTAGCGACGGTGTCCCGCCAGCTTGTAGAGCATCAATCTACCAGCCATCAACGCCAAGCTCGACCTCAACGCTTGCCACCCACTTCGATGAACTGCAGGAATTCGGCGCGGGTGCGCGCGTCTTCGCGGAAGCTGCCCAGCATCTTGGAGGTCACCATGCTGACGCCGCGCTTGTGGATGCCGCGGGTGGTCATGCATTCGTGCGCGCCTTCCACCACCACGCCCACGCCGAGCGGTTGCAGCACGTCCTGGATGCACTGGGCGATCTGTGCGGTCATCTTTTCCTGCACCTGGAAGCGGCGCGCGTAGCTTTCCACCACGCGGGCCAGCTTGCTGATGCCGACCACCTTGCGGCGCGGCAGATAGCCCACGTGCACCTTGCCGATGATCGGCGCCATGTGGTGCTCGCAATGGCTTTCATACGAGATGTCGCGCAGCACGATCAGTTCGTCATAGCCGGCCACTTCTTCGAAGGTACGTTCCAGGTATTCGCGCGGTTCTATGCGGTAGCCGCTGAACCAGTCGCCATAGGCTTCGGCCACCCGGCGTGGGGTGTCCAGCAGGCCTTCACGCGTCGGATCTTCGCCCGCCCAGCGCAACAAGATGCGCACGGCGTCTTCGGCCTGGGTTTGGGTCACGGAGGAATCGGGCTGGTCGGACTGGCTCATGCAGGTGCACCAAAAGGGGGCGAGCATGGTACCCGAGGACTGAGCGGCTGCCCCACGTCGGTTGCGCCAGTTTGCAAATGTTCAGCGACTACTGATTCATTAGTGAATTGATAGCATCCTATCTGTTGTGGCGAACCTCTCCTTTCCCCCACGCGCTCAGCTCAGTTAGGGACTGTTGGTGGCCGCGCGCCAGTGGCAACGCTTGGCCGACCAGGCGTTTGCCGAATTCGAGCTGTCCAGCGCCTGCACCGGCCCCTTGTTGATGATCGGCCGCTCCGGTGGCGGCATCCGCCAGGTGGCGCTGGCGCAGCAACTGGGCATGGAAGGCCCATCCCTGGTGCGCTTGCTGGACAAGCTGGCAGCCCAGGGCCTGCTGTGCCGCGAGGCCGACAGCAGCGACCGGCGTGCCAACCAGTTGTGGCTCACCGAGGACGGCCAGGTGCTGGTCGGCCGCATCGAGATCCGCCTGGATGTGTTGCGTGCGGAGGTGTTCGGCACGCTCAGCGACACCGATGTGCAGGGGGTGCTGACCCTGTGGGAGCAGATCGCGCAGGCGCATGCGCGATCGCGCTGCTGGGCGGCCTGTTTTTCCTTACCCGTTGGATGCAATCGTGAAAACGCTGATCAAGACCGCAGGCCCGGCGCTGCTGACCCTGGCAATGGTGGTGGTGGCCGCGTTGGTGTTGCGGTACCTGTGGCGCGAGTACATGCAGGCGCCGTGGACGCGCGATGCACATGTCGGCGTCGATGTGATGCAGCTGGCGATCGATCCGGCGCGCGTCAGCGTGGCCGCGCAGGTGGCCGGCAGTGATCTGGAGATTTGCAACGCCAACCATGAGCTGCAGGTGCCCTCCAGTGGCGCGCATGCCCGCGTGCGCGCCACCGAAGCCGGTGCCGACGCCGCGCTGGCGCAATTCGACCACACCGTGCTGCAGGCCTTGCGCGAAGTGCAGACCACGTTGTCGCGCTATGCGCAGGACCTGGACCGCCTGCATCTGCTGGAGCAGGCGCAGCAGCAGGCCGAGCTGGCGTTGTCGCAGAACCGCCGCTTGTATCAAAGTGGACGCACGCCGTACCTGTCCAGCCTGGATGCCGAGCGCACGCTGGCCACCGCCGACATGACGCTGGCCAATGCACAGGCGCAGGTATCGCAGGATCAGATTCAGCTGTTCCTGACGCTGGACGGCGGTTGGGATGCCGCTGCCGGGCGCAGCGACACAACGACTGCGCGATGAACGCCTTCCTGCGCGATCGCCAGGCGTGGCTGTTTTCAGTCAAGACCTTCGCCGCCTTGATCGCGGCGTTGTATGTCGCGCTGGCGGGCAATCTGTCGCGGCCGTGCTGGGCGATGGCCACGGTCTACATCGTCTCGCAACCACTGCTCGGCCCCACCCGCGCCAAGGGCGTGTACCGCGTGCTCGGCACGTTGAGCGACCTGGCTTCGGTGGATATGCTCAATGCGGTGCGCGTGGGCTTGAACATTCTGCAGCTGCGCAGCGCACGGCACGGCTTGCCGGCATCGAGTCGCGATGCGGTGGATGCGATTCTGCGCGATGTGGCCGCGCACTATCGGCAGCAGGTGGCGCAGAAGCGGCCATTGCCTGGGCCGGATCCGCTGCGCGATCGTCTGGATGCCTCACTGACGCGCGTGGGCAAGGTGCCGGCGGGGGCATCTCGCGACGACGCGTTGTTGGGTTTGATGGGGCTGCGTGACAGCCTGTTTGCCAACATACCAGCAAAAAAGCATGGCGTTACGGAACAGCCGCCTGTGTTAGCCCCTCTGCCGTCAGGGCGATAAGGCACGGCTTGCGCGCCACCGGCGCGCGTGCCTTGGAGCGCCCGCGCCGCAAGCGCGAGCTGGGGCGCGGAGCGGGGGTGGTGTAAGGGTCGAGTGTATCGACGCACGGCAACAGCATGACTTGTTTCACTTTGCCGGCGCGTGGCGACGCGTTTGTCATCGCTGTCGCTGCCAGTTACCTGAGGCGCACCCTCATCCGCCCCTACGGGGCCCCTGCTCCCCCATGAAGGGGGACAATAGGTCCCGAAGGGAGAAGGAGTACCGCGTGCAACTCATCAGCGCTTGCGCTGATGCATCGCCGCTTCGTCGTCCAGCCAATTGCTGCCCTTGTTGGTCAGGAAGACCATGTAGACCACCAACGACACCGTAATCACCGCGGTCGCATAGATCACGAACTCGGTCACGTGGTTGGTCTTCAGCGAGGCCTGATACAGCAACGGCGCGGTTCCGCCGAACGCGGAATTTGCCAGCGCGTAGCCAAGACCAACGCCTAGCGCGCGCACGTGGGCAGGGAACAATTCCGCCTTCACCAGCGCATTGATCGAGGTGTAGCCGGTCAGGATCACAAAGCCCACGGTGAGGATCGCGAACGCGGTCAGCCAGTCGGTCTGCTTGGGCAGCTCCATCACCAAGAACCAGGTGTAGAGCACACCGCCGATGCCGAAGAACACCAGCAAGGTCTTGCGGCCGAGGATGTCCGACAACCAGCCGCCTACCGGCTGCATCAGCATCAGCACGGTCAGCGCCACCAGGTTGATGACGGTGCCGGCCATCACGTCGCCACCGGCGAACGCGGCCTGGATCATCTTCGGCCCGGTCACCGAATAGGTGTAGAACGCGATCGTGCCGCCCGCAGTGATCAGGAAGCACAACAGCAGCGGACGCCACTGATTGACGAACAATTCGCGCATCGAGCCGGACGCCTTGGCCTTGCCGGTACGCGAATCGGCGATGGATTCGGAGCTCAGCGACTCGTCCATCGTGCGGCGCAGCCAGAACACTACCAGCGCGCCGATACCGCCCAGGCCGAAGGCCACGCGCCAGCCCCACTCGGAGACCTGCGGCGCATCGAAGAAATGCAGCATGATCAACAAGGTGGTCTGCGCCAGCACATGGCCGCCTACCAATGTCACGTAATGGAACGACGACAAAAACCCGCGCCGGCCCGGAATCGCCGCTTCAGACATGTACGTGGCGCTGGTGCCGTATTCGCCACCGGTGGCAAAGCCTTGCAGCAAGCGCGCCATCAACAGGATGATCGGTGCCGCGATGCCGATTGTGGCCACGGTCGGCGTGATCGCGATGACGAACGAGCACAGCGCCATCATCGACACCGAAATGGTCAACGCCAGGCGGCGGCCGTAGCGGTCGGCGAAACGACCGAAATACCACGCACCGATCGGCCGCATCAAAAACGTCATCGCAAAGATCGCCCACACGAACATGGTGGCGTTCTTGTCTTGCTTGGAAAAGAACTGCGATTCGAAGTACGTGGCGAACACCGAATAAACGTAAACGTCGTACCACTCGACCAGGTTGCCGGCCGAGCCCTTGAGCGTGTTGGACACCGAGCGGCGAAGGCTACCGGCAGCGGTGCCAGAACCGGTGGCGCTCGGAGACGATGGGGGTGCGCTCATGCGGTCAGAACCTCTTCGGTGGGACAGCCCCGAAGTATAGGTGCGCGCTTGTGTGACGCATCTAAGCATTTCGGCGCATATACAGCCGCAAATCGAGCACCACGCCGGTTGCTTCAACCCGCTTTCGGCGTTGGTGCCGCAAGCGAATTGCTGCACATGCCGGAACGATCGAAGCAACACGCGCGGCGCTTGCCCGCAGCCAACATGTCGCACGCGGTGGCGATGCGCTTGACCCGCGTGTCGGCTTTTTTGCCGGAAACAACCCAGAAGATTCGATCGCGCCGCGCCACCGCGGTGATGTCGTCCCAGGTCGCACGCGCGGCCGCCAGCGCCGCATTCAGATCATCCGGCACCACTGGCTCGGGCGCTTCCGCAACCGGCGCGATTTCCAGCGCCACCGTCTGGCCAGCAGACACACCGGCGGCCTGCTGCAAGGCTTTGTCGAGCTTGAGCCAATGCCCACACCCTGCCCATCCGGCTGCAAGGTGGCCTGCAGTGGATGCCCGGCGAAGTGACCGGCCACGCGCACCATGCGGCGGCTCGGCAACCGATTGCTCGCCGCCGCAGGCAACAGCGCAAACAACCCGCTCGCACCGGCAGGCGCTGCCGGTTCCAGCAACGTGGCCTTGAAGCGGATGGTGGCAGGCTTGCCCCTGCCGCGGACGGCTGCTGGTGATCGATGGCCGTATCGGCTTCACCGGCGGCGTAGGTGTGGCCGACCAATGGATGGGCGATGCACAGGACCCGGAGCACTGGCGCGATTCGCATTAGCGCATCGCAGGCCCGGTGGTGGCGCAGGGGAAAACCGCCTTCAACGACAACTGGATCAAGACCACCGGCCGCGTGCTCAATGGCACCGACGACGCCCCCGAACTGGCACCAGCAGGCGACAGCGACGCGCAGCTGTTCGTGGCCTCGCCCTCGGGCGGCAGCGAAAGCATGCATCTGATGGATTTGATCGCCATTGCCGCCGCGCGCACATCGATCGACCTGGCGGCTGCGTCTTGCGTTCCCGATGCGTTGATCACCCGCTCGCTGCTGGAAGCCCGCAGCCGCGGCGTCAAGATGCGCGTGCTGCTACCGGGCAAGCATATCGATGCGATCTCGGTGCGGCTGGCGTCCAAGGCCAGTTGGGAGCCGCTGCTGCAGGCCGGCATCGACAGCCACGAAGACCTGCCCACCATGCTGCATACCAAGTTGTTGATCATCGATGGCTTGCTGGTGTCGGTGGGCTCCACCAACTTCGACATCCGCTCGTTCCGGCTCAACGACGAGGCCAGTGTGAATGTCTACAACCGTGCGCTGGCCGCACAGATGACCGCGGCCTTCGAGCGCGACCTGCAGCAGGCCGAGCGTTACACGCTGGAGCGTTGGCGCGCACGGCCGCTGCGGCAGAATCTGGGCGAGAAGCTGGTGCGTCCGTTTCGGTCGCAGGTTGAAAGCGATCCGCGGATCAGCGCGCCATGTGGGTTAGGCCTGCAGGCGCAACTGACGCAACCTCCACCACAGTCCGCCCACGTGCACCAGCGAATACAGCACCAGTGCCGCGGCGATTCCCAGGGTCAGCGGGCTGGCATGCGAACCGGCCCCCACCGCACGGCTACTGAACGCACCGTCGGCCCAGCGCCAGGCCAGGCGCCCCAGCAGCACCAGCATCAGGCCGCCGCCGATCCAGCGATTGGGCGTGTACCAGCCTTGGCCATCGGTCCATTCGGCATGCGTGTAGCGCAGCGACAGCGCACCCAGGCCGATGCCGACCAGCGCGCCTGCGGCAATGCCGAGCCGCACCTGCGGCAACCCGTAGACCGCGAACGCCAGTGCTGCCACAGCGATCAGCAGCACCGCACTGCGTACCGCCGTGGCCAGCGGCTTGCATTGCTGGCGCCCGAAGCTGCGCCGGATGCGCCGGTAGTAGAGGTAGCCGATGGCGGCCATCGAGAGATACGGCGTCAGGGGTGCGATGGCAGCGGCGGGCATGGCGAGTCCTTTGCGAATGAGTGAAGCGACCCGCGCAGAATGAAACCAGCCATGGGCACGAACAAAGTGCCAAATGTCAGTTTCTGCAGGCGGCAGCACCGCCGGTCGCTGCCAGGCCCCGCGCATGCGGTAGGGCTGTAGGCCACCCAGACCGCTGCCGGGCAGGTACTCGCCGCCTGCCCGGTGAACACCGCAAGCGCACGCCAGCGGTTGCCACACGCGAACCGGAGCTGCGCGGGTAGACTTGCGCGCAGTAGTCCCCACCGCCGTGCCATGTCCGCCATCAAGCAAGACGCCCATACGCTGATCGACACGCTGCCCGAGACCACCGGATGGGGCGAGGTGGTGCGCGTCGTGGCCGATGCCAGCTTTCAGGCCGCCGTGCAGGACGGCATTGCCGCTGCAGATCAGGGCGCGTTGACGGCGCCGGCACAGGTGAGCGCACTGTTCGCCAGATGGGGCGTTGATGTTACGGCGTGACTGGACCGTCCCGGCCGCCACGCAGCTTGCACACGCCCAGGATCATTACCACGTGCTCAACCCGACCGCCGCTGCCGCGATGGCGCGGCAGGTGCTGGAAGCCACCCGCGCCCTGGCCGAGCAACCCGGCCGTGGCCGCGCTGGCCGCGTGCCCGGCACCCGCGAATGGGTGGTCAAGCAAACCCCGTATGTGCTGGTCTACCGCGTGCGCGACGGCGCCCTGCAGGTGTTGCACGTCCATCTGGATGCCAGCGACTGGCTGCCACGGACCGAGCCGCTGATCGAACGCATCGAACCGTGGATTGCCGCGCTGATCAGCGCGTTGTTGCACGTGCTGATGTTGCTGATCCTGCTGTCGGCCTCCACGCCCACCATGACCCCGCCGCAAGGCTCGGCCAGCGGTGGACGCATCAAGGTGGATTTCGTCGGCGACACCTCGCAGCCCGATCAGCCGGTGCCCTCGCCCACCCCAGTGCCGCCAACGCCAACACCCACGCCCGTGCAGCCGCCCCCGGCCGCCTCGCCGGTGCAGTCCACGCTGGTGCAGCAAGCCAAGAACCCGGTGCCGCCGCAGGGCAACACCGCGCCGGGCAGCCTGGCCGAACGCCGCCAGCCGCGTCGCCAGCAACGGCCCACCCCGCCGCAACCGCCCGGCCCGCCGGCGGCATCCGCCCAGCGCCGCCCGGATACCTGGACCGGCCGCCCGCCGGGCATGCTCGACGAACCCGCCGACGGTGCCGAAGACGGCATGGCCAACACCCCCACCATCAGCCAGGGCCGCCGCAACGACCGCAACAACGCTCAGCCCAGCCTGGATATCGGCGGCTTCCAGGTCTACTACGACGTGCGCAGCGAAACCCAGCTGCGCGCCTGGAAAGAACAAGGCATGCAGGAAATCGCCATCATCCTGCCCGGCACCCAGCAACGCATGATCTGCCCGCTGGATGTCGCGCTCAAACGCGGCTCCAGCAAATGCCGCCTGCTCCCGCCGGATTCGCCCGAGCTGAAGTCCATCGGCGACGCCCGCGAAGTCATCAACATGATGGAGGTCTACCGCCAGGGCGAACCGGTTTGGCGTGGGCCGGGGCCGTATCGGTGAGTGGTGGGGCTAGGTCGGGCCCGGATTCCACTTACCTGCTAATGCGGGAACGACTGCATTCGATACCGGGCGTGTTGGCGTTGCCTGACTGCTTGCACTTCTCGAAAGTGCAAGCAACCTGATGTCACCGGGAGGGCCACATGCCTTCTTTCACCGTCCGCAATATCCCAGACGACGTGCATCGCGCGATCCGCGCGCGGGCTGCGCTCCACGGCCGCAGGGCAGTCTCAAGATTCAAGTGCAACACGTGATTTGAGTGCTGCGATGTCTTCCTCCATCACCTCGCTTGGTGTCTTCCATCCGAGCGTCTGACGAGGGCGAGTATTCATCAGCAGTGCGATGTGATTGAGATACTCCTGGCTGACAGTGGACAGGTCGGCGCCCTTGGGCAGGAATTGGCGCAGCAGGCCGTTGGTGTTCTCGTTAGTCGCCCCTGAAAAACCCTCTCAAACACCAAATGCCATGTTTGCTGGCCACATGATGCTCGAGCACGTTGAGGGGCGCGCCCGCACCACCTGCAACCAGGCACGCAAAAAGGCGATCCAGCGCAGCAGCCACCGCAGGTTGTCGCCAGCGGCGCAGCCGAGCACGTGCAGTGCATCGCCTTGGGCGCCGTTGAGATGGCAACGATTCAAGCGGCAGTCCTGTTTCAGATGTCCGATCACCGGCTCTACCGCTTGCCGTCGTTTGATCCAGCGCCATTGCCGTCGTGTCAGCGTCTTGGCTTTGCCCCGATGCAGGATCTGCACACCCTCCACGTCGCGCCCGCGATACCCCAGGTCCACGATCGCCACCTGCGGGATCACATTCACATCCTGCAGCAGCCCGCGCGCCTGTTCCAGTTGCTCAGCCAGCGTGTCGCCGTCGTACGGGTTACCCGGGAAACTGCGCGCGCCCACGATCAAGCCCTTGCGCGCACTCACCGCAATGCCGACCTTGACGCCACATTCGTAGGGGCTGCTTGCCTTGCCCTTGCTGATGCATTCCACTTCCGGCGCGTGCAAGGCGTAGAGTTTTTGTTTGTCCTTGGGACGCTGTGTCAACAACCGTTGTGCGCGCTCCAACCAGACACCGATGCGCTCACGTACCGACGGTTCCTGCTGGGCCAGCTTGCGTTGCAGATCGCGTCATACGCGTCCCAGGATCGTGCGTTGGCGTCGCAGCTCCTTGCGCATGCGCTTGAACTGGCGCGCATGCGCATAGCGTCCGGCCTTGCGGCGCAACCCCGGACCTTGCCGCGCATCGGTTTGTCGCAGTGCGATGCCGTGGCGCTTGGCCAGCAGCACCAGCTTCTTGCGCGCCACCTCCAGCAAACGGCTGTCGGTGGGATGGGCGATCGCTTTTTCCTGCACGGTGGTATCCACGATCACCCGCGACAACTCGCGTGCGTCCACCGCCTTCATCGCGTGAGCGGTGTTGATCGTATGCGCCAACAGCGCTTCCATACCGGCTTCGCCCAGACGCTGTCGCCAACGTGTCAGGGAGCTGGGATCGCACGGCACGCAGGTCTGGAACACCACCTCGCCGGTGAAGAACTGCCAGTTAGGCGTGCTTGAGGTAAAGCAGCCCGGCGATCAACCGCACCGGCAATGCGGGCCGACCGCCTGTGCCGGTGGTGGCCGGCAACCGCGGCGACAGCACCTGCTCCAACGCACTCCACGGCAGCCGATGGCTCAACTGGACCAGCGGATGGCGCACGTCGATCTGGTTCTCCAGACGCGAACGACACAGCTCATCGGCATGGCGAATTCAACTCTGATTCGCAACGCTTTTGAGGACCTCCTCGGAGAAGACTTCGAGGGGCGTTTTGAATCCAAGTATCTTGCGCGGACGATTGTAGAGCCGCTGCTCTATCCATCGCAGGTGCGCATCGGTGATGGTGCTAAAATCGGTCTGTCGTGGCAAGTATTGGCGTGTCAATCCGTTGGCATTTTCGTTGCTGCCGCGCTGCCATGGGCAGTACGGATCTGCGAAATAGAAATCGCTCTGCAGGCAGGCGGCAATGAGCCGATGATCAGCGAACTCCTTGCCGTTGTCGGCGGTGAGGGTGTGAACTGCATGGCGCAGGCCGCCCAGTCGCTGGACAATGGCGTTGCGCACGTTCTCGGCGGTGCCGTCGGGCGAGTAAGCCAGCAGATGCAGGCGACTGCGGTGTTCGGTCATGCTGACCACCACGCCCTTTCCGTGCGAGGCCCTGATGGTCTCCAGCTCCCAGTCGCCGATACGGCTTCGCTGCTCAACCACACTGGGGCGCTGTGTCCAGCTGCGCCGATGCGTCAGCTGCCCGCGGCCATCGCGCACGCCACGCCGACGGCGCTTGCGGCGGCGTTTGCGTAGATGCATGAACAACTGACCACCGCGCTTCTGATCGGCGTCGATGTGCCGATAGATCCATGCGTGACTGGCCAAGCCGGTGCGACCGGCGATCTGTTCGGGACTGACGTCCTCCCTCAGCAGGACCTCGATCTGGCGGATACGCTCGGCGTCGATGCGTGGACGCCGGCTGGCCTGCGTGCGCCGATGGGCGCTGATGCGCTGCGCGTGATCGGGCTGGTACCGCGCAGCGTGCTGATTGCGGCGCAGCTCACGACTGATCGTGCTGGGCGCACGCGCCACTGCATCGGCGATGGCGCGCATCGACATCCCGGTTTCATATAACGCATGTAGGCGGTATCGTTCCGATAGGTCAAGGCGGCTGGATGACATGGGCAACTCCATTTGGTAGTGAAGTCGCTCAGGTCAGGTCGCCTGGATCACTTCACAACCGTTGGTGTTGCGATCCAGAGTTGAAGCCGCCAGCTGATAATCAAAATTTTCATATTGCTTGAGCCCGATTGTATAGTTGACCGGCATCATCACCCCTTGTGCCAGTTTGCAGCTATTGCACTGATTCTGGTTGCTGGTCTGCGAGCAGTCTGCCTCGCGGGCTTCCACGCGTGGTTCGGCTTTTGTATCTGGCTTCACGCCCAAGGCGTCTTTGAGCTTGTTCCAGACCTGGCCGACCGTGGGGCCGCCCAGCGGGTCTGTTTGTGATGGGTCCCAGCCACCGGGGCGGGTGATCGGCGGCGGCGGAATCGGAACGGGTACGGCGACCATGGCGGTGCTCCTTTCAGTCGATGTCAGTGGTAGCCGCCGAGCTGGCAGGCTACCGCTGGACCGGCGTGTGGACGCACCAGCACTACGCCAACCTCGCGCGGGTGGCGGCTGCGCTGTGATTGTCGTGATCACGCGCGGCGCGGAGCAAAAGTGCGGCTAGCTCAGCAGCGACGTGTCAGTGACGTCCAATAAGCCTATGTGCGCCATGCGTGCTTCCACCCGGTGGGCACGCTTGAGATGGGCCGGATTGTTGAGGTCGAAGCATTCATCAACGGCCACGATGACGGTCCCTTTGGTGCCGACCGGGATTAGGGCGGCTGCTTCCGGGATGTGTTTTGCTTCAACCATGTGCGGGACAAAACCCATCCAGCCGAGCCAGCGGCGGTGCGGAAATAATTGGTTCTCGCCCATGTAGATTTTTATCTCTTTACCAGATTGTGGGCGTGTGCTTACATCCGTTCCGCTGAATATTATGGACTCGGTCTGCGCAATAGCTTTTATGCTACTCCGGAATATCTCACTGGCCCCCGCCTCGCCGTATGCATTGATCGGGTCGTAAATCTCGAACGTGATATAGCCCTGGCCTGGCTCGAAGGTGAGTAAGGCCCTGCCGGGCTTGAGCCACTCCTTATCATTCGAAGCGGTGCTTAGTACGGCGCGGAAGCCTCCTGCGTAGTCCTGCGAATTATTTTGTGCTGCATCTGCTAGAAATGCAGATTTATCTTCTAGCGATATTGTTGCGCCGCCTTTTGTATTTGCCAGCGAAAACCAATTTTCTAGAGAGGGATGTACGGAGGAAATTGATTTCGTAAGTGCAGTCAGGCGGGCATAACCATCGTCCTCCCCGATCGCCTCCTCGGCAATAGTTGCATCGATAGTTGCCTGAATCATCAAGTTGGTCATGGCGTATATCTGCAAATGGTAGCGTCAGTCCGAAAGGCGCGAGTCGCAGCTAAGTAGCAGGTTTTGTATTTGAAATGCCATTGGAGTTTAGCCGGCGAACCAGCTTCTGTTACTTTGCTGCGCTGGCGGTTCTTCTGGTCAATCCAGCCGCCAATTATTTTTTTTCTTACGAATGGCCAGCGAGGTAGTGCGCTTTCCGTAAAAAATTGAGCGTACTCAGCTTTTGCTTCTACGACAGTGCACTGTCCTCGCCAGAACCCATCAAAGCCAACACCGCCATAGTTCCACTCTGAAATGGTAATTTGATTTTTCCCTCCCAACACACGCAAGCGCGTGCGATCCAGCGTAGAGCCGCCATAGGTGTAGACAAACCGCTCTGGCGCTGCGCTCATGTTGGCAATTTGTAATTGATAATCAAAATTATCGTACTGATTAATGTTGATCGTATAGTTGGCCGGCGTCATCACCCCTTGTGCCAGTTTGCAGCTATTGCACTGATTCCGGTTGCTGGTCTGCGAGCAGTCTGCCTCGCGGGCTTCCACGCGTGGTTCGGCTTTTGTATCTGGCTTCACGCCCAAGGCGTCTTTGAGCTTGTTCCAGACCTGGCCGACCGTGGGGCCGCCCAGCGGGTCTGTTTGTGATGGGTCCCAGCCACCGGGGCGGGTGATCGGCGGCGGCGGAATCGGAACGGGTACGGCGACCATGGCGGTGCTCCTTTCAGTCGATATCCGATGACAGCATGGCGAGCAAGTCGGCCGCTGTCACGTTGGGGGTGTTGGTCTGTGCGAACCATACCTTGGTAAGGGGCTGATCACGCAATCCTCGCGCCCAGGCGACGTCAGCCTTGACCCAGCCCACCAGTGTTGGCAGGTGAGTCATGCCGAAGGCGTTGACGGCGTGGCGATAGCTGGTTTGCACGTCCGCCAGCAGTTGGGCATCGTCCCGGCTGGACACCGCAGCAGGGTGGTCGCGGCGTACTTCCGCAGCCAGACGTGGCAAAAAGCTGCCCGGATCGGGCAGGCAGAGCTTGGCGTATTGCTCAGGTGTCAGCTGCAGCATCGGCGGCCTCCTGCAGCTTGCGCGCTTCGTCTCGGGACAGCGTCCAATGTTGGCCAAGCGCCATGACCTGCCATTCGAGGATCGGGCCGAGCAGTTCCAATTGCTGCGCCAGTGTCAGTACCTCCATGTAGCGCAGCCAGGCACGCGCGTCGTAGAAGCGCATGAGCGCCAGGCTGCCGTCTGGCAGCTCAACGTCGAGCTGTTGCTCCAAGTGTGTGAACAGTTCGTCGAAGGGTACTTCCGATGCCAGGCGCGTCGCACCGGCTGCAGTGCGTCCAAGTTGCGCTAGCCACGTATCCAACCCCGGATGCACCGCCCCGATTGGCAATTCGATCAACCATGGCGAGGCGGCCACATGCTCGGCCTCCGGTTGATGCTCGAACAACGAGCGAATTTCGAGGTCTGACGCCGCCGCATGATGTTGCAGCGTGGAGAGATAGGTCGGATCCACCGCGCAATCTATGACTGTGAATTGATACCAGGTCCTCATGTGCGGCTCAACAGTGGCGCGCCTTCGCCGGCGCCGGAGAGCAGGCATTCCAGACAGACAGGCGGCTTATCCAGGGGCATAGCGATGCCGGGCGATTCCGAAGCAAGCGGGGCAAGTGACTGGCTGTCTGTTCCGGCCCCCAACTCCACGTAGTTGCGCGACTGGCGCTGCGTGCTGATCGTGCAACCGCAGGCGAGGTGGGCACCGTCCAGCGCGACCGGCTGGCCTTCGATGATGATCGTGGGATCGCCGTCGACGATGGCAAAAATCCCTTTGTGCTTGCGGCACGTTGCGCGGTCGCCGACGCGTGCGACTGGCAGGCCGTCGACGTCGGTCTCTCTGGAACCGGTGATCACCTGGCCACCACCACTGGTCGGATCTCCGACCACGATCCACATCCTGCGCATGACATCACTCCTTTGCCGATCACCGTGCTGCACCTACAGGCTGCCACAAGCCGCCCGCGCGAGCCAGCGGCGAGGGCATCGCGGCCGGCACCGCATTGTGATGCGTATCCGTAAAGCTTCGTGCAGGCATGACCCTCGGCCGCCTACTCCTGCCTCCGTCGCGCCACGTGTGTCTTCAATGAAGCGCCAGGCTCGGCGCCTGGGTCACCGACGACAGAAGCGGGAGCATGGAGCCGACCACCGCTTCGGCAATTCGCTGTGTAGACCCCGGCGCGCGCAATCGTCGCCCCGCCACGCCTGCGGTCTTCTTAGTCGCCCCTGAAAAACCCTCTCAAACACCAAATGCCATGTTTGCTGGCCACATGATGCTTGAGCACGTTGAGGGGCGCGCCCGCACCACCTGCAACCAGGCAAGCAAAAAGGCGATCCAGCGCAGCCGCCACCGCAGGTTGTCGCCAGCGGCGCAGCCGAGCACGTGCAGTGCATCGCCTTGGGCGCCGTTGAGATGGCAGCGATTCAAGCGGCAGTCCTGTTTCAGATGTCCGATCACCGGCTCTACCGCTTGCCGTCGTTTGATCCAGCGCCATTGCCGTCGTGTCAGCGTCTTGGCTTTGCCCCGATGCAGGATCTGCACACCCTCCACGTCGCGCCCGCGATACCCCAGATCCACGATCGCCACCTGCGGGATCACATTCACATCCTGCAGCAGCCCGCGCGCCTGTTCCAGTTGCTCGGCCAACGTATCGCCGTCGTAGGGATGACCGGGAAAACTGCGCGCGCCCACAATCAAGCCCTTGCGCGCACTCACCGCAATGCCGACCTTGACGCCACATTCGTAGGGGCTGCTTGCCTTGCCCTTGCTCATGCATTCCACTTCCGGCGCGTGCAAGGCGTAGAGTTTTTGTTTGTCCTTGGGACGCTGTGCCAACAACCGTTGCGCGCGCTCCAACCAGACACCGATGCGCTCACGTACCGACGGTTCCAGCTGGGCCAGCTTGCGTTGCAGATCGCGTGATACCCGTCCCAGGATCGTGCGTTGGCGTCGCAGCACCTTGCGCATGCGCTTGAACTGGCGCGCATGCGCATGGCCCCCGGCCTTGCGGCGCAACCCCGGACCTTGCCTCACATAGGTCTGCCGCAAGACGATGCCGTGTCGCTTGGCCAGCAACACCAGCTTCTTGCGCGCCACCTCCAGCAAACGGCTGTCGGTGGGATGGGCGATCGCTTTTTCCTGCACGGTGGTATCCACGATCACCCGCGACAACTCGCGTGCGTCCACCGCCTTCATCGCGTGAGCGGTGTTGATCGTATGCGCCAACAGCGCTTCCATCCCGGCTTCGCCCAGACGCTGTCGCCAACGGGTCAGGGAGCTGGGATCGCACGGCACGCAGGTCTGGAACACCACCTCGCCGGTGAAGAACTGCCAGTACGGATTTTCCAGCCAACGTTCGCACACCGCTTCATCGGACAGGTCGTAGGCGTGCTTGAGGTAAAGCAGCCCGGCGATCAGACGCATCGGCAATGCGGGCCGACCGCCTGTACTGGTGGTGGCCGGCAACTGCGGCGACAGCGCCTGTTCCAACGCACTCCACGGCAGCCGATGGCTCAGCTGGACCAGCGGATGGCGCACGTCGATCTGGTTCTCCAGACGCGAACGAAACAGCTCATCGGCAGGCAACTGCTCGGCGGCAGGACGGCGTGTCCGCATGGGCGAAAACTGACAGAAACCAGGACGTAGCGTAACGAACACTGGCAATTCCAGCACACCGACAACGCAGGTGAAGCCTTGCAATGGATGTGGTCTGGGGGTTTTTCAGGGGCGACTCAAGAGGGTTTCCTACTTTTCCTCGGTCTCTTGGCTATTGTGCACTTTGAATATCGACTCGGCTAAGCGCGATCCTGTAGAAACTAGCTTAGAAAGAACACGCAATTGTTCGCGATTAGCTAAATCGCTTGTTTTGGACGGGTAGTTGATTGAGTGGTCAATTTCTCCCCATGCTTCTTCAAACAACGTTCTGACCTGGATTTCACAAACAATGTCTTTATCCTCGTTTTGTGGAGAGATAAGATAGTGCACACTTGTATAAAAAGAAGGCTTCAACTTGGTGCTTATTTTAAAGGATCTAAAATAGCTTTCTGATTCGGGGTCCCATGTGTAAGCTACCGGCTTCTCCACCAGTTTCCATGTTTTTTTCTTAATTTTTGAAATAATGAAGTTGTGGATCTCCTCGAACTGACCTTGATACAAGTGAATTATCCTAATCCCTGCCAGATCTGTAATTTCACTGAAAATATTTTCGCGCGTTATTTCATGTCCTGCGGCAACTTTCCGCCCTATCTTACCCCTTAAATGATTTTCATCTTTCAAGCGTCTTTTTATTGAATGAATTGGAGTCGGAATCCCGCTGTTCAAGGCGTGGCATGTCTTGAATGCAACTTCAACGTTATCCAAAAAATAGTTAAAAAGAACTTTTTTGCATCGATAAAGTTCAATCAGCTCATCCATTTCATGGGATCCTCAATTGCCCAGCAGTTCGATTCGCTGAATGAGAGACTTCGCGAAATTTGTATAACCTGATTTGGTGGAAAGAATTCCTTCTCTCTGGCCATTTACCGTATTTCGATCTTCCCTATCAAGCTTCTTGAAGTCCGCTATCTTCCACATCGGAACCCGATAATGCTGAGCCATTGCTGGGAAAGTATTATGCGTGTGCATAATTGCTTCACCACCGATCGGAGCTGCCAGAAGTTCGTCCGGGATTACTTCGCGGATATCTTTATCAATATACTTACGAATAATATCTGGGATTTGTATTGCGTACTTCAGATGTGCTTGCGCTAAATTCCATTGTGAGTCGGTCCTGGTGTATTTCTTTGCATTATATATTGTGTACCCTAAAAACTGAACAAACTTCTTAGGAAAAAGATTTCTCTTTTCGGTGGATATCAGTTTGAAAATAATTTCGAACTCTTCATGCCATTTAACTAAGCTCGCACCAATATTTCTTATTCCATACAAGGAGAACATGTCGGGCGCTGCGGGCACGAAAAACCCGTCAACGGTAGAAATTATTGTTTTATTTAATGCTCCTAAGCTTGGGGAAGTGTCCACGATGATGTAATCGTACTTGTATTTCTTCCCATACTCTTCAGATATATTTCTAATTCTGGTAAGCGTACGAATTGCAAGTGAGTCCCCTCTATATGCATCGCTCCACCGTGAAGAAACTTTCTCTTCAAATTCGTGTAGGGACAGGCGCCCTGGAATCATGTGTAGATTTTTGTTTATTTTATATGGCGGAGCAAGCTTCTCGTGCTCACTTACGCCATCAATCGTTGGCTGCAGTAAAAAATGTAGTGACCGGACGTTATCTTGCAAGGCGGCCATTATATCTTTGCCTTTTTTATTGGCAAACTCCTCTACTCCCATGTATATACATTCATCCTCTTCTTCCCATATCGAATGAATGTCGTCTACGTCCATAGAGTATATGGTCAGATTGCACTGCGGATCCGCGTCAAGTAATAAGACCTTATTACCTTCTTCAGAGAGAGCATGTGCCAAATGGTACGTCAAGGTCGTCTTGCCGACACCACCCTTGTTGTTGAAGACCGATAATATTTTCAAATTAACCCTCCTTATTTAAAGCGACATGGTGTAAGTTAACCGGATCAGGTTGAGTTATTTGGTTTACAGTGTCGGCGCCCGACTGATAGTGTTCAGGTCCACTCACCCACCCAAACACCGCTGCCACCCACCCGCAGCAGCCGATACCTGTTCCCATCCATTACGCAGCCGCTTCATCGCTTGCCCGCCGACGCATGCATAACCCAGCTGCTTGGCTTCTGCAGTGCCAAGACCCGGTAACGTGACGATGGAATCCGACGGAGCAGGGCGGCCCTGACGTTGCGCTTCATTGCGCAGCATCATGTTCTCGACGCCTTGGCAGTAACGCACCATGCCCGGATGCGGGTGCGTGCGATATTGCTCGCAGTTGAAGGGCGTGGTGTCGCGCGCCATCGAGTTATACGGCTGCGGCGTTGGCGCAATGTACTTATTTCTTGCGGTGCCGGTGGCCGAGCGCATGCCTTGTGCATGCGCTGGCTGCATGTACGCGGCGACACACAGCGCTGACGTTGCCAGCACGATGCATCGCGCGATGGTGGTGATCCTGTCCATGGTGTTCCCCCTGTATGCACTGATCCTAGCCCACGCGCTGCACGCGCGGGCGGATCAGGTCGCTTGTCCGTGCGAGCTTGCGTGCTCGATCACATGGCGCCTTGCTTGCATCGAAGAAAGTGCGTTACCGGGCGGTGCCCAAATCCCCCAGCACATCATCCACCTGCTCAGCCAAGTGCTGCAGGCAATGTGCCCATTGCTGCAGCGGAATGGCCGGCATGCCCATAGCGCCTTCCTCGCGCGTGCGCGGTGTGGCCAAGGTGGCCAGCAGGCGCAGTTGGTCGCGTACGCGCAGCAGGTGGTATTGCGTGCCTTCGGACATCCAGTAGCCGGGTTCGTCGTGCATGCCGCTCTCCTTGCCATGGGCTGGCTCCCGCTGCACAACGCAGCGGGATGCCGGGAGGCTAGAAACCGCAGACAGCCGGCGGGCTTATTCCCCTTGCGGGTGTTGTATTCGCCGCCCTCCCGGCGCAAGAACGCCGAGCCGTGCCAAGCCTTTTGGCCGGACACAAAAAACCCACCAAATTCTCGGAGGTGGGTGCCGCTGTCTGTGTGGAGTTTCTAGGCTCCGCGCGGGAGTGTGCGGGTGGTGGTGGCTAGGGTCAAGTTGCAGCGCTTGCCCTGCGCTAGCGCGCAATGGGCAGACGCACACCGCGTGTTGGGCGTGCATCGGGGGGTGTGAGGTGATGCAATGCAGGTCGTCATCGAGCTCTGATGGCGGCGTGGTGCTCCACACGCGTGCGATCCTGCGGGACAGCCCGCCCTGGCTAGGCTCGCTCATTCCACGCGCCAGCTCTTGCTGGTGCGTCAGCGCCCTTTTCTGCGCAATGGCTTGGTTGGCCGCCAAGAGCTTCTGGTCCGACACCAAGCGAGCAGAACAGTCGGGTGCATCCAACCCCTACAAGAACGCCAACGCCCCGATCAAGTTGGGCGTTGGCGATCGTGCACTATTTGTGCGGCATCACCGCATGCGATGCGGCGGTTGACAGCGCGGCAGGCATCCGCCTGCTTGCGATGCAACCAACTTACTTGGTCGATTTGACAGCGTCGCGCACGTTATCGGCCACTTCGCCGGCCTTGCGCTGCACCTTGCCCACATTTTTTTTCAGCAGCGCCTTCCAGTTCGGTGCTCTTGTCGCCAGTGACACGTGGGGCGAACACCATAGTTTGTGCAGCTTTGGACAAACCATGGTGCATGGCTAGTTGCCGAACTATGGTGTTCTGCTCTGGGCGTACCGTCGATCAGGGGTTCCTCAGCGCTTCCAACGCGTGATCCAAGGCAGTGACTGCATCCACCGCGATGGGGGGGCCGGCACTGGCCTGTGCGGCAGCGGCCAGTGCGTCGAAGAACGGTTCGGCGTCGGTGTCGACCACTTGCAGCAACGCCAGATGCGCCAGGCGCTCGGCCTCGCTGGGGGTGGCTGACACGGCGGTATCGCACTGATTCAATGGAATGCTCGAGCCCGGGCACTTTGCCCAGTCTAGCGGAATGCGCATATCAGCCAAGGCGGCGTTCCGTGCGCCACTGCACAGCACCGCATTGGGCGCGCTGGGCGGGTGGTGCGGCACTCAGTCGGCGCTGGCCGTGTCCATGTTCGCCACGGTGGCGGCGCTGTCGTCGCGCATCTGCAGCGCCAGGTACAGGCGCATGCAGTCGTCGGTGTTGCTCAGGTCCACTGCGCACAGTTCCTGCATGCGCTGCATGCGGTAACTCAGGGTATTGCGATGGATGCCCAGCGCCTTGGCGGTGGGGGCCATGCGCATGCCGGCACCAAACCAAACCGACAAGGTCTTCAACAACTGGCCGCGACGGTCCTGCGCCAGCAATGCCTGCAGCGGCTTGCGCAATTGCTCGGCTTGCCAGGCCTGACGCAGGTCGTCTGCCAGCAGCGGCAGGCGATAGTTGTCGTAGAAGAATGCATCGGCGTGCGGCGCACGCGCCTTGCCGATGCGCATGGTGGTGCGCGCGATCTGGTGCGACAACGCCAGGCCGTTGGACTGCGGAAAATACTGGACCAGGGCCAGCCGGATCCGCAGCCGGCTGCTGGCGCGCATGCGCTCGAACAGACTGTGCACGCGCGTGCAGCCGGCCGAAACGTGCCGGCGCGCCGCTGGCGATGATGACGCCGGAGTGGTCCATCGCATCGACGTTGCCGTCGATGATGGTCATCGCGCGGTCGACGCTGGACTGCGCCAGGGTGCGGTCGAGCGTGAGCATGGGCTGGGGCCTGTTGATGCGATCGAGAGAGGTCACGGTGGCATGTTCGGTACGCACCTGTTCGCCACGTGTGTGGTTGGGCGTGGGGCGTGTTGCACGCCTATGTCCCAGCATCTGTGCAAACGGTGCCGACCGCCGTTGGCGTGGTTCGATCCGGCGCGCGCTGGCCAAACACCCTGTCCGACAGGGCACTTCAGAACCGGGCGCAAGCCCGCGCCGCTGATGTCACCGGCGTGCTGCCATCAACACGCATCGACACCCGACGGCAGCGATGCCAACACCCGGCCCACCTGCAGCGTTGCCGCCACATTGCGCGCCGCGATGCGCACGTTGCTGGCGGCGTCGGCCAATGCCTGTTCCAGCGTGCAGGCGCGATGCACCACCGCGAACATGGCATCGATGCCGTGGCCGTGCAGCAGCGCGGCGCCGTTGCCCAGGCAACCGGCAATGGCGATCACCGGTTTGGCATGCCGTCGCGCTACCCACGCCACGCCGACCGGGGTCTTGCCGTGCAGGCTCTGGCTATCGAGACGGCCTTCGCCAGTGATGACCAGATCGGCCTGGGCGACCAGTGCATCCAGCCCGAGCGCCTGGGCGACGATCTCCACGCCGGGCCGCAACTGCGCGCCCAGATACGCCACCAATGCCGCGCCCAGACCGCCGGCCGCACCGCCGCCGGGCAACGCGTGCAACCGCACGCCCAGGTCGCGCTCCAGCAGGTCGGCGTAGTGCTGCAGGTTGCTATCGAGCTGGCGCACCATGCCGGGGGTGGCGCCTTTTTGCGGGCCGAAGATCGCCGAGGCGCCGGTGGGACCGATCAGCGGGTTGTCCACATCGCAGGCCACTTCGAACTGGCAGTCCTGCAGCCGCACATCCATGCCCTCGGTGTCGATGCGCGCCAGCGCAGCCAGCGCGCCGCCGCCCGCACCGATCGCCTCGCCTTGCGCATCCAGCAGCCGCACGCCCAAGGCCTGCGCCAGGCCGGCGCCGCCGTCGTTGGTGGCGCTGCCGCCGATGCCGATGATGAAGCGCCGTGCGCCGGCGTCCAAGGCGGCCAGGATCAACTCCCCCACCCCTGCGGTGCTGGTGCGCAGCGGCGCGCGCTCGGCCGGCGGCAGTAGCGCCAAGCCGCTGGCGGCGGCCATTTCGATCACCGCGGTGCGGCCGTCGCCGGTCAGGCCGAAAAACGCCTGCACCGGGGTGCCGAGCGGACCGCTGACGGTGCAGGCGATCACCCGCCCGCCGGTGGCGGCCACCAGCGCGTCGACGGTACCTTCACCGCCGTCGGCAACCGGCACCTTTTGGTACTGCCAGTCGGGGAACACCTCGCGAAAGCCCGCCTCGATCTGCGTCGCGACTTCCAGCGCAGACAGGCTTTCCTTGTACGAATCGGGAGCAATGACGACCTTCATGGGGACACGCGCTTGGACGGACGCATCACTGGTTCACCGCGCACGCCGGCACCCGCAACACCAACGCGGCGCCCAGCAGCATGGCGCCGGCCAGCACGTACAGCGCCAGTTGGGTGCTGTGGGTGGTGTCCTTGATCCAGCCCACCAGATAGGGGCTGACGAAGCCAGCGACCTGGCCGGTGGAATTGATCAGCGCCAGCCCACCGGCCGCGGCAGCGGCGGTGAGAAAGCCGTTGGTCAGCGGCCAGAACAGCGGCAAGCCGCTGACTGCCCCCATCGTGGCCAGGGTCATACCGAACAAGGCCAAGCCCAGGTTGTCGGTGACGCTGGCGGCGATGCACAGGCCGGCCGCGCCCATCAGCAACGGAATCACCAGATGCCAGCGACGCTCGCCGCGGCGGTCGGCCGAGCGGCCCATCAGCACCATGAACACTGCCGCCGCCAAGTACGGGATCGCGCTCATCAGACCGATGCGGACCGGGTCGGTGACGCCGCTGTCCTGGATGATCGAAGGCAGCCAGAAGTTGATCGCATACACCCCGCTCTGAATGCAGAAGTACACCGTGCCCAGCAGCCACACCGCCGGGTTGCACAGCACCGCGCGCAGCGAGGTGGACGCACCGACCGGCTTGCCTGCTTCGTCGTCGGCCAGTACGCGGGCCAAGGCCTGTTTTTCCTGCGGGTTGAGCCAGCTCGCTTCTTGCACGCCGTCGCTGAGCAGGAACCACACTCCGTTGCCCAGCAACACGGTCGGCAGGCCCTGCAGCAGGAACATCCATTGCCAGCCGGCCAGCCCGCCCTGCCCGGCCGAGAAATAGCCCAGGATCCAGCCCGACAGCGGCCCCCCCAGCACCCCGGAGATCGGGATCGCCGACATGAAGACGGTCGTGACCCGGCCATGCCGGTCACGCGGAAACCAGCGCGTCAGGTACAGCAAGATGCCGGGGAAGAAGCCCGCCTCGGCCGCACCGGTGAGCAGGCGCAGCGTGTAGAACCCGGCCGGGGTGCGCACGAACAGCAGGCAGGTGGACAGCAGGCCCCAGCTGACCATCATGATCGCCACCCAGCGCCGGGCGCCAATGCGCTGCAGGATCAGATTACTGGGCACCCCGCAAGCGAGGTAACCGATGAAGAAGATCCCCGCGCCCAGCCCGTACACGGTCTGGCTCATGCCCAGATCGCGCAGCATCTGCAGCTTGGCGAAGCCGACGTTGACCCGGTCCAGGTAATTGAACAGATTGCAGACGAACAGGAACGGGATCAGCCGCCACAGGATCTTGCGGTAGGTGGGGCCCATGCCATCGGGGGGTGGCAGGGGCCGGGTGGCTTGGGTCATCGCACGCTCCAGCAGTCGGTGGGCCAGCCGGCCCCAGTGTCTTGGCACCGGCACCATCTGGGGGTCGACGCATTCTAGAGTGAGCGTTTTGACGGAATCGTCGTCGGGATGTTGCCTGTGCGTGCGAAAGTGCAATCCGCTTTTTATGCAAATGTCCAATTTGCGCAAGACGCACTGGCATATGTCGCACCAGGGAAAACGCCACAGCGGTCATGCCGTTGGTACCGAGCCGGCTGCTCACCCGACGGAACACCCCTCAGCGGCACTGCGCCGCTCCCTGCGACCGCCGGGTTCGATGCAGCACAGCGGCAACCCACTCGCGCGATGTCCGCTTTGCGTCTTGCCACTCTCCAATCACCACTGCCGAATTACGGCACTACCGCTTCCCCACTCCCGATTCCCGATTCGCCGCCGCATAGGCCTGCGCCTGGCCCATCACGCGCAGCAGATTACCGCCCCCAAATACCGGGGATCTGCTGTTCGGTGTAGCCCTTGCGCAGCAGCCACGCGGTGATGCGCGGCAGATCGGAGACATCTTCCAGGCCCACCGCCCCGCCAGCGCCGTCCCGATCCATGCCGATGCCCACATGCTGGGGCCCGACCACCGCCAGCACATGCTCCAGATGCGCGCAGAAATTCTCTTCGGTGGCGCGCTTGATCGGGTAGCGCGCATCCAGTTCCTTCAGCGCGGCGCTGAGCTTGGTGGCGTCTGCGATCTTGACGTGCTCCCAGCCGCCGTAGTGATCGATGAGCGCCTTCTCGGCGGCCTTGCGCTCGGGGCTTGCGCCGCTGTCCACCAGATAGCCGCCGTAGGAATTGACCTGAATCACCCCGCCATGCACGGCCAGCACCTTCAGGCGTGCATCGTCGATGTTGCGCGGGTGGTTGTAGACCGCACGCGCGCCGCTGTGCGAGAGCACGATCGGCACCGGCGACAGCGCGATCAACTGGTCGAACACCGCATCGGAGGCATGCGATCGATCGATCACGATGCCCGGCGCCTGCGCCTGCTGCACCAGTTGTTTGCCGGCCGGGCTCAAGCCCTTCCACTCGCCCCCTTTGGTGTCGGTGGCCGAGTCGGCGAAGGCGTTGTTGAGAAAGTGCACGGTGCTCATCAAGCGCAGCCCCTGCGCGTAATAGACGCGCAGCACGGTGGGGTCGGCCACCAGCGGGCTGGCGTTTTTCATGCCGATGTACACCACGCGCGTGCCAGCGGCCTTGATGCGCGCGGCATCGGCCGGCGTGGTGGCCAATGCAAAGCGCTGCGGTTGCGCGGCCACCAGCGTGTGGATCTTGAGCAAGCGCTGCAGCCCGGCGTCGCGGTCGTCCAGATGCGCGGCCGCACTGCGGTGGCCCTGCCCGGTGTAGACCGCCCAGAAGCCGCGATCCAGCGCCCCTTCGACCATGCGCGGGTAATGCACCTGCGACAGGCGATTGCCGGCATGCGTCTGCAACACATCGACGTCGGCGCGCTCCAGAGTGGCCGGCGTGTCCAGATGCGAATCCAGCGTGACCAGACGTTGTTGCAGCGCGGTGGCGCGCTCCAGTTCGGCCTTGGAAAACTCCAGCGCGTGCGCGGGCAACGCAGCCGCCAGCAACAGACAGACAGCGAACGCGAACGCAGGTGCATGCGATCTCGCAGGCAGTGGGGGATGCGCCGATCCTAGCGGCTTGCTGCACGCGCGCTGCGGCCTCGCGCGGGACGCCGCATCGCTCACGCCAACCGGCGCGATTGCGTGAGCGATGCGCGCGTTGCGAGGCCGGCGCTACGGCGATGCCGATGGTGCGACCACGCGCAACGGTGTCGAACTGGGCACGGCAATGCTGGCGACTACCGCGCGCGCAGCCGGTTGGTCATCGGGCGGTGTTGGATACACCAGCGAGCCCAGCGCGCGCAAACCGTCACGCGCGCTGCAGCGTCAGTCGTCCAACTCCGCCAGCCGCGCGCGCACGCTGTCCACATCGATGTGTTCGCGCACATGCGGCCACTGCCGCGCCCACACCGAGCGGAATACGATCCACGCACCGAACACACCCAGACACGTGGACCCCAGCGCCAGCAGCAACGGATGCAGCGGCGAGCCGTCGCCAGTCTGGAACAGATACATGAAGGCGCCGGAAAACAGCAGCCAGACGCCGAACACTGGCCAATTGCTGGCCAGCAGGCTGGCATTGGGCCGTTCGATCTCGCGCAGCAGCCGGCGCAAGGCCTTGCGTTCGTCTTCGTCGCTGGACGTCATCGGCTGCCGGCTCCTGGTTGTAGCTCTGCGTTGAATCGACGCTTGCCGACGATGGCATCGCGCCAGGGAAGACGCTGCCTGCAATGCGGCAGACCGCGTCTTCGGCCGTGCAACCCGGTTACACCACGCGGCAGAAAACGGCCTTCAAATAGCGCGATTCCTGCACGTGCGCCATGAATGGGTGATCCGGGCCGGCGCCGGCCACTTTCAGGATCTGGATGGTGCGGCCGGAGAAATACGAGGCACGCCGTAGCATGTCCAGAAACTCCTGCTCGGCCACCAGGCCGGTGCACGAGAACGTGGCGAACAGACCACCGGGCTTGACCACGCCCAGCGCCAATTTGTTCATGTCCAGGTACTTCTTCAGCGCCGGAATTACCTGCTCGCGGTCGCGGGTCATCTTGGCCGGGTCCAGGATCACCACATCGAACTGCTCACCCCGATTGGACGCATCGCGCAGCCACGGAAAGATGTCGGCCTGCACGAACTTGGGGCGCACGTTGTTGAGCTTGGCGTTGCCCTTGGCAATGGCGATGACGTCTTCGTCGATATCCACGCCCAGCACTTCGGACGCACCGCGCGCGGCGGCATACACCGCAAAGCCGCCGGTGTTGCAGCACAGGTCCAGCACGGTCTTGCCTTCGACCTGCTCGCTCAGCCACTGACGGTTGTCGCGCTGATCGGCGAAGAAGCCGGTCTTGTGCGCACCGGCCGGGTCGGCGCGGAACTTGATGCCGTGCTCGGTGATCACCGCCGCTTCGGTGGTGGTGTTGCTGTGGAAGTCGAAGCTTTCCTGCTTCTGCACGTGTTCGTCGGCAAAGCTGTGGAAGCGGCAGCCCGGGAACTGTTCGCGCAGCGCGTCGTAGATCCATTCGCGGTGACGGAACATGCCGGCGGCGAAGAACTCCACCACCACCAGGTCGCCATAGCGGTCCACCACCAGGCCGGACAGGCCGTCGCCTTCGCTGTGCACCACGCGCCAGGCATCGGACACGCCATCGAGCTTGAGCCAATCGCGGCGCAGGCTCACCGCCGCGGCGATCTTGCGCGCAAACCAGCCCGCATCCACCGGCACCGACTGGTCGGTTTCCAGAATGCGCACGGCAATGCGCGAATGGCCGTTGTAGAAGCCGCGGCCAATCCACTCCCCGTCCACGCCGACCACATCGACGATGGTGCCGGGCTTGGGCTTGGCGGCGGGCTTTTCCACCAACTTCTGGAAGATCCACGGGTGGCTGGAGCGCCAGGCATTCTTGAGACGGACGACGGGGACTGGACTATTCATCGGCCCATTGTATCCGGCTGGATTGACGTGCCTGCGGCGGGCACGCAGAATCGGGCCAGATAAGGGAGTAGCTCCCAGCGTTGTCGCCGTCATGACCAGCCCGCCATGTGCAGCGCTCCGGTGCAACGGCAACCGGCCCAGCCGGTTGCGAACAAGACCTTCGCCGTACAGGCGAAGGTCCGTCACCCGGAATCCACGATTGCCGTGTCACAAGGCCTCAGCCCGCCGGCTGTCCAGGCCGCTTTCGCTTGTTCGGGATTCTTATGCAAACCATTGGCAATGTCTGGTTATGGGGTGGCTTCGCGGTGGTGGTGATCGCCGCGCTGCTGGTCGATCTGGTGCTGATGCGCCACGGCGGCGCCCACAAGGTCACTTTCAGGGAAGCCACTTGGTGGAGCATCGGTTGGGTGCTGCTGGCATTGGCCTTCAATGCCGCGCTGTGGTGGTACCTGCAGGGCGGCGTGGGCGACGCCAAGGCCGATCAGATCGGGCTGCAGTTCCTCACCGGCTACCTGGTGGAAAAATCCCTGGCGGTCGACAACATCTTCGTGTTCCTGATGGTGATGACGTATTTCGGCGTGCCCGAAGAACAGCGCCAGCGCGTGCTGATCATCGGTGTGCTGGGTGCCATCGTGCTGCGCGCGATCATGATCTTTGCCGGCTCGATGCTGCTGGCCAAGTTCCATTGGCTGCTCTACGTGTTCGGCGCGTTCCTGCTGCTGACCGGCATCAAGATGTGGTTCTCCGCCGGCAAGGAGCCAGATCTGGAGCGCAACCCGGTACTGCGCTGGATGCGCAGCCACCTGCGTCTGAGCCCGCAGTACCACGGCAACCTGCTCAGCGTGATCAAGGACGGCAAGCGCTGGTTCACGCCGCTGTTCGTGGTGCTGATCCTGATCGCCGTGATCGATGTGATCTTCGCGGTGGACAGCATCCCGGCCATCTTCGCGATCACCACCGACCCGTTCATCGTGCTCACCTCCAACGTGTTCGCGGTGCTGGGCCTGCGCGCGATGTTCTTCCTGCTGGCCGGCATGGCCGACCGTTTTCACCTGCTGCCGTATGGCCTGGCGGTGATCCTGGTGTTCATCGGCACCAAGATGATGATCATCGATCTGTACAAGATTCCGGTGCTGGTGTCGCTGGGCGTGGTGGTGACGATCCTGGTCGCCACCATCGTGCTGAGCCTGCTGCGGCCGCCCAAGCCTGCCGGGCACTGACGGGCCGGGATTGGGCAGTCGGGATTCGGGATTGGTGGTTGGTTGCGGCGGGTAGATGGCGGGGCTTGCCGCGATGTGCGGAGGACACAGAGGGCTGACGGCTGTCTTCTGTGGCAGCCGTGGGCGCCTTTTTTGCCTTGCATGGTCATTGCCGGCTGCGGCCGCTCCGCCCACTTCTGCGGAGCATTTGGCGATCGCGTGGCGGCTCGGTTTTAGAGGGTGGCCACTGACGCGGGCAGTGGCACGCGTCGCTATCTGCACGGTGCGGCGCAGGTGATTGCGCCGCTGATCAATGCAGTATCCCGCCGCCGGATCCGGTTATCCCCCGCGCACGGGGCTTGCAAAGGCAAAACCACGCCGCCATCCGTGAATGCATGACAACGCACTCTATCTCCCCCGATACCGCCACGCAGAACCGCCTGGATCGTTCCCGGGTGCTGCGTGCCTTCAACGTCAGCCTGGCCGCCGTGTTGCTGCTGGTCGCGGTGTTCACCGCCCAGGGCATGTTCGACTGGCGCGCCTGGGCGGTGGCGCCGCTGCAGACAGACGGCCTGATCGGCATCCTCACCGCACCGCTGCTGCATGGCTCGCTTGCGCATCTGGGCGCCAACGCCACCGCGTTGTTGATCCTGGGCACGCTGGCCGGCAGCGTCTATCCGCGTGCCACGGTCATGGCGCTGCCGCTGTTGTGGCTGGGCTCGGGCCTGGGCGCGTGGCTGCTGGGTGAGCCCGGCAGCCGGCATCTGGGCGCCAGCGGCGTCACCCACGGCTTGATGTTTCTGGTGTTCGTGCTCGGCCTGCTACGTCGCGACCGACCCGCGATCGCCACCAGCATGATCGCCTTCCTGTTCTACGGCGGCATGCTGATGACCATCCTGCCGCACGAAGCCGGGGTGTCCTGGCAATCGCATTTGGGCGGTGCGGTGGCCGGCCTGATCGCGGCCCTGCTACTGCGCCTGCGCGACCCGCAACAGGCCAAGCCGCGCTACAGCTGGGAAGACACGGACGAAGACGCGGCCTGGGACGTGAACAATCCCGAGCACGCGATGCTGGAACCGCCGCCGCCGCGCCAGGTGCCCGTGCTGTGGCAGCACCAGGACGATGGCTCGCAGAGCGTGGTGCTGCATTTCCCGCCGCGCGAACGGCCGCCAGGTGCCTGAAGACTTTTTTCAGGCGACCGCCGAACCAATCGACGGCGTTGCTCTGCCTTGCGTAGGAGCGTGCCTGCGCGCGATGGGGGCTGTACCGATAGCGCCCGTCGCGCTCTGGCGCGCTCCTACAGATGCTGATTACCGCGAGGTGTGCCCGCTCAATGCGCGCCGCGCCAGACCAGGGTCGTCGGCAAAGAACGCATCGATGCCGGCGTCCAGATACGCCTTCAACTCGACCAACACACCCGCGTCGTTGCGCTCGGTCATCGGGCCGCCGCTGCGGTTGTTGGCGGACAGAAAATAATTTTCCGGACGGAAGGTATACGGCTGCACCTGCAGCCCGGCCGCATGTGCGTCGCGCACCAGGCTGGTGGGCGTGCCCAGGCGTTGCTGCGCATCCAGCGGGATGATGCTGCGGATGTCGGGGCCGATCGCATCGGCATAGGTTGCAACCTGCTTCAGACCGTCCGGCGTGATCATCTGCCCGTAGGTCTTCGGTGCATCGCCCGTACCGGCATCGGGCAGCGCCATCTGCGCGCCACCGAGCAATTGCAGCAGGCCGATGTTGCTGCTGCGCCCGATCGTGCCGCGCAGATAGCGCAGGTTGTTGGTCTCGAACGATTGGATGATCACCGGCGCAGTCTGCGTGTAGGCATGCGCATGCAGGGTGGCCAACACCTTGTCTTCCATCGGCAGACCCAGCGCCTTGAAATAGCTCGGGTGCTTGATCTCCGGAATCAGCCCGATGGTGCGGCCGGTCGCTGCCGATTCTGCGCCGACGAAATCGATGATTTCATCGAAGGTGACGATCTGAAACTGCCCATCCCAGCGCGTGCCGCGCAACTGCGGCAAGCGCTCGCGCGCACGTAGCGTCTTCAACTCGGCCAAGCTGAAATCTTCGGTAAACCAGCCTTCCATCGCCTGACCGTCGATGGTCTTGCGCGTCTTGCGCGCAGCGAACTCCGGGTGGCTGGCCACATCGGTGGTGCCGCCGATCTCGTTCTCATGCCGTGCGATAAGCACGCCGTCTTTGGTCGACACCAGATCCGGCTCGACGAAATCGGCGCCATCGACAACGGCTTTAGCGTACGAGGCCAAGGTGTGTTCCGGGCGCAACGCACTGGCACCACGGTGCGCAAAGATCTGCACCGTCCTGGCCAGCGGTGCTTCGGCAACTGCAGCGCCGCTCATGCCAACCATCATCGCTCCCACCAACCAGATACGACCGAACTGCATCATGCATCTCTCCAACGAAAAACAGTTTCCGAATCGACACATCACCGCCAGGCGAGTCTGGTCGATAGGCGGCGGGGGAGCTACGACTGTACATCCCGCTTCCGCTGCATCGTCCGCACCCGCCGGAAAATCACGCGCGACGTTTGGTTAGCCAGCTTAAACCTGTCTACGTCGATCGAAACCGGAAATCGGTCAGCAACCGCAAGAACGGCTCTTACGATTCCCGATTCCCGTCCTCAGAACTTCGCATCCAGCGTCAAAAACACCTGACGCGGTGCACTGGCATGGAACGCCAGCTGACGCCCGTTCGGGTCGGTGTTGGCGAACGCGGTGAGGTTGGAGGCGTAACGCTTGTCGGTGAGGTTGGTGACGTTAAGCGAGAGCTTGAGCGCCTGCAGCACGCCGACCTGGCCGAATGCATACCCGGCGCCGGCATCGAACTTGGTGTAGCCGCCCACGCCCTGATCGTTGGTGTAGGTGTAATAGCGCTGGCCGGTGTACTTGCCGCGCAGGTTGACGTTCCAGTTTTCGTAGTTGAAGGCGATTTCGCTGGCAAACATGCGCTTGGGCGTATCCACCGTGTACTTGCCGGCGGTAGGGATGGTCACGCCGTTCTGCACGTAAGTTGTCGTCATAGGTCGAACGGTTGATCGACGCCGAGTTGTACCACTGCAGGTCGCTGGTCGGCTTCCAGATCACCGTCAGTTCGCCGCCGCGGCTGCTCACCGAGCCGACGTTGAAGAAACGCGTGGTGCACGCCGGCGTGGTGCCCTGCTGGATGCTGGCACACGGGTTGAGCGAGAGCAGGCGGTTATCGAAGGTGACGTCGTAACCGACCAGCGAGGCTTCGAAGCGGTCGCGGACAAAGCGATAGCCTGCTTCCAGCGTGCGCGATTTTTCCGGCTCCAATGCGCCGACGCTGGCATCGAACGATGCCTGGGTCACCAGCAACGGACCACCGGCGCCGGCACCCTGGAATGCGGCGATATTTTCCGCATACGAGACGAACACTTCCTGGCCTTCGGCGAGGCGATAACCCAAGCCGATCTGCGGCAACACTGATTCGCTGGCCGTGAGCAAGCCGGTTGCCACCGGCGCTTTCACTGCCACGCCCGGCGTTTTGCGCGCGGTCATTTCGGTGCTCGGGCTCTTGATGCCCACGTCCAGGCTCAGGCGCTCATCGAGGAACTTGAAGTTGCCCTGCACATAGAACTGGCGCGTGGTGATGACGTCGTTCTGCGAAAACAAGCGACGGTTGGGGTTCTGCAGGAACGTGTCGTCGCTGACCGGGCCGGTAATCCAGTAGAAGTTGCGTTCCAGATCATGGTGATTGCGCTCGTACCACAGGCCGGCTTCCAGATGATGCGGGCCAAGGTCCCAACCGAGCGAGGCGATGCCGCCGGTACGGTTGATCCAGTCATTGGTGCTGCGGATGGAAATCGGCAATGCCTGTGGCGTGCCCGAATTGGACGCCTGTCCCGGCGACCACCAGTGGCCCTGGCCCTTGTTTTCATGGTGATAGACCTGCGTGTGCAGGCTGATCGCATCGTTAGGCTGGAAGTCGCCGGCCATATAGAACAGGTCGTCGTCGCGCAACGCGCGGCTCTGGTAATACGCATCTTCGATGTTATCGACCCCGCCGCTAAAACCGCAGCGCGCCGCATTACGCGTGGCTGGCGCGCAATATGCAGCCGCCAATGCGCGGTTCCAGTCCGGCGCGTACAGATTCCAGTCCCAACCCAGGCCACGCGCCATGCCGCTCTTGGACAGATAGTCCGCCTGCGAGGTGCGCGAGGTGTCGGCGAATGTGGTCAGCTTGCCGCCGTCGAACTTGGTACATACCCTTGGCGTTGAACTGCCGCGTGGTGGTCGGCGATTCCGGCCGCGCCCACATGTCGGCTTCGGCGTTGATGCCAGACAGATACGCCGAAAACCCGTTGTAATCGCCGGTATCCACGCGCAGGAAGGTGCGCCGATTGGCATCGGAGCCCACCGTCTGCGACACCTCCCCGCCGAACACGCTGGACGGATCGGTCGAGTAATACTGGATGGTGCCACCCAGGTTGCTGGTGGAGGCAGTACCGAGCGCACCGATGCCCGAAGCCAGCTACACACCGCCGAAGTTTTCCGCAATCAATGCGCGGCTGATGTTGAGACCGTTGTAATTGCCATAGGCGTTGTCGCCCAGCGGCAGGCCGTCGAGCGTATAGCCCAGGCGCGTACCGTTGAAGCCGCGCAGGCTGATCGTCTGCGACTCTTCGTTGGCACCGAACGCGTCGTTGGATTGCACGTTCACGCCCGGCATGCGGTTGAGCAGCTTCTGGATGCTGGTGCCCGGCGGCAACACCGGAACGTCCTGCTGGGTGATGCGCTGCACCTGGCGCGTTTCGCCCTTGCCGATCGCCGACACCGTATCGAGCTGCTGCACGCTCGTACCGGTATCGGCAGACACGTCGAGGTCGGCAGCGTAGGCGGCAGGCGCGAGCACGAGCGCAGCAAGAACGGCGGCACTGAAGTGATGGATCTTGAGAATGAGCGGTGCTGGGGACGGGTCAACAGATGGCGGCAAGCGTGCGACAGTCGTCTTGCGTCGATGCTGCCGAAACATGACAATGCGACGACGACCTTTCGCATCCCTCGCCGTTAGTGCGTTGCACTGGCATGCAGCTGTCATCTCTGCGTCGTAATATTGCGAGGTCTTCCATTCGTGTTGGTCGAGGGTGTGCCCATGTCGCAGCGCAGCGCAGGTCGTTCTCGCAGAACACTGACGGGCATCGCCATCGCCGCCTTGCTGGTCGGCAGCGGCCTTGCCGGCGCGCGACAAGGCGCGGCGCCAGCCGGCTCGGTGATCGCAACCGACGCGCATGGATACCTGGAAAAGAGCGAACTGCCCGACAGCCTGCAGCTGGTGCCGCCGCCACCACAGGATGACAGCGCCGCGCTCGCCAACGACGAGACGGTTTCCAAGGCCATGCTCGCCCTGCGCGGCACGCCGCGCTGGGAGCTGGCCGCGCAGGACGCAGTGCTGCGCTTTCCGGCCGCAGCCACGCATTTCAGCTGCGCGCTCGGCATACAGATCGACCAGACCAGCACCCCGCATCTGGTGCGCGTGCTCGAACGCAGCATGCGCGATGCCAGTACCGCCACCAGTGCCGCCAAGGCGCGCTATCAGCGTCCACGCCCGTTCATGCGCAATGCGCAGCCGATGTGCACCCCGGACGATGACGCCGCCCTGCGCAAGAACGGCTCTTACCCTTCCGGCCACACCGCCATCGGCTGGACCTGGGGCCTGATCCTGTCGGAAATCGCACCCGCCCACCGCGATGCCCTGCTCGCCCGCGGCCGTGCCTTCGGCGATAGCCGCCTGGTCTGCAACGTGCACTGGCAGAGCGATGTCATCCAAGGCCGCATGGTGGGCGCCGCCGCCGTCGCCGCCTTGCACGGCAACCCCGCATTCGAAAAAGACCTGGCCGCCGCACGCCGCGAGATCGAGAAAGCGCAGGCGAAGCAGCCGACGGCAGCGGCAGCGGCGGCGTGTAATGCGGAACGCGAAGCGCTGAAGACGGTGTTGCCTGGTGTGATGTAACTCGGAAGAGTCAAGCGGCGGGTGCGCACTCAGACGCCAAGCACCAGATGCCGCCAGCAGCGCTAACTACGCAGGCGGTGTGCTAAGCGAATACGCACTTGTGGCACGGGCTGACTCCGACAACCTCAGCGTGTAGCAATACGCTGAGCACGACCGCATCACTTGCCGATACAGAAACTCGAAAAGATCTTGCCGAGCAAGTCATCGGCGCTGATCTTCCCGGTGATCTCGCCGAGCGCTTCATGCGCCAGGCGCAGTTCTTCGGCGGCCAGTTCGAGTTGTTCGAAGCCCAGTTCCAAATCGGCGGCGTCCACGTGTCGTTCGGCGCGACGCAGCGCCTCCACGTGCCGCGTGCGGGCAGAGAACTCGCCATCGACGCTTTCCACGCCATCGCCGAGCGCAAGCTCGCGCAGGCGGATGTGCAGTTGCTCAAGTCCTTGACCGGTCACCGCCGAGACGGCAATCGCATTGACGTCGAGTGGCGCGGCATCGCTGAGCAGATCGCATTTGTTATGGATCCACAGCTGACGCGGTACTGCATCGATGGCATCGCCGATCGCCGCGCGTGCCGCCTGCGGATCGCGTGCATCCAGCACCACCAAGGCCAGATCGGCGCGCTCCAGTTCGGCGCGGGCGCGACGCATGCCTTCGCGTTCGATCGCATCGCCACCATCGCGCAGGCCCGCGGTATCGACCAGGGTCAACTCGAAGCCGTCGAGCTGGATGGCTTCGTGCAAGGTGTCGCGGGTGGTGCCGGCGACATCGGTGACGATCGCGCGGTCGCTACCGGCCAGTGCATTGAGCAACGAACTTTTGCCGGCGTTGGGCGGGCCGATCAACACCGCATGCAGGCCGTCGCGCAACGTGCGTCCGCGTTCGGCATCGCGCAGCAACTGGGCGAGCAGGGTGCGCGCCTGGGTCAAGCCGTCGCGTACCTGGTTGCCGCCCAAGGTGTCGAGCGGCTCGTCGGCAAAGTCGATGGCCGCTTCGACATGGATGCGCAGACGGGTCAGGGTGTGGGCCACTGCATCGACACGTCGCGAAAACACGCCATCCAGTGCGCGCCGCGCGGCGCGTGCCGCCCGCAGGTCGCCGGCTGCGATCACGTCGGCGATCGCTTCGGCCTGCGCAAGATCGAGTTTGCCGTTGAGGAACGCACGCTCACTGAACTCACCGGCGCGTGCCTGACGTGCACCCAATTCGATGCAACGGGCAACCAGTTGCCGCAACAGTACCGGGCTGCCATGGCCTTGCAACTCGACAACATCTTCGCCGGTAAAACTGTGCGGCGCGTTGAACCACAGCGCAATGCCATCATCGATCACCGCGCCCTGCGCATCGCGGAAACGCGCGTAGTGCGCATGCCGCGGCTGCAGACGCGCAACACCTAATTGCACTGCAATCTGCCGCGACTGCGGCCCGGACAGGCGCACGATGCCCACGCCACCGGTTCCGGCAGCACTGGCGATGGCAACGATGGTGGAGGTGGAAGACGACATGGGCACTGCTCTGACGTGGGTTGAAAGGGAAATGTCTATGGAATCCACTGCACGATCGCCAGCGGCCTATTACCTGTGCGCGGGTCCTTCCGGCTCATCCATCCGTGCCGACAAGGTCGCGCCCTGCTGGCGACTCCGCGCAACATCGTGTCGGCCGGCTTGCGTCACAGCGATTGCAGCTGCGCACGCGCCTGCGCCGCACCGCTGACTTGCGGCTGTAACTCCAGATACGTCGAATAGGCCTTGCGTGCCTTCTCGCGATCACCGCCCTCTGCATACGCATCGCCCAGATTGAGATAGGCCACCGCACGCGACGGATCGATCTTCAAGGTAGTTTCCAGCCGGCGCGCCGATTCGGCGGAGCGCCCCTGGCGGAAATACACAAAACCAAGGTTATTGGCCGCCAGTGCAAAATCCGCACGCAGCTTGAGCGCTTCGGCAAATTGCTCGGCTGCGTCGGCGTAGCGCTTTTCCTTGTACAACTGCAAGCCGCGTTCGTTGGCCAATTGCGCGCGTTGGCGGTCGCTGCTGTTCACTGCGGTGGGCACCACCAGCGTGGCTTCGCCACCTTGCAGGGTTTTCACCGTGACCGGCGCTGCCGTCGCTGCCGCACCGGCTGTGGCCGGCGCAGGGCGCGCGGCATCCACGCGTCCGTTGAGCGCAATCGCATCGGCAGACAGCTGTGCGGTCTCTGCAGTGAGAAACTCTTCGCCGCTGGGAACCTGGAACACGAATTCACCGCCTTGCGAACCCGGCAGGCTGCCGAATGCCGGTGTCTGCGCCGAGACGACCGGCACCGCAGGCGCCACATATGCAGCCAGTTCGGTTCCGGTGATCAAGCCATCGCCATTGAGATCCCCCTTGCCGGCCAATGCCTGCAACAACACCCAGGTGAACACCGAATGCCCATTGGGCCCGCTATCGGCCACCTGTTGATCGGCACCGCCGGCGGTCAGCATCTGGCGTGCAATCCGCCGCGCGTTCTCGCGCAGATACGCGCTGGACGTTGGCCCACCACGCGTCAATCCCAGCCCGCTGTAGCATGCATCCATCACGAACAAGACGTGCTTGGCCTGCAGGCTTTCGGCGATGTTCTGCAAATCGCTCATTGCGATCGCATCGTTGGCCAGATGCTCCGGGTCCGAGTCGACCGGAACGATGTAACCAAGATCGCGCCCGGAGGCGAGCCGGCGCGTGGCGCCGTGCCCGGCGAAGAACACGAACACGCGATCGTTGGTCTGCATGCGGCCTTCGCCGAGACGGTCGTGAAATGCGGCGAGGATGTTGTTGCGTGTCGCCTCACCGTTCTTGAGCACGATCACCTGCGACGACGGAAATCCCAGCGGTCCGGTCAAGGTGCTGGCAATCGCCTGCGCATCGTTGGCCGCGTATTCCAGCTTGGGCCAATGTGCGTAATCGTCGATACCGATCACGATCGCCCATGATTGGGCATAGCCGGTGGTCACCGTGGCATCGGCCACCGCGCTGGGTGCGCGCGCCACCGAAAAGTCGCGACCATTCCAGTCGGCGAACTGGTAACCATCGGCGATGAGGCGATCAAGAATTTGCGGCAGCGCTTTCACCGCGCGGTCGTGAATATCATGGAACAGCACAATGCCGCGCTGCGCCTTGTTCACTTGGTCGAGCACGCGTTGCACGATGGATTCCGGCACCGGGTCGGCCCAGTCCAGCGAGTCGATATTCCACATGATGGACTTCAGGCCGGCCTCGCCCAGCAGCTGCAAGCCTTCCGCAGTGCGCGCGCCATACGGAAACGGGAACAACGGCGCGCGCTTGTCGTCCACCGCACGCAGCAAGGTGTCGGTATCCAGTACCTGGCTGCGCTGCGCTGCGCCGGTGGTTTTGGACAACTGCGCGTGGGTCAGGCTGTGGTTTCCAACTGCATACCCCTCTTCCATCAGCGTGCGGCTGATCTTGGACAGCGGCGCGAGTTTGGGTTTGCCGGCGGCATCCGGGCTACCCAGATTGCGCCCTACTTCGAAGAACACCCCGGGCACGTCGTAGCGTTTGAGGATCGCCACGATCTCTTCGGTATAGGCCTTGTGCGGACCATCGTCGAAGGTCAGCACCACTGTTTTGGGTGGCAGGTCGCGGCCGAACACTTCGCTGTCGCTGTCGCGTGCCGAGAACGGATACGGCTCCACCACGCCATGGTCACGCAGGATCTTCTCGCGCGTGTACAGCGGGCGCAGATGCGCCACGTAGTCGTCCCACTTCTCGCGCTTGGGCACGATGGCGCGGCTGCGGTCGAAGCGACTGAAGATCTGCGTCAGCTCCTTGGTGTAGCTGCGCTCGATTTCGTCCAGCGCCTCCAGATCCTCGCCGATGCGCTGATGCAGTTTCACCGCTGGCAACGCAGAGTCGCGACCGATGCGCGCATGCAGATCGCGCAATACCTCGCCAACGGCGAGGCGGTCGGCATCGGAGAGATCCGGCGCCGATTCCACCTCGTCCAGCACCGCAGCAATCGTCGCGAACCGGTTCGCGTCCTTGGATGTCAGGACTGTTTCGAACGATGCAGCGATGCGTTCGCGCTGCTCGAGATTTTCATGGAACAGCTGCTGCCCCACGCTGCTGGACATGGCGCGATCGCGTGGGGTCTGCTTGTCCTCATCGGCCAGCAGCACGATGATGCGGCGGTGCCGGTCCAGCTGTTCGCGCAGTTGCGCGATCAATGCCTGCGCAGCGTCGGCGCTCTTGTCGGCCTGCGTTCCTGCGGTCGTTGCAGCAGAGGATTTCGCGGCGGAGGCCGCATCGCTCGCGCCCTGCTTCCCACAGCCGGCCAGCGCCAGCACTCCCACGCAACTTGCGCACAGCAGCAGGCGATGCAACGGCGATGTGGTCACGACGGCGTCCTTGGCGAAAGAGACAACAGATGCGGGCTGACATGCAGAAAGCCCGCCTTGCGGCGGGCCTTCTTCAACTTACTTGGCGTTGGCCCGGATGATCTTGCTCGGCTTCTCGCCGTGCTGGCGGATCATCCACCACTGGATAAGCAGATTCAAACCGCCGTTGACCACCCAGTACAGCACCAGACCGGACGGCACGAAGGCCATCATGGCGCCGAACACCAGCGGCATGAACTGCATCATCTTGGCCTGCATCGGATCGATGCCCGGGGTCGGGGTCAACTTCTGCGTCGCCCACATGATCGCGATGTTGAGCGCCGGGAGGATGAAGTGCGGGTCGCGCGCGGTCAGGTCCTGGATCCAGCCCAGCCACGGCGCCTGACGCAGTTCCACCGACTCCACCAGCACCCAGTACAGCGCGAAGAAGATCGGCATCTGGATCAGCAGCGGCAGGCAGCCGCCCATCGGGTTGATCTTTTCCTTCTTGAACAGCTCCATCGTGGCCTGCTGGTACTTGACGCGATCGTCGCCGTAGCGCTCCTTGAGTTGCGCCAGGCGCGGCTGGAACTTGCGCATCTTGGCACTGGACTTGTACTGCGCAGACGACAGCGGATACAGCACCAACCGCAGCAACACCACCAGGCCGACGATCGCCCAGCCCCAGTTGTGCAGGAAGCTGTGCAGATGGCTCAGCACCCAGAACAGGCCCTGGCCGATGATGGCCATGATCGAGAAGCGGCTGTAATCGATCACGCGGTCCAGCCCCTTCACGTCTTCCTTGGCGATCAGACTGACCAGCTTCGGACCCACCCACAGGCGCGCTTCGGTGGTCGCGGTCTGGCCCGGCGCCACGGTGAAAGCCGGGCCGCGCAACTCGGCCACGTCGCGTGGGCCGTCCTTGTTCAACACATACAGCGAGGCTTGGTCGTTCTGCGGAATCCACGCGGTGAAGAAGTGGTGCTGCAACAGCGCTATCCAGCCGCCGGTGATCTGGCGATTGAGGCCGCCGTCGTCCATGTAGTCCTTGAACGCACGACGCTCGTAGCCTGCCTGCGGGCTGTACCAGGTCGCCCCGTTGAAGCTGAAGGAATCCGGATTGGTCATGCCGCGGCTGAGGATGGTCGGCACCCGACTCAGCTTGCGGAACACATAACCGTTCCACGGCGCGGCGCTCTTGTTGATCACTTCATCCTTGATCGAGATCGCATAGCGACCACGTTCCAGGGTAAAGGTGCGACGGATCGACACGCCGTTGGGGCCATTCCACACGAACGGCACCACCAGCGTGTTCTGGCCCTTGGCGAGTTCAAACGTCGTGCCAGGCTGTTCTGCGCGAAAGCCGCCGACGCCCGGCACCGGCGAATGCTCACTGGCCCAGCCACTGGTGGCGTTGTACGGGTGCGCCGCGTCTTCCGTCAGCAGGCTGACCGGCGCGGTGCCGTCCTTGGTCTGCGGGAACTGCAGCAGCTCGGCGTCGAGCACGCTGCGGCCATCCAGCTTCAGGCGCAGCACGTCCGAGGTCAGGGTGACCACCGGTGCAGTGCCGGCAGCAGCCGGTGTCGCGGTGGTGGTGCTGGTTGCCGGAACCTTACCCGGCGCACCAGCCTGCGGAATCGCCTGAGCTGCGGGCACATTCGCCGCGCTTGGCGTTGCCGCATCCAGATCACGTGCCGCCGGCACCGATTGCGTCGCAGCCGCCCCGGGCGCATTGGCAGCCGCTTTTTCTTTGCCCCACTCCATCCACAGCAGCGCCGCGACCATCAGCCAGGCAAAAATCAGGAAAACACGGGTCTGGTTCATCGGGCAGCAACTCGCTCAGTCGGAACTACAGGTCCGGCTCTGTCGGGGAAAGGGAGGATGGGTGCATCGTCCTGGCGCGCGGCATTGTGCCGGGCGCAGCAGGTAGGGGCAATGCACCGGCACGGCGCAACAGACGCAGGAAGGCGTCGCGGATCTGCGGATTGGTCGCTTTTGCAGCTGCCGAGCGCGCCACGATGACGTAATCGCCACCGGCCAACTCAGGCAAGAGATGTCGCATGGCATCGCGCAACACACGTTTGATGCGGTTACGTCCGACCGCACGCGTATCGACCTTGCGCGACACCGCCATGCCCAGGCGCGGCGGGGTATCGCCAGTGCGCCAGTGCAGGCTCAATAGCGGATCCGAGGTGCGGCGTGCGTTGTCGAAAACGACCGTATATTGCGCACGCGTACGAACCCGCGCAGAGCGAGGAAATCGCCTGCACGGGTTCGATGCGTTCACGGTAAGGACTGCCTCGGCCGCAGGGAGCGGCGCGGCAATCAAGCGCTCAGGCGCTTGCGGCCCTTGGCGCGGCGGCGAGCCAGGATCTTGCGGCCGTCGGCGGTTGCCATACGTGCGCGGAAGCCATGGTCGCGTGCTCGCTTGAGGTTGCTGGGTTGGAACGTACGCTTGGTGGCCATGGGGCCCTCTGCATGAATGGAGACGAATAGAACCGGTAATTCTATAGGTCCGCTACAGCCCTGGTCAACAACCCGCGCGCATCGCCGCAGCTGACGCTGACCGCCGCCTGTGGATGGACCTGTGAATAACTCTGGGAAAACCGTGTCCCCGGTGCTAGTCTGGCCCATCCTCTTTTCACTACCGGGCTGCGTGCACGGC